>JACQPJ010000051.1 GCA_016207605.1 Elusimicrobiota bacterium
ACAAGATCGGGGTGCAGTGGGCAAGAGAGAGCAGGCTCAACGTCAACTGATGACGACAACGCAAACACGGCCAACGGAACGGCTTATCCTTCGGTCACATTTTTAGATGAGTTGACACGTCGCATCGTCCGCCAGCAGGCAGGGACCGTTTATCGGCGGCGGTAGTCCGGCCAGCCTAATTTGACTTCCTTGACCTTGAGAAGGCTCAGCTGGGCGGCCTCTTTTTGTCCGAGCAGTTCAATCAAGGCCTTGGGATAGATATTCGTCCAAAGCACGTGAGAACGGTAAATCAGGTTCTGCTCGTTGGCGCGTCGAAATTGGGGCCAGTATTTGGCCGGAGAGTGTTTTTCAGCGTCCTTCAGAAAATGGTCGCGCACCTTTTCCTGGGCCTCCTGGGTCTGCAAGATAAGATTCAAACGGAACCGCAGTTCTGATTCCAAGCGCGGGAAACGTTCGATCAGAGCCGTCGTGGCCGCTTGCATGACGACCATTTCCGTCATCCAATCCGGATCCTTGCCCATCGACACATAACGTTCGAAATATTCCTTGAGCCTGGAATCCCGGTCGGAGAGACCGCGCCGGCGCACGGACTCGACTTGATCCCAAAAATGCCACAAACGCGGATCCTCGGAATGGTAAGGCAACGAGCTTGCAACGGAGCTGTAAGTGCGACTAAACCCAGTAAAAATTCCGATGCGCCGCAGTTTCAAGTCCGTCGCGTCGGCCATCAAGCAGTCGGCGACAATCAGGCGCGCTTCGTTGTCTTCGAAAAAAGCGAGGTCGGGAGGATACGCCTCCCTGAGGCGGCTGAGCCGACGAATGGCATCGACGCGCCGCTGAAGATTCTCATCCGTGCAGATGATCCGAGCCAAGGAGCTCGACGGCAAGTTGGGATCGACGGTGGAGCCCGGGTCCGCCTCCATGTCACCCGGGAGATCATAGCGGGTCGGGATGTCTTGATATTCGACGGAAGCAGGCGTCGCCGGCCATGCGCTGTTGGAAACAAGCGCAAGCAGAAGAAGCACCCTCATGAATACCCTCAGCGGTTGAGCAAAACGATCTCGACGCGCTGATCGGAGAAGGGCGCGCGGGCGGAGTCGATCGCGACGTTGCGCGGGGCGATCATGAACTCGCGCAGAAGAAAATCCCGGATGCCCGCGGCTTGGGCCGCGCCGAGCTCCTTGGTGTCGGCGAAGGCGCGCACCGAGATCGGGATGCCGGCGTAGCGGCGCTTGACGAGGTCGGCGGCGGAGCGCAGGAGGTCGGTCCCAACGGGGGCCTGGACGTCGGAAGCGGCGCGGTCGGTCCCGAAGAGCGCCGAGGAGTCCAGGCTGAGATAGAGGCCCGTGTCCTCCTGATGGACGACGCCCTTCCAGAGCAGCGGCTTGCCCACGCTGGTGCGCGGCGCGCCGTCGGGGCCGGTGAAGGCGTAGACGGCCGAGTAGGAGCGGCCGGCGCGCACCCACTCGCCCGCGTCGCTGCGGCCGCTCCACACGATCTCCACGGGCGGATTTTTCGCGCCCTCGGCGTGGTGGAAGACGCGCCCCTCCTCGTCGGCGAGGGTCAGGCTCCAGCCCCACGGACGGGCGGCCGCGTCATCGAGCCTGGTCCCGAGCAGGCCCTCGAGCTGCTCGCGCACGCGCAGGGAGACTCCGGCCCGCTGGCTGAAGGGCAGGCGCCAGGGCTGGATGACCCGTTCGTTCATCAGGAATTCCGGATGGGTACTGCGCCAGGCGGCCGCCAGCGGCGAGGCCGACAACAGCAGGGCCGGGTCGGGCCTGAGGTCGTCGCGAATGGTCTCGAACTCGTCGACCGCGATCTGCAGGGGCGGCTTGACCCCCCCGAGTTGGGAGACGCCCTCTCCCTTGATCACGACCTCGGCGGGCATGGCGGCGGCGACGAACCCGCTGGAGGCGCCCGGCTCGGGCGCTCCCTGGACCGGGGCCGGGACGGCGAAGATCAGCGCGACGAGAATGTTCATAGGGTTTACTCCAGCAGGAAGCGGAAGGTGATCACGCCCCATTGGGCGCCGACGCCGCCCAGGGGCTCGAAGCGCCAGCCCTGGAGGGCGTCCATGGCCAGGCGGTCCAGGCGGCCGGACCCCGAGGTCCTCTCGACGCTCATCTCGGGCAGGACGGCGCCGGAAGGATCGACGGAGAAGCGGATGGCCACCGCCGCCTCCAGCACGCCCTGAGCGCGGGCCCAGGCCGGGAAGGGCGGCACGACGGAGGCGACGACCCGGCGGCCGGCGAGCGGGCCCGCGATCTCGACGCCTTTGGGCTTGGAGGCGTCCACGGCCGCGGCCTGGCGGCGCTCCAGCTTGGGCGCGGCCGCCAGGGGCGCGAACGCGGGAGCCGGCGCGGCGCGGTAGGACAAATCCGCGTCCCGCCGGGGCAGGATGGCGGCCAGCCCCCGGCGCGGCGGCTCCGGCGACGCGGGCGCGGCGTCCTTGAGCGCCTCGGCCGCGGCCAGGGCTTCGCGGCGGCCGGGCGGCTTGGGGACGGCGTCGCCCAGCCCTTGAAGCGAGACGGCCTCTTGCCGGCGTTCCTCCAGGGTCAAGGCCTGCGGCAGGTCGCGCACGCGCCGGCGCCCGACGTCCTCGAGCCGCGGCAGGGCCGCCAGCGTCGCCGCGGCTCGGCGCCGAATCTCGACGCGCGTCTTCAGGGCCGCGGCGGAAACCGCGCGCTCGCGGGAGAGATCGAGGGCCTCGAGCTTGGGAAGATCGCGCCGGACGAGCTCCTCCAGCTTGGGCATCGCGACGGGCGCGGCGCGGCGCGGCGCCGGGATTTTCGCGTCCAGGGCGGCGGGCGCGGTCGCGCGCGCAGCGGAAGGAAGCGCCAGCTTGAGAAAGTCGAAAGTGGAGAGCGGCTTGGGCGCGGCTCCCGCGGACGCGCGCGGCGCGGGCGCGCGGATGAGAATCTCGACGCCGCCGACCGCGACCTGGCGCGCGCGCGCGGGGGTCTGCCGGGCCAAAAAGCCGAAGGCGGCCAGCAGGCCCGCGTGCAGGGCCAGCGACGCCGCCGCCCACCCCGGAAGGCGCCCGGTCATTTGCGGCGCTCCGTGGCGATGGTCAGCGACTGGGCGCCCGCGTCCTTGGCGCGGGACATGAGGTCCGTGAGCGGCCCGTACTCCGCATCCGCGTCGGCGCGCAGGATCACGAGCTTGGAGCCGCTGGCGGCGAGCTTGGCCTTGAGGCGCGCCTCCAGGTCCCGGACGTCCGCGAAGGTCTCCTGGTCGAGCGCCGTGCGGCCGTCCTTGGCCAGCGTGAGCGTGACCTTGTCGGTCTCCTCGCCCTCGTGCGTCCGGGCCGAGGGCAGGCGGACCTTGATGGCGGGATCGGAGAAAAGCGGCGCGGTGACCATGAAGATGATGACCAGCACCAGGCACACGTCCACCAGGGGCGTGATGTTGATGTCGGTGATGGGGGCCTCGTCGAGGCTCACGCCGGCCATCAGCCCCCCTCCGAGGCGCGCGTCAGCGCCAGCTTGGCCGCGCCGGCTTGGCGCGACTCGTCAAGGACGTCCACGATCAAGCCGACCTTGTTGGCCGCGTCGGCGCTGACGATGACCAGGCGGTCCTTGCTGCGGGCCAGCGCCTCCAGGAGCGCGCGCTGGAAGGTCAGCCCGTCGGTGCGCCGGCCGTTGACCGCGATGGATCCGTCGGCCGCGATGCGCACGTTCACGTTCTCGTCGGCCGAGGCCTTGCCCTCGGCGTTGGAGGGGCGGGTCTCCAGGACCGAGATGCCGAGGGTCACGGCCATGGGCGCCACGGCCATGAAAATGATGACCAGCACCAGGCACACGTCCACCAAGGGCGTGACGTTGATCGCGGTGATCGGCTCCCCGCTTCCAGCTCCCCCGCCGGCCATGACGCCCCCGCTACCTGGCTCCGAGCGCCACCAGGAGGCGGGAGCTGGCCACTTCCATCTCCACGGTGACGCGCTTGAGCCGGCCCATGAAGTAGTTGTAGAGGATCGCCGCGGGAATGGCCACGAGCAGTCCCGCGGCCGTGGCCACCAGGGCCTCGGCGATGCCCTGGGCGACGACCGCCGGGCCGCCCGTGCCGGAGGCCGCCAGGTCGCGGAAAGCCTTGATGATGCCCACGACGGTGCCGAAGAGGCCGACGAACGGCGCGATGTTGCCCATCGTGCCCAGCACGCCCAGGAAGCGCTCGAGCCTGAGGCGCTCCTCCTTGAGCTTGGAGAGCATCAGCTCCTCGAGATCCTTGCGCGGGGACCCGGCGTGAAGCAGGCCGTAGCGCACGACCTCCGCGACGGCCGAGGGATGGGCCCGGCACCACTCCGCGGCAGCCTCGGGCTTGCCCCCGCCGCCCAACAGACCGCGCACGGCGTCAAGGACGCCGTCGGCGCGCGCCTCGGCCCCGCGGAAGGCCCACCAGCGCTCCAGCGCGAAGGTCAGCGAGAGCACGGACATGAGCAGCAGGACGACCAACGTGGAGCTCTCGCGGAAAATCGCCAGGATGTGAATGTTTCCCATCAATCCTCCTAAGGGGTTGCAATCAAATAATATGACCGTTTTGGACGGACGATTTTGGAGCGAGCCAAGGAGCGAGGAGCGAGCATACCCGCAGCGGTATGTGAGCGACGAGCGACGCGGGCGCAGCCCAAAATCGTCCGTCCCCTATGGGGCGACCCGATTCTGGTCTATTTCTTCGTTGCTCCTCGGTCACATAGCCTGCGGCTATGCTCCCTCGTCGCGCCTCGAAATCGCCACAGACTCGGATCGCCAAAATGGTCATATTATTTGATTGCAACCCCTAGCGCTTGACTGGATGCTGCGAGGCCTTCCTCAGCCGCATCTGTGCCGAGCCCGAAGGGTCGAGGCCCTTGCGCAGGGCCGCGGCGCGCGCGGCCGCGGTCTTGGCCATCTCCTTGGGAGCGGCCCTGGCCAGGTCCTCGTAGACGCCCGCGGCGGCGGCGGCGTCGCCCGCCTTCTCGTAGGCCTCGCCGAGCTTGACGAGGGCCTGCAGGCGGAACTGGGAGTCGGCGGGCCGCAGGGCCCGCATCTTCTCCCAGACGAGCAGGGCCTCGTCCGGACGTCCGGAGGCCAGGCGCGCCTCGCCCTCCCGGTAGTAGGTCTCCAGGGCCAGCGCGGCGTCCGAGGCGGCCCCGGCGCGGAGCTGGGCGAGCGTGGCGACGGCGCCCTCGAACTCCTTGCGGTCCCTTTGAATCTGGTAGATTTCCCAGAGCGCGCTCTGGGCCTGCGGATCGCCCGGCTTTGCCTGGGCCGCGTACTTCTGATAGGAGTACTGGGCCAAGTCGAGCTTGCCCAGCTTCTTGGAGGCCAGCGCCAAGTTGAACTGGGCCGGGCCGGACAGCTCCGAGGACGGGTACTCCTCCGTCAGGCGCGCGTAGGCGCGGGTCGCCTCCTCGTGGCGGTCCAGCGCGAAGTAGGCTCCGGCGAGGTGGAAAAGGGCCGTGGGGGTCTCGGCGCTCTTGTCGAAGTTGTCGAGCAGGCGCTCGTAGGCGGGGACGGCGTCCTGCCAGCGCTTGAGGCTGAAGGCGCTCTCTCCCAGGTAGAACTGCGCCTTGGCCAGCTCGCGGTGGCCGGTGAAGTCCACGGAGAATTTCTGGAACTCGGCCGCGGCGGTCGCGTAGTCCTTGGCCTCGAAGGCGCGGCGCGCCAGGCGGAACTGCGCCTCGCCCGCGATCGGCGAGCCGGGATGGGACGCGATCAGCGCGCGCAGGCCCGTCTTGTAGTCGATGCCCGGCGAGCGGTCGAAGACGCCCTCCAGGATGTCGAGGCCGTCGTTGGCCTCCGGGGCCGCCGGGAAGGCGGCGACGAGCTCCTGGACCGCCTTGACCGCGCCCGCGTCGTCTTTGGCGTTGTAGGCGGCCTGGGCGATGCGCAAGCGCGCCAGCGGAGCGGCCGAGTCGGCCGGGGCGGCCGCGAGGATCTCGCGGTAAGCGGCGACGGCCTCCGGGTACTTCTGGGCGCGAAAGAGCGTATCGGCGACCTTGGCCCGCGCGTCGGCGGCGTCCGGCGCGGCCGGATATTGGGCGACGAGCCTGCGCCAGAGCTCGATGGCCTGGGTGTAGTAGCGCTGGCGATAGGAGCTCAAGCCCGCGCGGTAAAGGGCGGACGGCGCCTGCGGCGCGGTCGGGTTGTCCGCGGCGAACTTCGCGTAGAGCTGGTAGGCGTCGTCGTAGCTCTTCTGGTTGAACATCGAGTCGGCGATGCCCAGCTCGTTGAGGCCCGAGAAGGAAAAGGAGGAGGAGGCCACGGACAGCATGTCCTTGAGCTTGCGGCGCGCCTCCAGAGCGAGGGCGTCCTCCCTCTTGTAGGCGTAGCTCCAGGCCAGGCCGTCCTGGGCGTAGAAGGCGGCGGAGTCGTCGGGATAAACCTTGAGGACCATGTCGTAGATGACCCGCGCCTCGTCCACCTGGTTGATGGCGAGGTAGGCCTCCGCGGCGTAGAGATAGCTCAGCGACCGCCACTTCGACCGGGAGGGCGGCATGTGCCGAAAGATGAACTGGTAGGAGGTCACGATCGAGTTGTAGGCCTTCTGCTCGTACTGGAGCTTGAGCATGGAGAACAGGGCCTGCTCGGCGACGTCGGAGGAGGGCGCCAGGTCGATGATGCGCTGGAAGGAGGCCATGGCCTCGGGAACGCGCTGGAGCTTGATCTGCGCGTTGGCCATGACGAGATCGACGTCCTTGGCGAGCGCGTGCCCGGGATGAAGGGCCAGGAATTTGGCCGCCGTCTGAACCGCCTGGCCGTAATCGCCCACTTGCGCCTGGCACCAAGCCAGCCGGAAGCGGGCCGGCGGCCCGACGTTGGCGGCGTCCGGGAACTGAGTGAGGGCCTTGGTGTAGGCGAAGAGGGCCTCCCGGACCTGGCCGGCGGCCAGGTAGGACTCGGCGATGAAGTACTGCGCGAGGGGCGCGAAGAAATCGGCCGGGTAACGGTCGAGCAGAGACTGGAAGTTGGCGCGCGCCTCGACGTGATCCTTCCTCTGGAAGTAGGAGGCGCCGACGCGAAAGAGCGCCGCCGTGCGCAGGGGGCTGCGGGGATTGGCCTCGATGAAGGCCTGGTACTTGGCGATGGCGCCCTTGAAGTCGTCGGCCAGGAAGAAGGCGTCCCCGATGAAGAACTGGGCCTCCTCGCGGAGCTCGGAGTCCGGGTAGGTCCGGGTCAGCGTCTCGAAGGCGGCGGCGGCCAGGTAGGCGCGCTTGGAGAGCAGGTAGGTCTTGCCCAGGTAGTACTGCGCCTCGGCGCTCTTGACCTCCTTGAAGGCGCGCTCCGCCTCGGAGTAGTCGCCCTTGCGCAGGGCCAGGAGCCCCCGGGCGTAGAGGACCGCGGGCTCGTTCAGGAAGGACGGGTAGGTCTCGCCCAGCAGGAAAAGGTAGGACTCCGCCTGCGGAAAGTCCTCCAGGGCGAGGTGGGCGTAGGCCAGCCCCAGGATCGCCTCGGGATCTATGTAGTCCTTGGGGAAATCCGCGTCCACGCGCTGGAACTCCGCGGCGGCGCGCGACCAGTCCTTCTCGTTATAGGCGACCTCCCCCAGCCGGTACCGGGCCGAGGACGCCAGACCCGACGCCTTGTCGCCGACCAGCGCGGCGAAGGCCTTGCGCGCGTCCTCCAGCGCCGCGGCCGCCGCGGGGTTGCGGGGCGCGAGCATTCGTGCCGGCGAGGCCTTGCGAGCGGCCGCCTCGTCCTTGAGGATGGAGAGCGCCCGCTGGAGGCTGGCCTCCCCCACCAGGAACCGGGCGTCGGCGGCGCGCGGGCTGCGCGGGAACTGCCGGAGGAAAGCCTGCAGCGCCTCGACGACCGCGAGCTTGTCGCGCCCCGTCTCCGAGAAGAGCTGGGTGGCCGCGGAGAAGGCGGCGTCCTCGGCCTGCGCGTCGAAGGCCGGCTTGCCCCAGCCGAACAAGGCCCGGGCGGGGGCGGCCAGGAGCAGGACGGCGGCGGCCAGGCGCGGAGCCCTCACGCCGCCTCCCAGGCCGGGGCGGACAGCCGCCGCGCGGCCTCCTCGACCAGGCGGCGCGCGAAATCCTCCGGGGCGACGCCCGCGAATTGGCGGCCGTCGCGCAGGCGCACGGCCAAAGTGCCGGCCGCCACGTCCTTGGGCCCGAGCACGACCATGTAGGGAATCTTCTCCAAGGCCGCCTCGCGGATCTTGTGGCCGATCTTCTCGGGGCGCAGGTCCAGCTCGACGCGCAGGCCCGCGGCTTCCAGCGCCGTCTTGAGCGCCTCGGCCGGGCCGGCCTGGGCGTCGGTCAAGGTCAGAACCTTGACCTGGACCGGGGCCAGCCAAAGCGGGAAAGCGCCGGCATAGTGCTCGACCAAAATACCGAAAAAGCGCTCGATGGAGCCGTAGAGCGCGCGGTGCACCATCAGCGGACGGTGGCGGGCGCCGTCGGAGCCCACGAATTCCAGCTCGAATTTCTTGGGCAGGTTGAAGTCGAACTGCACCGTGGAGAGCTGCCAGGCCCGGCCGATCGCGTCAATGAGCTTCATGTCGATCTTGGGGCCGTAGAAGGCGGCCTCGCCCGGGCAAAGTTTGTAGGGGATGCCGCGCCGCTGGAGCACGGCCTCTAGGGCCCCCGTGGCGCGCTCCCAATCCGGAGCCTCCCCGGAATAGTCGGCTTTCTTGGCCGGGTCCCAGGTGGAGACCTCCACGGCGTATTGCTCGAAGCCGTAGGTCTTGAAGACCTCCAGCGCGAAGTCCACGCAGCCCTCGATCTCGCTCTCGATCTGGTCGGGCGCGCAGAAGATATGCGCGTCGTCCTGGGTAAATCCCCGCACGCGCATGAGGCCGTGGAGCACGCCCGAGCGCTCGTAGCGATACACCGTGCCCAGCTCGGCGAAACGCAAGGGCAGCTCTTTATAGCTGCGCAAAGCGTTCTTATAGATGAGGATGTGGAACGGGCAGTTCATCGGCTTGAGCTGGTAGTCGGCCTTCTCCACCTCGATGGCGCCGAACATGTTCTCGCGGTAGAAGCTGGTGTGGCCGGAGGTGTGCCAGAGGTCCACGTTGGCGATATGGGGCGTGTAGACCATCTGGTAGCCGCGCTTGAGCGCCTCGCCCTTAAGCCAATCCTCCATGATCAGCCGCACGCGCCCGCCCTTGGGGTGCCAGAAGATCAGGCCCGGGCCGGCCAGGTCCTCGATGCTGAAGAGGCCCAGCGCCGGTCCGAGCTTGCGGTGGTCGCGCTTCTTGGCTTCCTCCAATAGGCGCAAGTGCGAGGCCAATGCCTCGCTCGTGGTCCATGCTGTCGCGTAGAGGCGCTGCAGCATGGGGTTTTTCTCGTCGCCGCGCCAATAGGCGCCGGCCACGGAAAGCAGCTTGAAATGGCGGATGCCCCGCGTGTCGGGCGCGTGGCCGCCGCGGCAGAGGTCCGTGAAACTCCCGTGCGAATAATGCGTCAGCTTCTGGTCTTTAAAACCTTCCAGAATCTCCAGCTTGAATTTCTCGCCGCGCGCCGACCAGAATGCCTTGGACTCCTCGTAGCTCACCTCCCTACCGACGAAGGGCAGGTTCTGCTCCGCAATCTGGCGCATGCGCTTCTCGATGGCCGGAAAGTCCTCCTCCGTGAAGCGGTGCGGGGAGTCGAAATCGTAATAAAAGCCGTTCTCGATGGCCGGCCCGATCGTCAGCTTGGTCTCCGGGAAGAGCTCCTGGACGGCCTGCGCCATGACGTGCGCGCAGGAGTGCCGCAGCGCGTCCAACGCCTCCCGCGAGCCCGGATCGGCCGATAAAATCGCCATTTTCTTTGCGGGCGTCATGATAACATTCGCTCGCCCGCTCCACAAGCGCCGGGATGTTACGGCGCCGGACGCGGCCGGACTGCTACAATCCCCCCATGGAGATGCGCCTCACTCTCCCGCTCCTCGTGGCCGCCGCGCTCGTGAGCGCGCCGCATCCCGCCGGCGCCCAAGGCGGCGCCGCCCGCCAAGCCGTCGAGACCGTGCCCGAGATCGGAACCTACAGCGTCCCCTTGGGCCCGTGGGAGGCGCCCATAGATTCTTTTCTCCAGAAATACTCTCTCGATGACCTGGGACTTCCGCCTCAGGTCGCGGCCGCGCTGTCGGGCTCGGCTCTCTCCGCTTCCGACAAGTTTGCCCTCTTGACGCCCGCAATCCAACGGCTTGCCGGCCCTTTGGAGGTATCGCCTGGGATGTTTGCGAGATCAAGGCAGCGTCCTTTTTTGTTCGCGCTCGCCGCCCGCGACGTCCCCGGCGATCTGATGCGTCGGGTGCGCGCGGCCAAAGCCCGCGCGGACCTGCTCGCCGCTCTGCCAAGCCTCTCCCCTGCTCAGCACCGAGAATTGCTGGACTTGGCCGCGACTCTCCACCGTTTGCGCGAGTCGCACCGCGGCTGGCTCCCCGAAACGGAGTCCGCCGAGGCGCAAAACATCCACCAGCGGATCTCCGACCAGGCTCGGTATATCGCCGAGGGGCTTGCCGACTCGCCCGTGGCCGCGATCGAGCCGCCGTCCGCGAACGACTCCTGGAGCCACAGAGCCCACGCGGGCAGGGACGCGCTGGGGCGGTTCATCGCCCTGCTGGATCGCGATGGAAACGGCCTGATCGCGAGGACTCCTCCGGAGTTGGGGTTATTCCAGGCGCTTCGCCGGCGCGACGCCCTATTCCGTCTCCTGGCGCTGAGAACCTTGGGTGAGGACGTCTTGGCCGCTTGGCCGGAGCACGACGATCTTGCGGCCCAGGCGGCCGCTTGGTCCCGGGCGCTGCCGGAATTGATCCGAGCCGGACGGGAAGCCGCGCGGAATCCGGCGCTCCGCGACGAACTGCGCGAAATCCATGACCGCCACGCGCGCCCTTCCCCGAAGCCGGCCGACTCCGAAACAGTGCGGGAACATCTCCAGGCGCTGGAGCGGCATGCCGCCGTATTTCAAGCCTGCGCCCTCCTCCTCCCGGAAGACCCGGAATTACGGCATTGGAACGAGGAGGTCGCTCAAGGACTACACACCTTGCGCTCGACCCTGAAGGCGCGCCGGCTCATGGCGAGGGCGAAGGCCAACCGCGCGCGGCAAGACTATCCCGTGCCGTACACGCTGGATGCCCCCGTTTTGGCAAGACAGGACAATAACTTTGACTGGCTGCAAAGAATGGCCTATACGCTCGCCAGCCCGCCCCAACCGCTGGATCCAGCGACCGAAGCAGCCTTAAAAACGCTGGCCGACCGCGCGGCCGATCTGGCGCTGGCCGATCCCGACGGCGCCGCGATGGGCCTCCTGCGCGGCCAACGCAATCGACTGGCCGGGCTCGGCTGGATCATCGCCCGCTTCGCGCGCTTCCACCCGGACCATGCCGATCTTCAGCAGTGGCGGCGGGTCGCGGACCGAAAGCTGCAAAGAGCGCGGGCCGATTATGCCGGCGCCCAGGCGCGCAGGGCCGAAGTCGGGGCGCCCGCGTTCAATGCCGCGCGCGCCGCGGCCGCGGCGCCGAGGCTCGCTCAAACGCAGGAAGATTTTGCGGCGTTGGCGGCCCCGGGGCGACATGCGGAGTTGGAGGAACTGCTGACCGCCCTGACTCGGAGAGAACGCGCGTCAATGGCGGCGGCCTTAGTAGAGACTTTCAATCCGCAAACCGCGCCCATTCTGATCGCGCTCGCTGGGCGCATCGCGAACCCGCGCTTCCGATCCACCCTCGCGGCGAGGATGCTGCGGAAGCTCGAAGAGGCATCCCTGCAAACCGACGGGGCCGACACAAGACGCGCTGCCCGGGACGTGTACCATGCCATAAACGACATGGGGGCAGAATAGGGACGCGCCCCATTGGGAAATGGCGCCAAGATCGCTATAAATTCCGCAGGATGTCGAGGAATTCCCGCCGGTCCATGCCCAGCGTACGCAGATTGGTGGCGATGATCATGTCGCGGATCGCGCGTTCTTCAGGGAAAACGACGGGACGCGTGAGGCCCTCGCGCCAATAGATTCGGTGGTCGCCTTTTTTCCGGACAAAATGGCAGCCGACATGCAGGATGAACTTCTCGAATCGCCGCCAGTGAATCTCCACGACTGGGAGCGGTTAAGCCTGCACGCCTACAGGAATGTGCATCGGCTGAGTGATCTGGCCCACGACCTGCGGCGGCACCCAATGCGGCGGGTGGCCGCTGATGGTCTTTGCAATCTTTTTCCAACCCAATCCTTCAAGCGCCTCATCCATCGTTCCGTGCCGCAAAGTTTCCTCAATGAAAATCTGGATGAGTTCCTTGGAGCGGCGCTCAACTTCCGCATAGGTGCGGCCTGACGTAGCCATATCGAGCGCGGGAGCATAGGCAACAAAATGGATGCCTTCGCGCATGACGACGAAGCTGACCTGAGACTTAACTATTTTCTTCATGTCATCTCTATTGTAGTCGTCTAGTCGCTCTTGTCAAGGCTGAACTGGAAACGCGCTGCCGCTGCGCCAACTGGACTTGAAGGACGCCGGAGGCATCCTATCATTCGCGGAACGCGGAATCAATTTTGAGGCTTGGCGGCGGGCGCGGGAGACGCCTTCTGAAACGCCCAATGGATCTTAGCGAGATTCCCGCAGTTCACCTCCAGGAACAGCGGGGCCGTCTCGCCCGGGCCGCTCTTGGAGGTGTAGTGGGTCTTGCGCACGGTCAGCGCGAACTCCATCTTCGCGGACTGGACCTTGGGCTTGTCCTTGCCCCCGGCCAGGTCGATGCGGAACACGCGCGGCGGGACCGCGCCGTCGCATTTCTGCAGGCCCAGGCTCAGGGACTTCACCGCGGGGTCGGCGTTTTTGAGGGCGATGTCCCACTCGCACATCGGGCCGACCGGCGTAAAGCCGATGTTCGCGCTTTGCGGGCCGTCAATGGAGGCCTCCAAGGCGAACGGGAAGCTCTTGCCGAGCGTGACGCTCTTGGGCATGGCGTCCCAGCGCGCGCTGATCTTGAATTGGGATGAGCTGTTGAAGAAGCTGAACTCGTTTTCGTCGATCTTCCAGCTCGAGAGCTTCGAGGGCGTGAGCGCGGAGCGCCCCGCGGAGAAGGCCCGCTGGCCGTCCTCCATGGTCTTGCCGTCCCAAACCTCGAAAGACGTCTCCACGAGCGTCCATTCCTCGGGGCCGGCCGGCGCGTCTTTCTCGATCTGGCGGTAGACGGCGTACTGGCTGCCGAGCCCCGTTTTGCGGTCGTGGGCCCAAACCGTGTAGTACTGGCCCTTGAGCTTATCCTCGGCCTTGATCTTGAGGCGATGCTGGCCGGGTTCGGTCTCGCCCAGCCGCTTGCCGAAATTCCGGTCCATGCGCGGCGTGCGGAAGACGCGATAGACGATGTCGGCGTCCGGCATTTTCTCCTCGGCGTTGGCGTCCCAGCTCACCGTCGCCTCCCCGGCCGCGTCCTCCCGGACCTTGACTCCGGCGACCTGCTCCGGGGCGACGGTCACGGCCAGCGCGGCGCGGTCCATCGTCTTCCCCCCGCTCGCCAGCTCGAAGGCCAACTCGTGCGGGCCCAGCGGGACGGGCGCCTCGAGGAAGCGGACCGGCTGGAGGAACTCCGTGTCGGGGATCATGACCGGCACGTGCACCAGCCGCCTCTCCAGCGTCAGCGCCTTGCGCGCGACGGCCCGGCCGTCCAAAAGCACCGTCAACTCCGCCGGCAGGTTGTGATCCGAGGTGTTGGACACGAACGGGCGCACGAACTCGATGGAGTCCCCGTTGCACAGCATGCCCGCGCGATGCGGATCGCCGACGTGCCGGAACGCCGTTCCGCCGGGCGCGCGCCCATCCCAGTGAAAACCCACGTCGAGCTTGGCCGCATTGTCGCGCGCGCTGTGCGCGACCCCGAAGCTGGCGGGACTCTCCTCGGCCGGAAACAGCGTCAGCGAAAGCGGCTTGCGCGCGCCCGCGGGCGCGCTCAGGGAGACCGCGTAGACCGACGGAACGAGCAGACGCACCGGGTTCAAATGCCCCCACTGCCAATGGACCTTGTCGTCGGGCATGGCCAGGTTGCGCCGGATGGCGTCCCAGACGCTGAAATCCCATTTATCCCAGGCGATGGCATAGGCGCCGAGGTTGATGCCCTTGAGCGCGCCGGCGCCCCACGCCTGGTAGGCGGAGTCCAGCGCCCGGATGCCGCGCGTCTGCGCGATCAGCGCCCCGGAGGGATCATGGACGTAGATGTCGTCGGCGTCGTAGCCGACGGCGACCACCGCGTGCACGGCGGACGTCAAGTCCACCCAAACCGGCCGCCCCTGGTCGAGCTGGGACCTCACGTACGCGTCGAGCGAGGACTGGAGGTAGAAGATCTTGTACTCGGCGGCGCAGGCCGGGCATTTCTCCCGCAGATAGGCGCTGAGCCGGGGCGCCGGAAGATAGAGCCCCTCGTGAGGACCCATCTGAAAATGCGCCGCGGGCTCCCAGATCTTGGTCATGCGCCCGTAGTAGCCCTCGAGCATGGACATCGCGGCGGCCCAGCACCACATGGTCGAGCCCTGATGGTAGTAGGGAACCTCGAGCGGCCCGGCCTTTTTGCCGCTCGCGGAGGCGGCCGCAGGCTCCTTCCCCAAGCGCCCCGGCTGGCTGATCGCCACCGGGGAAAACCGGTCGAGCGCCAGCGCGACGCTTTTTTTGTCGGCGGAGAGCGCCGCGGGCACCGGCTCCCAGCGCTTGCGCGCCTCGTCGTAATGGAGAACCTCGCCCAACGGCGCGTCGCCTTCCAGGGGCAAAACCAGGCTGGCCTTCTTGCGCAGGGAAGCGCCCCCCAGGCGCACGTCGTAGACGCGCAGGAAATCCTCGGCGGCGGACGCCGCGTCCAAGCGCTCCAGCGAACCCTCGACCGAGACGTCCAGCGCTCCCGCGGGAACGGTCAGGGACGCCCCGTCGGCCAGGCTCAGGCGCGACTCGGTTCCCGCCGCGAGATTCCCCTTCGCGCGCAGGCGCGAGACAAATTCCACGCCGGGATTGGCCGCAGCGGCGGACGTCGAGATCTCGGGCGGCGCCGCGGCGGCCGCGGGCGCGGCCTGGGCCGGCGGCTTCACGGCGGGCTGCGTTTTCGCCGGAGGTTCGGATTTGACGGGCGCTTCCGGCGCGGCTGGAGGTTTCGGCTTCGCGGGACTCTCAGGCTTCGGCGGTTCGGCCGGCTTCACCCGCGCCGGCCTGCTCGGCTCCGGCTTGCGCGCAGCGGGAGGAGGGCTCTGCTCGCCGGCCTCGCGGTCCAACTCGTCGAACGCCTTCTGCGCGTTCTCCCGGACGGTCTGCGCCGCCGCGCCGGCGCCAAGGACCGCGGCCAGCGACAACGCAAACAGGAGACGGCCGGTCATCAGTCCAGTGTAGCAGAAATAAAAATGGTGCCCAGTATAGGATTTGAACCTATGACCTTTCCCATGTCAAGGGAACGCGCTACCGCTGCGCCAACTGGGCTGTGAGGACGCCGAAAAAGAACGGCGCGGGCATTTTATCATTCGCGACCTAAGGAATCAATTTCGGATCAGGGGCGGCGCCGCAGGAGCGGCAGGGGGCCGCGTCGCGGGGAAAAGTCGCGAAACAGCGGGTCCGGGTTGTTCTGCCAGAGCAGGCGCGGCGCCGGGATCGGGACGCGGACGTAGCGCCCCGAGGCCGCGAGGGTCTCGACGCGCCGGGCGGAGGCCGGGTCGAGCGCCAGCCACGGCGAGGGCAGGAGCCAGTCCGGCTCAATGGAGGCGAACTCGCCCGGGTAGACGGGCCGAAGACCCGTCGCGAACAGGAGCGAGAGTTCGTCGCCGTCGGCGAAGAACGTCTTGCCCCCTCCCGCCGCCATGGCCGCGGCGACGGACTCGACGTAGCCCCGGGGCCCGGAGGCGAGCTCCTCGGCGAAAAGCGACAGGTCCGAGCGCAGGGGCAGGTCGCGCAGGCGGCGGCGCATCATGCCGGAGACCGACTCGGCCGGGAGCCCGGGCGCGGCCAGGGCCCGCGCGGCCTTGAGCGGAAGCAGGAAGAGCGCGTTGCCGGCCGCGGCCAGCGCGGTCAGGGCGGCGACGAGCGCGAAGCGTCCCCGCCCGAGCGCGGAGAGCGAGCGCGCGGCCAGGTAGGCGCAGGCGGGCAGGAGCCCGGCAAGGTAGCGGCCGTAGGGCTCGGCCGCGCCCAAGGAGAGCAGGCCCAGGGTCGCGGCGACGAGCAGCAGCAGGACGCGCCTTAAATTCAGCACGCCGTAGGGGGCGGGCCGGCGCGCCGCGAGCAGGACCAAAGCGGCCCAGACGGCCGCGGCCGCGACCCGCGACCAGGCGCCCTCGCCGATCAGGCCGCAGAGGAGGATGAAGCCGCCGGCCAGGAGCGCCCAGCGCCGCGCGCGCTCCGCGGCGACGAGCGCGACGGGAACCGCGAAGGCGGCCAGCCACAGCAGGAAGGTCTTGAGGAATTCCAGCGCCTCGGCCGGGCCGTATAAGTGGTTGCCGGGGCGCTCCCAGACGCGGAGATACCAAGCGGCCGGCGCCGCGAGCGCGGCGGACAGAAGGGCCGCCCCCCAGAAGCGCGCCTTGGGCAGGCACTCGTCGAAACGCAGGAGCGCGTCGGCGGCCAGCGCCAGCGCCGCGGCCGCGAAGAAGGCGTAGCACGAATGGAACAGGAACTGCAGGGACAGCGCGAGGGCGAGGACCCCGCCCCGCCGGCCGGCCAGAAGCCGCCGCCAGGACTTGAGGACCAGGGCGTTGCCCAGCGCGAGCAGGGCGTAGTAGCGCGACTGGCGGCAGAACAGAAGATACGGCGCCGAGAGCGCCAGGAGGGCCAGCGCCGCCTCCGGCGCCCAGGGCCGGCGCGCGGCCAGCTCGTCGTCCTCCCCGTCGCGAAAGAGCCCGTACCACAGCCACAGCGCGAGCAGGCCCGCCAGCGCGAAGGGAAGGCGCGCGGCCCACGGCGAGCGGCCGAAGAGCCGGAAGGAGCCCGCGACGAGATAGGCCGGCAGCCAGGCGTTCCAGGTCCAGACGCCGGCCGAGTTCCCCTCGTGGCGCGCCAGCGAGGGCTGGGTCGTGACCAGGACCCCGCGCAGGTGCGTGCGCGGCAGGCCGGACTCCAGGATCGTCTCGGCGCGCAGGGCGGTCTCGGCCTCGTCCTGCCAGAGCGCGGGACGGCCCAGGCGCCAGAAGAGCAGGCCCGCCCCCGCCAGCAGGAGCGCGGCGGCGGCGGCGCGGCGGCCGATCCCGCGGCTCAATGCGGGCGCGGCGCCTTCATTCATGCGGCCTCCTCAGGCGCAGAGAGTTCAAGGCGACCGACAGCGAGCTCAGCGCCATGGCGGCGCCGGCGTGCTCGGGGCGCAGGAGCACGCCCCAGCGCGGATAGAGCGCGCCCGCCGCGACGGGCAGGAGGGCCAGGTTGTAGACGAAGGCCCAGGCCAGGTTCTCGCGGATCACGCGGCGCACGCGGCGGCTCAAGGCCACCGCCTCGGCCAGCCGGGAGAGGTCGGGGCTGAGGAGGGCGGCGTCGGCGGACTCGACGGCGACGTCGGTCCCGGAGGCCAGCGCCACGCCGACGTCGGCGCGGGCGAGGGCGGGCGCGTCGTTGAAGCCCTCCCCCACCACCGCGACGCGCTTGCCCTCGGCCTGGAAGCGGCGCACGAGGTCGGCCTTCTCCTCGGGCCGGATCTCCGAAAAGACCCGGCCGATGCCGGCCCGCTCGGCCGCGCGGCGGGCCGCGGCGCCGCGGTCGCCGGAGACGAGGCAGACCTCCAGCCCCAGCCGCTTGAGGGCGGCGACGGCGGCGGGCGCCGAGGGGCGCAGCTCGTCCTCCATGCGCAGGGCGCCCAGGAACCGCCCGTCCACGGCCACGGCGAGCAGGGAGCCCGCTTCGGCAAAGCGGGGGTCGCGCGGGACGGCCGCGCCCTCCTCCTCGAGCCAGGACAGGCTGCCCGCCAGCACCGCGCGACCCGAGACGCGCGCGCGGACGCCGCGGCCGGGCAGGGCCTCGAAGGACTCCGCCGCGAAGGGACGCAGGCCGCGCTCGGCGGCCAGGCGGCGCACGGCGTCGGCGAAGGGATGCTCGGAGCGCTCCTCGGCGGCCAGCGCCCAGGACAGAAGCTCGTCCTCCGGGACGTCCAGCGCGAGGAAGCCCGCGGCGCGGGGCCTTCCCAGCGTCAGCGTGCCGGTCTTGTCGAAGAGCACGACGTCCACGCGGCCGAGGTCCTCCAGGATCTCGGCGTTGCGGATGAACACGCCCAGCTCCGCGGCGCGGCCGATGCCCGCGGAGACGGCCAGCGGCGTGGCCAGGCCCAGCGCGCAGGGGCAGGCCGCGGCCAAGACCGAGACCGCGCAGGTGAGGGCCAAGAGGACGCGCGGCGGCGGCCCCCAGGCCAGCCAGGCCCCGGCCACGGCCAGGGCCAGGATCAGCGCGCCGGGCGTGAACCACGCCGCGGCCGCGTCGGCGAAGCGCTGGACGCGGGGCTTGGTCGCCTGGGCCGCGCGCACCGCCTCGACCAGGCGCGCCAGCGCCGATTCCGCGCCGGGGCGCGCGGCGCGCACCTCCAGCGCCCCGTTCTTGTTGAGCGTGCCGCCCCACACGCGCGAGCCCGGGGCCTTCTCGACGGGCAGGCTTTCCCCGGTGAGCAAGGACTCGTCCACGGTGGAACGGCCGGAGACGACCTCGCCGTCCACGCCGATCTGCTCGCCCGGACGCACGCGCACGACGCGGCCCGCCGCGACCTCGGCCAAGGGCAGGACCTCCTCGCGGCCGTCGCCGCGCAGGACGCGCGCCGTCCTCGGCCCCAGGCGCATGAGCTTGAGCACGGCCTCGCTGGTGCGGCCGCGCAGACGCGCTTCCAAGAAACGTCCCAGCGTGACGAAGACGACCAGGCCGCTGACCGCGTCCCACTGCGGGCGGCGCGCCTCCGGCGGCAGGGTCTCGGGCAGGAGCACGACCCAGGCGCTGTAGAGGAACGCGGCGCCGGTGGAGAGGGAGACGAGCGCGTCCATGTCCGCGCGCCGGCGCAGAAGGGCGCGCCGCAGGCCCTGGTGGAAGTGCCGGCCGCCCCAGGCCAGGATCAGGAACGCCAGCAGGAGCGCGGTGTAGGGCGACAGGCTCAAGGGGCCGGCCAGCAGGAGCGGGACGGAGAGGACGGCCGCCCAGCGCAGGCGCGAGAGCAGGACCTTCTCCTCGGAGCGCCGCGAGAGGAGCCCGACGGCCTCGGCCTCGGTCCGGCTCTCCCCGCCGCCGAGCACGTCGTAGCCGGCCTTTTCCACGGCCCGGCGCAGGGCCGCCTCGTCGAGGCGGCCCGGGACCGGGACGAACTCCACCGCGACCGTGCGCGAGATCAGGTCGACGTCCGCCGCGCGCACGCCCGGCAGGGCCTCGAGCGCGCCCTCGACGGCGGCCACGCAGGAGGCGCAGTGCATGCCGCCCACCGACAGGATGACGCGCCGCGCCGCGTCCGGCGCCCGGGTCGGGGGGCTCACTGGACCAGGTGCGCCTTCCAGGCGGTCTCGAATTCGTCCAAGGTCCGCCATTGCCCGGGGAAGCCTGCGGCGACCGCCTCGTCCCAGCCCTTGCCGTACTGGAGGGCGGTCAGGAACTGCGAGAAGCCGATCTGCCCGCCGCGCTCGATCATGAAGCGCACCAGGTCCTCGGCCTGGGCGTACCAGAGGCTGGCGTCGTAGGCGCGCTCGGAGGCCGGCGGGAGCCGGCGCAGCTGGGCGATGGTCAGCGGCGCCGAGCGCAGGCTGGACTTTAGGGCGGAAAAGAGCTCCTGGCCGCCGTTGGCGGCCTTGGATTCCTCGTAAACGGCCAAGCCCTCGTTGACCCAGCGCTGGTCGGGGATCACGCGCCCGTTCATGAACTCGTGCCAGATCAGGTGCGCGATCTCGTGCGAAAGCACGGCGCCCAGCCGCGCCGAGGAATGCGTGTAAATCGCGTTGCCCAGCGTCATCCCCGCCGACCACTGGGGCTGGCCGGTCTTCTTGCGGTACTCGTCGCGCGAGCCGTAGATCACGATCTGATAGAGACCGTGGGGCTGGAAGGAGTAGAGCCCCGTGTCGGTCATGATGCGGCGATAGGCCTCCTCGGCCAGTTCCGAGGCGGCGCGGGCGTTGTCGGGCCCATAGGCCGAGACCCTGAAGTGGAGGCTCTGGTTGTCGCTGGCCCCGGGGTCGAGCCCGGGGAAGGCGCCCGACGCGATCTTGGGCAGGGAGGGACGCTCGTCCTCCAGCAATTCCGCGGGATAGGGCACGCACGCCCCCAGCGCCGCCACGACGACGAGCAGCGCCGGAACCCCTTTTTTCACGGCTCAGCCCATCAAGCCAACGCGATCTCCAAGGGCTTTTTCTTCAAATGGCTTATCTTGAGCACGGAGAAACCGAGAATATTGCCTTTGTCGTCCACCTTCTCCATGACCTGATCGTTCTTGGTTTCCCGAAAATAGCCGGCCTTCTTTTCGAAGAGAACCTCGAGGTAATCGCCTTCCCGGTCGTACCAAACCTTCACCTTCACGGCTTTCTTGGCCATAGGGGGACTCCTTTCTTGATCGTATCCGTCAGATAGGCGGTCAGCACGAACGCATCGTCTCCTCGCATCTTCACGACCACGCAAAGGTATTTATCGCCGGCGACGGTGCCAAAAAAATATCGGTAGTAAAGACGAGCTTCGGAATCCGAAACAGACTGGACGACCCTCTCAGGCACCGCTAACACCTTGGCGATCGTGTCCGCCAGTCGTCCCATTTCCGGATGCTCCAGAATATGGGCTAATCGCTCCTGCGTCAACCTGATGCGGCGGCTCTCAAAATCCCGAATGACTTGCACAATATAGATGCCCAGTCCGAGTATAACTAAATTGGTACCATGGCGCTCATGGGCGAGACGCTGACGGTCAAGATCGAGTCGCTGGCCCCGGCCGGCGACGGCATCGCCCGCGTCGAGGGCTCCGGGCGCGTGGTCTTCGTGCCCCATTCCGCCCCCGGCGACCGGGCCGAGGTCGAGGTCTTCGAGACCAAGTCCAACTTCGCCCGCGCGCGCCTTAAAACCCTGCTGTCGGCCGGGCCGGAGCGCGTGGCCCCGGCCTGCCCGCACCACGCCGCGCCGTCCCGCCCGGGCCCGGCCTGCGGCGGCTGCGACTGGCAGCACCTCGACTACGCGGCCCAGCTCAAGCACAAGCGCGCGATCGCCGCGGACTGCCTGCGGCGCATCGGCCATTTTGAAAACGCGGCCGCGCTCGTCGGCGAGACGATCGCGTCCCCGAAGCCGTGGGGCTACCGCAACAAGGTCCAGATTCCCTTCGGCCCCGGCCCGAGGATGGGGTTCTTCTCGGCCGGCTCGCGCGAGATCGTGGACCTGCGCGAATGCCCCATCCAGCCCGACGTCTCGGTGCGCCTGGCGCTCTGGATTAAGGCCGCCGCGGTCCGCCGCGGCTGGAGCTTCTACGATGACAAAACCAACAGGGGCTGGCTGCGCCACCTCTTCGTGCGCGTCAACGCCGAGGGCCAGGCCCTGGCCGCCCTGGTCACCAGCCGCCCGGAGTTCCCCGACCGCGAGACCTTCGCCGCGGAGCTGCGCGCCGCGCACCCGGAGCTCATCGGCCTCCACCAGAACGTCCAGCCCGAGAAGACCTCCGTCGTGCTCGGGCCCCGCTGGCGCCGCCTCTGGGGCGCGCGCGACATCGAGGAGACGATCGGGCGGTTCCAGTTCACGGCCTCGCCCGGCGCCTTCCTGCAGGTCAACACCCCGGCCGCCGCGCTCCTCTACGACGCGGCCAAGGCCGCCCTCGGCGAGGGCGGCCGCCGCTTCCCCGTCGTCTTGGACCTCTACTGCGGCGTGGGCACGCTGACGCTGTGGCTGGCCGACGCCTTCCCCCGCGTCGTCGGCGTCGAGGAGAACCGCGAGGCGACGTCCGACGCCTGGCGCAACGCCGAGCGCAACGGCGTCAAGAACGTCCGCTTCAAGTCCGGCCGCGCCGAGGCCGCCCTGCCCATCCTCGCCAAGGAGCTCCCCCCGGAAACAGCCGCCGTGGTGGACCCCCCGCGCGTCGGATTGTCCCAGCCCGTGCGCCGCTTCCTCACCGACCGCCGCTTGCGCCGCCTGGTCTACGTCTCCTGCGACCCCGCCACCTTCGCCCGCGACGCGGGCTTTCTCTGCAAGTCCGGCTACGTCCTGCGGCGCGTCTCGCCCGTGGACCTCTTCCCCCAGACCTCCCACGTCGAGCTGGTCGCCCTCCTGGATAGGACTTAAGTCCTACCCCCTCCTAGGCCTTTAGGCTCTTGCGCAAATCGCCCCCGGACGCTATGCTTCTGGATGCCGCAGGCTCCTCCTTCGCGCGTCCGTGCCGAGCCCGAAGGGTCGAGACCGCGGCGTCCCATGACCCCGCCCACCCGAGAGACCCCCTAATATGAGGAAGACCCTCCCCCTTCTCGCCGCTTTTCTGCTCGCCTGGCCCGTCCTCGCCCGCGCCGAGGAAGCCCCGGCCAGCCAACTGATCCCGATCCATTTCACCGATAAAAACAATCAGCCGCACGACCTCTGGTACAACAGCAAGGACATCGCTAAGATGTCCAAACAACCGATCCCTTGCTACGAACTGGTATTCAAGAAAAAGACCGGCAACTCCAAAGGCGGCAAGACCATTGTTGAAGTCCAACTCCAAAAGACCAGCTTCAATTACATCCCCTCCACAAAACAGACCAAGGGCACCGCGAGCAACCATTTATTCAAAGCTAATCAGAACCCAAGCTATCAAATCGGCGATCAATTGTGGGGCGCGAATTGGGAATCGCTGCGAAACAGCCCCAACAATTATTTCAAATGGTCGGACAGCTTTCCCGTTTCGAATTCCGTCAACGCGACGGAAGCGGCCGCGCCGACGGCTCCTCGGCCGGTTGTCGCAGCCCCTGACAAATCCGTACCGCCGCCCGTCCAAAAATCTGCGCCCGCGACGCACTCCGCCGTCAGCGGCACGCTCACGGTGCAGGAGGAGTGGTGGCTGACTCTCAAAGAATGGGAAGCTTACCAAGCCGATCGCTACAGTCCGGCAGCAGTTGAAAAAGCTCGGAGGCAGGTCCTTGCGAACCTCCCCGCGAAATATAAAACAGCTTACCAAGCTGCGCGAAGCTCGCGGGAAGCGATCAAGAATTTGTTCGGCCCCATCCTGTCAAAGGGAAAAGGCCCATCGAAAATCAAGATTTATCCGGATACGGAACTGACGCAGGCCGAACTCCTCAAGATTGATGGGGGCAAACGCGCTCAATACCAAACGGCCATCGCCGCGGTGAAGAAGCTGGAAGAAAAATATCCGGCTTTTGCTCCGGACCACGTGCGGCGCCACCAACTCGCCGTCGAGTACAACAAGGGCGGTCAGACCGCTGCTTCCCCTCCTGCAGGCAGTCCAACCCCTGGGGCTGGCCCCGGCGCAGGGGCGCCTCCCGTGCCGGAAGCTCCGTGGGCGAACGGTCTGAGCGAGGATCTGTTGAAGGAATTCTTTACGTCAGAAGAAATCGCCGCTTATAAAGGGGCGATCGAGAAGCTTGGAGGTGAAAACGACACGGCAACGAAAACCAAAAAGGATGAAGTCGTCAAACAGACTCTAAGCAAGCTCGCCGCCGCCGATAAGAAGTTCGACAAAACGCGCGTGGACAGGCTTTTCACGCTGCTGGGGCCGAACGACTTCCAGAAGCACGCCGTTTGTGATCCGCTCTTCAATCAGAAGCCGCAGGGAGGCGTCCCGTCCACGGAGAAAATCACCAGGTCTATTCCTCAGGTCGTGGCCGCGGTGGACAACGCCCCCGGCATCTTTGGCGGCGACGTATCCGCGGCATCCAGGCCGCACGGGCCGGCGACGAACTTGACCGCGACGATCCCCCCGGCTGCTCGAAATTTGGCACCGCAAGCAACACCGACATCGTCACCCGTTGCGCCAAAGCTGGCGGCAAAGGACAGCGAGTTGGCCATGCGCTGCAACAACGTCTTCCCGCCGGAAAGCAGAGTCGCCGCGCCGTCCAATCCACCGGCGCCGGCGGCGACCGCGGCCCCCGACCCCAACAAGTGGCTGGCGGTCAAGACGGGGGCGGTGGGATCGGCTGCGGGGGCGCTGATCGGCTCGTTCTGGGGCTTCGGCGGAGCGGCGGTCGGAGCGCTGATCGCCTTCGGGGTCTACTACTGGATCAGCAAGCTCACGAATTGACGTCGTCCTTGAGGCCCCAGGCGAGCAGCAGGGCGCCGACGGTGATGCAGGAGTCGGCGACGTTGAAGACGGGCCAGTGGTGGAGATGGAGGAAGTCCACCACGCGGCCGTAGGCGAGGCGGTCGTAGAGGTTGCCCAGCGCGCCCGTCAGCACCAGGATGCCCCCCCACTCCAGCCGGGGGCCGCGCCAGCGGCGCATCAGGCGCACCAGGACCGCGATGAGGACCACGGACGCCGCGACGAAGAAGCCGTTGGCGCCGCGGCCCAGGCCGAAGGCCGCGCCGGTGTTCTCCACGTAGGAGAGGCCGAAAAAGGGCAGGAGTTCGATCTCGTCGCGGCCGCGCAGGGCGGACGCGGCCCAGAGCTTGGCCGCGCGGTCGAGCGCGAGAAGGAGGAGGGCGACGGACGCGCGCGCTTTCAGAGAATGTCCGGAAGATTCCAAAGCATATAGAGGGGCACGCTCACCAGCCGGTAGCGGACCGCATGGCCTTGGGTGGTCTTTAGGTCCAAATCCATCACGGAGGGCGGGTTGGCGTCCGCGCGGACGGCAAGATCCAGGCGTCGTTCGAACATGAATTGGTGCAGGCTTTTCATGGCGCCGGCGGCTCCGGCCTTGAGTTCGATCGGGATGATGCGCCCGTGCAATTGGATAAGGTAATCGATCTCCCCGGGACGCCCCCCCTCGCGCTGCCAATAGTACAACTCGGGGCCGTCGCCGGCGCCGGGATCGGTCAGCCGCAGATGCTGAGCGGCGAGCTGATCGGTGATTTGGCCGCGGAGGGAAGGGGGCAGCGACTCCCACGATGGGAAGGCTTGGGCGGCGGGGGTGCCCAGGAGCGCATGAACGACGGCGACGTCCGCCGTGACCGCCTTTCGGAAAGAAGCCTTCACCTCGGCGCCGAGCGGCAATCCGTTGGCCGCGGTGTGGCGGACTTGATGCACGAGCCGGGCCAAGGTCAGCAGGTCGAGAGCGCGCTTGGCTTGATGCTGTTTGACGCCTTCGCCGACATGAGCATAAACAAATTTCCGGCCCAGCGACGCGACGACGGTGTTCAAGACGGCGTTGAGAATATCCCGGTCCATCCGGCCGGCATACTTGGCGAAGTCGGCGCGATAGGCGGCGACCAGTTCCTTCTGCTGTTCCCGCACCTGCCGCGGCTCGCGGCCGGCGATGTCCGCCGCCACCACCGCCGGCATGCCGCCGACCATGGCGAAACGATGAAACCAGCGCGTGGCTTGCTCATGGGCCGTGGAGGAGAAATCCCGGCTTGGACGCCAAGCGCGGATTGCGGATAAGAGGCGTTCTTGGCCGTGAGCCCGCAAGTATTCGGGGAAACCCATCGGCTCGATGTGCTGGAAGGCGATGCGTCCAACCGGCATGCTGAAGGAATGGTCGGCAAGAGAGAACTCCAGCAACGACCCCGCGGCCGCCACCGGCAACTGCGGAAGTTCCTCGTAGAACCAGCGCAAACGCGCAAGCACGTCCCCCGCAGCCTGAATTTCATCCAGAAAAAGCAGGCTGCGGTCCGGGTTGATGTCAACCGAGAGGGCAAGCGAGAGCTCCCCCAAAATCCGGCGGGGATCGTTGGTGCTGAAAAGCTTTTTTAACGCGGGATCTCGCTCGAAATTGACCTCGACCAGTTGGCGCCCGGCACGGGCGGCCAGGTCGCGCACCAACCAGGTTTTTCCCACCTGCCTTGCTCCGCGCAGAATGAGCGGCTGGCGACGAGGATTCGCCAACCAAGCGTCAAGCCGTGTTTCCACCTCGCGTTTCATTCGTTTGATTGTACAAACAACGCGTTGATTATAATTGACGCGCGCAGCGCCCGCAGAGCTCCGGGTAGGACGGACTTAAGCCGAGGTCCGTCTGCCGGCGCCAGCAGCGCGGGCACTTGGCGCCCGCGGCCGAGGATACCTCGGCGCGCAGAGGCCCCCCGTCGGCGGAGAGCGCCGCCTCGGAGACGATGAGCAGCTCCGGCAGGTTCAAGACCTCGAGGGGCTTGAGCTCCTCGGCGGGACCGCGCAGGACCACCTTGGCCTGGAGGGAGGCGCCGATGCGCTTGGCGGCGCGCGCCTCCTCCAGCGCCTTCTGGGCGACGGACCGGACGGCCAGGATCTTCCCCCAGCGCGCGGCCAGGGCCGGGTCGCGGGGCAGGGACGCGGCCGGCGGCAGGTCCCAAAGGAACACGCTCGGCGCGGGCTTGCGGGCCCAATGGCCCCAGGCCTCCTCGGCGGTGAAGGAGAGCAGGGGCGCAAGCAGGGCGCACAGGCGCGAGAAGATCTCGGCCATCACGGTCTGGGCGGCCAGGCGCTCGGGCGCGTCGGCCCGGAAGGTGTAGAGGCGGTCCTTCATCGCGTCGAGATAGAAGGCGGAGAGGTCGAAGGCGCAGTAGTCCGTGAGCCGGCGGGCGGCGTGGCGGTAGCGGTAGCCCTCGTAGTCGGCCAGCGTCTGCTCTTGAATGTCGGCCAGGCGGTGCAGGACGTAGCGCTCCAACTCCGGCAGCTCGGAAAAGGGCGCGGCATTCCGGGGATCAAAATCGGCGAGATTGCCGAGAAGATATCTCAACGTGTTGCGGACGCGGCGGTAGGACTCCGCCGGGACCTCCATCAGCTTGTCGGAGATGCGCACGTCCTCATGGAAGTCGGAGAGCGCGGCCCACAACCGCAGGACGTCGGCGCCCCACTTCGCGATGACGTCCTGGGGCGCGACGACGTTGCCCGCGGACTTGTGCATCGCGCGGCCCTTCTCGTCGAGCACGAAGCCGTGGGTGAAGACGGCCTTGTAGGGCGCGCGCCCGCGCAGGGCCGTCGACATCACCAGCGAGGACTGAAACCAGCCGCGGTGCTGGTCGGACCCCTCCGAGTAGAGGTCGGCCGTCGCGTCCTCGCCCAGCACGGCCAGCCAGGACACGCCCGAGTCGAACCACACGTCCAGGATGTCCGTCTCCCGGCGGAAGCCCCCGTCCAGGTCGGGATGCGGCGGCAGGAAGGGCCAGTCCGCGCGCGCGAGCGTCTCGCCCCAGCGCTCGAACCAGAAATCGGCGCCTTCCTTCTCGGCCCGCTTTTGGACGGCCTCCAGGACCGCGTCGTCGAGGACGGGCTTGCCCGTGGCGGCCGAGTAGAGCACGGGAATCGGGGCGCCCCAGACCCGCTGGCGCGACAGGCACCAGTCCGGGCGGCTGGAGATCATGGCCGCGATGCGGTTGCGGCCCTCCGGCGGGACCCAGCGCACGGCCTCGACCTGGTCGAGCAGGCGCCGGCGCAGGCCCTCGTCCAGGCGCAGGAACCACTGCTCGGTGGTGCGAAAGATCACCGGGTTCTTGCAGCGCCAGCAGTGCGGGTAGGAGTGCCGGACGTCCTTGCGGGCCAGCAGGAAGCCGCGCTCCGCCAAGTCCGCGACGATGGCCGGGTTGCCCTCCTCGAAGACGCGCCTGCCGGTCCAGCGCGGCGCATCCTCCGTGAAGCGCCCCGCCCCGTCCACGGGGTTGAGGATCTCCAGGCCGTGCGCCTGCCCCGCCGCGAAGTCGTCCTCGCCGTGGCCCGGGGAGGTGTGCACAACGCCCGTGCCCTCGTCGGCGGTCACATGGTCGGCGAGAAGGCAGCGCCCCCGCGGGCCGGTGAGCCCGGAGTCGCCGTAGGGCCGCTCGTACTCCCAGGCGCCGTCCAGGGCCGCGCCGGGCCAGGAGCGCAGGACCGCGACGCTGGAGGCGCCCAGGTCCTGCGCGACCGCCGCCAGGCGGCCCTCGGCGAGGATGAGCCGGCGCTCGCGGCCCGCCACGGTCGCGCGCGCCAGGACGTACGTGAGCTTGGGGCTGAAAGCCGCGGCCACGTTGGCGGGCAGAGTCCACGGCGTCGTGGTCCAGACGAGGATCTCCGCGCCCGCCGCCTCCGGAGCCGCGGCGGAGGCCGCGACCACGGGCAGGCCGACGTAGACGGAGGGCGAGGTCTTCTCCTTGTATTCGACCTCGGCCTCGGCCAGCGCGGTCTCGCAGGAGACGCACCAGAGCACGGGCTTGAGGCCCCGATACACCAAGCCCTGGCGCACGAGGAGGCGGAAAGCGCGCAGGATCTCGGCCTCGTAGCCGGGGTCCATCGTGGTGTAGGGGCGGTCCCAGTCGCCCAGGACGCCCAGGCGCTTGAACTCCGCGGTCTGCAGGGCGATGAAGCGCCGGGCGAAAGCGGCCGCATCGCGCCGGAACTTGGGCGCGTCGGTCACCCCCCGCTTGCTCATCTTGAGCTCCTTGAGCAGGGCGGTCTCGATGGGCAGGCCGTGGCAGTCCCAGCCCGGCCGGTAGGGCGTGGCGCGGCCCATCAGCGCGCGGGACTTGATCGTGACGTCCTTGAGGATCTTGTCGAGAGCGTGGCCGATGTGGATGAGGCCGTTGGCGTAGGGCGGGCCGTCGTGGAGGACGAAGGGCGGCCGGCCCGCCTGGCGCTCCCTCAGGCGCTCGTAGAGGCGCAGGTCCTCCCAGAACTTGAGCCTCTCGGGCTCTTTCTTGGCCAGGTCGCCCCGCATCGGGAAATCGGTGGCCGGCAGGCGCACGGTGGCCGACCAGTCGGAACGCGTCTCGGGCATTTCCCCATTGTAGTAATTTTGATAGGATGCGCCGGAATGGACACCTTCATCGCCGTGTGCCTGGCGCTCATCGTCGTGGAGCTGGCGGTCATGATCGCGGTCTTCGCCGCGGCCATGCTCAAGATCAAGGACGCGGCCTCGGCCGTCGAGGTGGCCGCCTACCGCGTGGACCAGGAGGCGCTGGCCCTGGGCCGCTCGGTGCGCTCGGGCTGGGGCGAGACGCTCAAGAGCCTGCTCGCCGCGGTCCTGCGCGTCTTCTCGCGCTAGGGCCTGATCCCATGCCTTTCTCGATCCTCAAGCGCTGGTTCGTCGACCCGCAGTTCGCGCGCAAGAAGCGGTTCCTGCGCTCGCTGGACATCTTCCACGGCATCCGGGAGCGGGACATCGGCCGGCTGGTCCTGGCCCTGCACTCGCGCACCTACCACGCGGGGGAGGTCGTCTTCGTCGAGGGAGACATCGGCCGCGCGCTGTTCATCCTGGAGTCCGGCCGCGTGGACCTGACCCGCCGCGGGCCGGACGGGGCCCCCGCGCTGATCTACACCCTCCAGCCCGGGGAGTTCTTCGGCGAGATGGCCCTGCTCGAGTCCCTCCCCCGCTCGGCCACGGCGACCGCCGCCGAGAATTCCCATCTCCACCTGCTTTACAAGAACAAGCTCGACACCCTGCTCCAGGCCGAGCCGCGCATCGGCGCGGCCATCATGGGCCACCTCGCGCGCCTGCTCTCGGCGCGCCTGCGGCGCCAAAATGGCTGAGGCCCTGGCGCCGTTCCTGCTGGGCGCGGCCTTCGCCTACGTCCTCGACCCCGCGGTGTCGCGCTGGGAGGCCCGCGGCCTGCGGCGCTCCCACCTGATCGCGGCCGGCTACCTCGCCGCGCTGGCCCTGGGCGCGGCCGCCTACGGCTCCCTCAAGCCCATGCTCGCGCGCCAGACCGAGCGCCTCCAAGCCCAGGCCCCGGCCTACCTCCAGCACATCGAGCGCCTGGCCGCAGCCCAAGGGCAGGCCCTGACGCGGCGCCTCCCCCTGCCCCGGCAGACCGCCGAGCGCGCCCTCGACTCCGTCGTCGCCTCGGCCCTGGAGCGCCTTCAGGAGCTGCCCGCCCGGCTTTTGGGGCTGCTCCCCCTGCTGGCGGGAGCCCTGCTTGTGCCCTTCATCGGCTTTTTCTTCCTGCTCGACGGGCCGCGCGGCGTCGAGGCCCTCATTCAGCTCACCCCGGCCCGCCGGGTCGAGCAGGCCCTGCACCTGCTCAGCGAGGTGGACGCGGCGCTCGGCAACTACCTGCGCGGCATCCTGATCGTGGCGGGCGCCATCGCGGCCGCCTCCTTCGTCGGCCTGTTCCTGATGGGCCTCGACGACGCCCTGTTCGTCGCCGTGATCGCGGGCCTGAGCTCCTTCGTGCCGTACCTGGGCGCGGTGCTGGGCGCGCTGATCGGGGGCGCGCTGGCCGTCTACCAGTTCGGCACCCTGCGCGCCGGGCTCGAGGTGGTCCTGCTCTTCGCCGGAATCCGCCTCGCCGACGAGGCCCTGCTCCAGCCCGTGATCGCCCGGCACTCCGTGCGCCTCCACCCACTGGCCTTCCTGCTCGCGCTCGTCGTCGGGGGCGAACTCTTCGGCTTCCTGGGGCTGGTCTTCGCGGTGCCGGCCGCCTGCATCCTCAAGGCCCTGCTGACGGTGGGCTGGTCGTGGTATTCCACCGCGACCGGCCTGGCTCCCGCATCCGCGACGTCAGCCGCCGTCCCTTACACCTAAACTCCGGGGCCTTTTCCGACGTAAGGCTCCAAGAGCGCGCGCAAATCATCCGGAACCCGGGCGGTGCGCCACAGGTCGTTGACCACGGCGTGGCGGGAGGCTCCCCGGGCGACGACTTGGCCGTTCAAGTCCTCGTCGACGATGTCGCACTCGAAGGACACGCTGGCGCGCCCCAGTTCCGCGATCCAGGTGCGCACGATGAGCAGGTCGTCGTAACGGCTGGGAGCCAGGTAGCGGCAGGACGCCTCGACGGCGGGAATGAAGAGCTTGCGCTGGATTTCCAGGTCGCGGTAGCGCACGCCCAAGGAACGCAGGAGCTCGGTGCGCCCCTGCTCGAAATACTTGAAGTAGTTGGCGTAGTAGATGATGCCCATCTTGTCGGTGTCGGCGTAGGTCACGCGCACGTCGAACTCATGGACGCGGGCCCGACGCGGCCCGGCCGGGGCCGCCGGCGCGGCCGGCAGCGGCTGGATGGGAAGGCGCCCGGGGCCCAGCGCCTGGTCGACGACGGTCAGGATCCCCGCCAGGCTCACGGGCTTTTTAAGGAAGAAGGTCCTGGGCCCCGAGTGGACCTTGCCGTGGAGTTCGTGGAGCGTTAGCCCGCTCGAAAAGAGCACGGGGATGTGCGCGGTCTCCGGCGCCTCGCGCAGGTGCTCGTACATCCAGCCGCCGTCGCCGCCCGGCAGGTAGAAGTCCAGGATGACCATGTCCGGCCGCACCTCGCGGGCCAGGCGCAGGCCCTCGGCCGAGTCCAGCGCCGTCTCCACGCGGCAGCCCGTCTTCTCCAGCCCTTCCTTGAGCAGGGCCACGAGCGTGGCGTCGTCGTCCACGACCAGGATCGAGCGCGCGGTCACAGCCCTATCCTATCACGTTTCAATCGGGGCGCAGCGCCCGCCTGGGAACAGGCGGTAGCGGCGGCCGCGCCAGGAGACGACGCGCCGCAGCCCGAAGGGCCACAGGAGCAGGCCGCCGAGGTCGAGGAGGGCCAGCCGCCAATAGGACCCCAGCCCGAGGCGATAGCCGCCGACGCGGCGGTCCTGGATCCAAGCGACGAGGACGCGGCTGGCCAGCGCGCCAGCAAGCGCCGCGGCGGCGGCGGCGGCGCCCGAGCCCGAGCGCGCCGCCAGGCCCAGCGCCGCCAGCGCCAAAAGGACGGGGCTCAAGAACGGCAGCGCGATCCACGCGGCGGGCGCGACCCAAAAAACGATGGCGGCCCATTTCGCGAGATGGGCGAAGGCCTCGCGCGGGGACGTCCCCGTCTCGCGGACGAAGGCGGGCGCGCGCAGGAGCTCCTGGCGCAGGCCCGCGCGCCGCGCCGCCAGCCCCAGCGCGGCGTCGTCGGCGATCTCGCGCTCGAAGCGCTCCAGCCCTCCCAGGCGCGCCAAGGCCTCGCGCGTATAGCCCATGAAGGCCCCCGAGAACGAAAAGAAGACGCCCAGGCGCCACGACAGCGCCGCCGGAAGAGCGCCGACATGATTGAAGGCGGCGGCGTAGAGCCATTCTCCGACCCCGCGCGGCGGGACGTAATACGGCGCGGAATGGACGGAGTCCGCGCCGGCCTCAAAGGCGCGCGCCGCGTCGGCGAGCAGGGCGCGCGAAATCCGCGCGTCCGCGTCGGAGAAGATCACGAAGGGACGCGCGGCCCGGGGCAGGGCCGCGATCATGTTGTGGATCTTGCCCATGCGCGCGCCGGGCGGCCCCGCGCGCACGATCTCGACGGCGCGATCCGGGTGCGCGCGGCAAAACGCCTCCAGCGCGGGGTAGGCGGGATCCCCCTCCCCCTCGACGGACAGGACCACCTGCAGGCTCTTGAGCGGGTCCGCCGCGGCGAGGGACTCGAGCGCCTCGACCAGGCCGTCATGCAGTCCGCGCACGGGCCGGATCAGCGTCATCGGCAGGCGGCAGGGAGCCTGCGGAGCGCCGCGAAAATGCCTCAGGGTCGCGAGCAGGCAGGCCCACAGGGCCGCCGAACCCAGCGCCGAGAGCGCCGACAAGATGACGGCCGGCTCGGTCATGGTTGCCTCCTACAGCGATGGACGCAACCATTTCCTCGGTTATCCTCGGTCATGGTTGCCTCCCAAGGCGATGGACGCAACCATTTCCTTGGTTATCCTCGGTCATGTGCGAATTGTAGATCATCGCCGGGCGCCGGCGGCGGGCGAGAATACGCTATCATGGACCCCTGATGAGCGCGAGCCCGACGCCGCAGGCCGACCGCCCGGGCGGCCGCCCGGTCCCGGCGTCGGTCTGCATCTCGCTGGCGGGCTCCTGCCTGGTCGGCGGCTACGAGTTCGCGCGCAGCGCCGCGGCCTCCCTGTTCATCGAGGCGTTCGGCTCCGGTCCCATGCCCTACGCCCTGACCGCCGTGCCCGTCTTGATGGCCGCTCTGATCTACGGCTACGGCCGCGCGCTGACGCGCCTGGGAAGCCTGCGGGCCCTGCAGGCCAGCCTGGGCGCGTCGGCCGCGGTCTTTTTGGGCTGCTACCTGGCCTTGGGCGCGGGCTGGAAACCGGCCGCGGCCGCGCTCTACGTCTTCACCGAAGCCTACATCGTCATCCTCGTCGACCAGTTCTGGTCCTTCATCAACAGCACCCTGGACCAGGAGAGAGCCAAGGCCTTCAACGGCCCGATCCTGGGCGGCGCGGCGTTGGGCCCGCTGCTGGCGGGGCTCTTCGTGAGCCGCTTCGCGGCCGCGCTGGGCTCCCGGCAGTTCGTGCTTTTCAGCGGCCTGGCCCTCCTGCCCACCGCGCTCTTCGCGCTGGCGGCTTTCCGCTTCGCGGGCGAGCCGCGGCCCGCGGCCGAGGAGCGCGGCGGGCGCTTCGGCCCGCTGCACCTGAGCCTGCTCCGGGAGCAGCCCATCCTCCCGCTCATCGCGGCCGTGGTCGCGCTCTCCCAATTCGTCGCGGCCGCGACCAGCCTGCGTTTTTATCAGCTCTTAGAAGCGGCCCTGCCCCACGCCCCGGACGCCCGCACCGCCTACCTGGGCGGCCTCTACGCCGGCATCAACGGCGCGGCGCTGCTCATGCAGTTCGCGGTCGCCCCCCTGGTCCTGCGGCGCCTGCCCCTGGCGGCGACCTTGGTCGGCGTTCCCGCGGCGCACGCGCTCGCCGCGGTCCTCGTGCTCTTCAACCCCGCCCTGTCCGCGGCCGCCGGCGCGCTGCTGGTCTACAAGAGCCTGGACTACTCCGTGTTCCGCGCCAGCACGGAACTGCTCTACATCCCCCTCTCCTTCGACGCGCGCTGGCGCGCCAAGCAGGTCGTGGGCTCCTTCAACCAGCGCTTCTCCAAGGGCCTGGCCGCGGGCGCGATCTCGCTGGCCAAGGGCGCTTGGGGCGTCCTCCCCGCCTGGGCCTACCCCGCCGTCAGCCTGGCCGCCTCCGGAGCCTGGGCCGCGGCGGCCCTGCGCCTGTCCCGGAAAGCGGAAAACGAACCGACGCGTTAAAAACTGCCTTACCGAAGGGCCAACTCGACCTGCCGGCCGGGCGTCCGCAGACTGACCGCTTCGCCCGACGCGATGCGCCCATAAACCGATTTCATCTCGGTGGCGGTGGCATCCCTGGGAAGAAAACGAAACGCCGAGGCGGCCAGATAGTCGAGCCTGTCATCCAAAGCCAGCCATCGGCGCCCTTCTGCTTCCGCGACGGCCCCGGTCGTATTGGAACCCGCGAAGAAATCCACCACCAAATCCCCCGGCGCCGTTAAAAACCGGATGAAAAACTCGGGAAGTTTGGCGGGAAACCGGGCCGGATGCTGCTGCGCTCCAACGGACTTGCAGCCGCTCAAGTATTGGCCGTTCGATTCGGAATTGGGAATCTGCAGAAGATTGGATGGGATCGCCCCCCCGTTGTCCTTTCCAAAACCATCGCCGATGTCGTGCCCCGACGGCCTCTTCTTGGGAGAGTAGAACCCCGCCGGGTCTTTCAGCAGCTCCTTCATGCGGGAGCTGTACTCGGTCAACACCTTGGTGACATCCGCCTTGGGCCACTCCGTCTTGCTGAACCACCACACCGTATTGACCGCGTCCTTGGCCCGCAGCTTGCGCTTGTTCACCCACTCGATGGGGCTGGGCAGCTTCGAGGGGTTGTACCAATAAAAATCCTCCGCCAAAAAAAATCCAAGCTCATCGCAAAAGCGAATCGCCACTCGAAAGTTGTAGAGGCTCCGCGCGGGAACGCCCTTTCTGTAGGCTCCGCCGAGATCCAACACGAAGCTCCCGTCATCACGCAGTTTCCGATGGACAACCCTCGCGAACTGCGTCAACCAATCCACATAGTCCTTCTGGCTCTTATTGCCGTACTCCTTTTCGCGCTGGAGGGCGAACGGAGGGCTCGTCAAAAACAGATTGACGCTGTTGTCCGGCAATTTTGCCAGCAATTCGAGCGAATCGCCGCGGTAGGCCTCGCCCAAACTGGTCGAATAAGCCGGAGTCCTCTCAGGTTGAAACATAGGCGGCCTGGGAGGGATACGTTGCAGGGTGGGGAATCGTTCCATTGGAATGCTACTTATAGTCTGTAGATGCAAAGTCTACAAATGTATTTTATTGCTTGTCGATGCAAAAAGCAAGCGCTCGCCGTGTTTTCGCGGAGAACCTCCGCAAGCGCCGCCGAGCCCGGGGGCTGTCCCAAGAAGCTCTCGCCGATTTGGCCGGTCTGCACCGCACCTACGTGGGCTCGGTGGAGCGCGCGGAACGCAACATCTCGATCGACAACATCGAGCGCCTCGCTCGCGCCTTGAGCAGCGACGTCCCGGAATTGCTCGCGGAATCCCGGTGAAGCCGCATCCCGACAAAAACTATCGGGCCAAGCGTTCCTGAGCAGCCTCAAAAGTAGTAAATATAAACAGACGCCGGCGTGGCGGAACTGGCAGACGCGCCAGACTCAAAATCTGGTGCCCTCACGGGCGTGTGGGTTCGATTCCCTCCGCCGGCACGATTTGATCAGCGGACCAAGGCGGACGCCGTCACGAACTCCACTCCCTCCTTCTGATAGCGCGGAATCTCCGCCTTCAGGCAGTCGAGGGTGCCGCGGAAGTAGTGGTGGCCGATGGCGACGGCCGCGCCCGTCCTGCGCGCGTGCGCGACGGCCCGGGCCAGCATCCGCGCGCAGAAGGGCCGGGTATGGACCTCGGCCGTGTCCAGGAAGACGACGTCGCGTGCCGCGGGAATGCCGGCGGAGCGGGCCTCCTCGTAGGCGACGCTCCTCGGCGAAACGCCCGAGTCCAGGAAATAGAGGCCCGTGGGCTTGAGGCGGCGCATGAACGCGGCCATCAGGGGGCGGTTCCGGGTCGCCCGGTAGGAGCGATGGTTGTTGAGGCCGACCGCGCCGGGAATCTGGCGCAGGGACTTCTCCAGGAGCCGGGAGACGCTCTCCACGTCCGCGGGGGAGACCGCCCCCGTGCTCAGCTCCAAGCGCTGAAAGGGATCGAACGGATAGTGGATGATGAGCTCCTTGCCCGCGGCCTTGGCCGCGGCCGCGGCGGCCTTGGTGCGGGGAGACTCCGGCATCACCGCGAAGGTGAGCGGAAAGTCGAGGGCCATCCACTCCTCGTCGGGCGGGTTCCTCCGGTACGTCAGCCCGAAGTCATCCAGAACGACGGCAACGCGCGGGCGGGAGCCCGGCTCGGCGGCGGCGGGGCTCCACAGGGCCAGCAGCGCCGCGACGACGGCGCTCACGCCGCGGCGGGGACCGCGGCGGGCACGGACATGCGCTCGACGAGGTCGCGGAAGCGTTCGTCGATGCGGCGGCGGTCGAGGTCCTCGATGCTCTTGGTCGAGAAGTCCTCGACGTTGAAGGACGCCAGCGCCGTGCCGTAGGCCATCGCGCGCTTGAGCGGGCCCAGCTCGCCGAAGGCGCCCGACTCGGCCAGCGAGCCGAGAAAGCCGCCGGCAAAGGAGTCCCCCGCGCCCGTCGGGTCCGTGATGCGGGGATGGGGATAGGCCGGGAAGGCGTAGACGCGCCCGCCCACGCGCATGAAGGCGCCGTGCTCGCCCTTCTTGACGACGACCACGGACGGCCCCCACTGCGCGATGCGCTCGGCGGCCTGGAGGGGGTTGGGGCGCTCGGCGAGCGCCTCGGCCTCGGCCTCGTTGCAGAAAAAAACGTCGACCCTTGCCAGGAGCCGCTTGATCGCCTCGGGCTTGGAGTCGATCCAGAAATTCATGGTGTCGCAGGCCGTCAGGGCGGGCGCGGCCATCTGGTCGAGGACGCCCGCCTGCAGGTCCGGGTCTATGTTGGCCAGGAACACGACGCTCGCGCGGCGGTGCGCCTCCTCCAGGCGCGGGCGGAACCGCGCGAAGACGTTGAGGCGCGTCTCCAGGGTCTCGGCGGCGTCGGCGTCCTGGCCGTAGCGGCCGGACCAGCGGAACGTGCTCCCCTTGGCCGTCTCCAGGCCCGAGCAGTCCACGCCCCGCCGCGCCAGGAGTTCGCGATGGGCGCGCGGGAAGTCCTCGCCCACCACGCCCACCAGGGAGATCGGCGCGAAGGCGCGCGCCGCCAGCGCGAAGTAGGTCGCCGAGCCGCCCAGCGCGTCGCGGCTCTCGCCCGCGGGCGTGGAGACGGTGTCGAGCGCGACGGAGCCCACGACCAGGATGCCGCGGCCGGCGGGCGACGCGGGACGGCGGGGGCTCACGCGCCGGACTCCTCGCGGCCGATGCGGTTCTCGACGCGGATCTGATCGCGCGCCTGGAGCTGGCGCAGGGCGTAGTTGATCAAGGCGAAGGCCCTCTGCTGCTGGAGGCGGGCGACGAAGTCGGGGCCGGTCTTGTCGAAGTCCTTGAGGGAGCCCTTGTTGGCCGCCGCGTAGGCCTCGCGCGCCTCGGCGGGAGAGATCTTGCACATGCGCAGGAACAGCACCTTGACCCGCTCGGCCTTGAGGGCGGCGCGGCGCTCCTTCTCGTATTCCCGGGGGCTCTCATGGAAAATACGGCGCACCGCCTGGAAATAGGTCGGCTGGTCGAACTGCCCCCCGCGGGAGAAGGCGGGAACGGCCCGAATGTCGCGCGCCAGCTCCGCGTCGCTCACGGTCAAGCCCAGCTGGTCGGCCTGGAGCGCCAGGAGCTCGTCGACCATCAGGCTCATCAGCACCTCGCGCTTGAGCTCGGCGAGCTTGGCGTCGTCGAGCTCGGTCCCCTGCTGGCGCAGGCGCTCGGCGTAGAGGTCGGCGCGGGCGCGCAGGGTCTCGGCGCGGATCTTGGAGGAGCCGACCACGGCGACGATGCCCTGGCGGTCGCGTTCGGTCAGCCAGTAGCCGCCGTAGCCGACGAACATCCCCCCCAGGAACACGGCGATGGTCGCCCCGAAGATGGTCTTCTTGTGGCGGCGCAGGAACGCGTTCAGGGGAGGGCCTCCGCCGCGTCGCGGGCCGCGTCCATGGCGCAGGAGCCGTCGAAGCAGGCGCCTTCGTCCACGCGCAGGACCGCCGTGCGCACGTCGCCCCGCAGGCGCGCGCCGGCCAGAAGCTCGAGGGAGCGGGAGGCGGCCACGTTGCCGACGATCTCGCCGGCGACGACCACGGTCTCGGCCGCGACGTTGCCCGAGACGCGGCCCTTGGCCCCGATCTCGACGACCGAGGCGTCGGTGATGTCGCCCTCGAAGGCGCCCTCGACGCGCAGGGAGCCCTTGGCCGCCAAAGTGCCGTGAAAGTAGGCCTCCTCGCCGATCAGGGTCATCCCGTCCCGGGCGTGCGCGCGGGAGCCGGCGCCGAACACCGTCAGCCCCTCCCGCGCCCGTCGGGGCGCGCCTGGCCCAGCAGCTCGCCGGGCCCGCGGACCTTGAGGAACGACATGGGGTTGACCGGGACGCCCTGGCGCTGGACCTCGTAGTGCACGTGGGCGCCCGTGGAGCGCCCCGTCGTGCCCATATAGGCGAGAGGCTGTCCCCGGCAGACGCGGTCGCCGGCCCGGACCAAAGTCTTGGAGGCGTGGCCGTACACCGTCCTCAGGCCGTAGCCGTGGTCGACGGCGACCATGTTCCCGTAGCCGTGGCTCCAGCCCGCGAAGCGGACCGTGCCGTCGGCCGTCGCGTGGATCAGCGTGTCGGGCTCGTTGGCGATGTCTATGCCCGGGTGCAGCTCCCCGCTCTCGGGATCCGCGCTCCGGATGGGCGAGAAGCGATAGCCGAAAAGCGAGGTGATGCGGCCCTCCGCGGGCCAGAGGCTGGGCGTGGCGTTGCGCAGGCTCTTCTGGTTGCCCACGTGCCAGGCGATCTCCTGGAAGCTGGCCAGGCGGCGCTGCGCGTCCCGGCGCAGGCCGCCGATCTCCCGGTGCCAGTCCGCCTGGCGCACGGACTCGGCGCCCCCGGAGAGCAGGCGGCCCAGCGAGAGCCGGTCGGCCAGCGTGGGCCCGCCGATCCCCGCGGCCGCCTCGACGGGGTCGCGGTCGCGGGCCATGGCCAGCAGGCCCCGCAGCTGGCGGTCGGTGGCGCGCGCCTGGTCGAGGACCTGGCGCGCCTGCTCCATCTCCTGGGCCAGGCGCGTCATCTTGACGAGCAGGACCCGGTTGTCGGCCTTCGTGATCCAGTAGTCCGCGCCGCGCCCCGCGAGGAAGGCCGCCCACGCGGTCAGCCCCGACCAGAGGACCGCCGCGAAGAGGAGAAAACCCGCGCGGGCCTGCCAGCGCCACGGCCGCCGACGGGCCTGCGGCACCACCAGGACCGTCACGCGCCGCGACAGGGCGCGGGTGATCCTCTGGAAACGAGACATCGAGGCCATGCTACAACAGACCCGCGGCGGCCGTCAACGCGGAGCCTGGCCGCCGAAGTAATATCTCGCCCCGACGCCTCCGTCGGCGTCGACGTGCCCGCCCTGGGTCACGCGGAACACCGGCCCCGCCTCGGCGAAGAACTCGATCGGCTGGGCCGCCAGAGAATAGGACAGCCCCAGCATCGTCCGAATCCCGAACTTCGGATCGTCGCCGACCTCGAAGCGGGGGCCGAGGCCCGCGTAGGGGAGCAGGGCCCCCTGGGCGGGCTGGGCCACGGAGTCCTGGAAATGCCAGAGCCAGTCGCCCCAGAAGGCGGCCGCGCCGCCGCCGTAGCCGATGCCGAGGTCCACGGCCTGGTCGGCGTTGAGCCAGAGCTTGGCCGTCCCGCCGATGGGCCGGCCCAGAACGGCGCCGGCGCCGAAGTTGCGCGCGGGCTGGGCTTGCGCCAGGACCGGAAGGGCCGCGCCGAGCGCGGCCAGCGTCCACCACGAGGATTTCGTTCTCATGCGCCGCTATTATGCCATTTCCTCCCCCGCCGGCTCATCCGCTATAATCGCTTCATGACGAACGCGGCCGGCGCGGCCCTGCGCCGCTCCTACCTGGACTTCTTCGCTCGCCGCGGCCACGTCGTCAAGCCCTCGGCGCCGCTGGTGCCCCAGGGCGACGCCACGCTGATGTTCAACTCCGCGGGCATGGTCCCCTTCAAGCCCTACTTCCTGGGCCTCAAGGCCGACCTCGCCCGCGCGGCCTCCTGCCAGAAGTGCTTGCGCACCACCGACGTCGAGCGCGTGGGCGCCACGCTGCGCCACCTCACCTTCTTCGAGATGCTGGGCAACTTCTCCTTCGGCGACTACTTCAAGGCCGAGGCCGTGGCCTGGGCCTGGGAGTTCCTCACGAAGGAGGCCGGGCTCGACCCCAAGCGCCTGCACCCCACCGTGTTCCAGGAGGACGACGAGGCCGCCGCGCTGTGGGCCAAGGTCGGCTGCCCCAACCCGGCCAAAAAACTGGGCGAGGACACCAACTTCTGGAACATGGGCCCCACGGGACCCTGCGGCCCCTGCTCGGAGATCTACTACGACCTGGGCCCCGGGTTCGGCGCCGGCCCCGAGGACGCGGTCGGCGGCGACGGCGACCGCTACCTGGAGATCTGGAACCTGGTCTTCACGGGCTTCGACCGCCGGCCCGATGGCTCGCTCCAAAAGCTCGCCCGGCCCTGCATAGACACCGGCATGGGCCTGGAGCGCCTGGCCCTGGCCGCGCAGGGCTGCTCCTCGCCCTTCGCGACCGACCTGTTCCGCCCCATCACCGAGAAGGCCGCCGCCCTGATCGGCCGCGACCCCGATGACCTCGAATTTCGGCGCGCTTTGCGCGTCATCGCCGACCACTCGCGCGCGGCCGCGATGCTCGCCGCCGAGGGCATCATCCCTTCCAACGTCGAGCGCGGCTATGTCCTGCGCCGCCTTATCCGGCGCGCCGCGCGCTACGGCCAATCCCTGGGCCGTCCCACGCCCTTCCTGCACGAGCTCGTGCCCGCGGTCGTGGACATCTTCGCCCCCGACTGCCCGGAGCTGCGGCCGGCCGCGGACCAGATCCGGTCCATCCTCAAGGCCGAGGAGACAAAATTTTTGGAGACCCTGCAGGCCGGCGAGACCGAGCTGGCCAAGCTGCTCGCCAAGGCCGGCGGCACGCTCTCCGGCGACGCCGCGTTCAAGCTCTACGAGACCTACGGCTTCCCCCTCGAGCTGACCCAGGAGATCTGCGGACAGAAGCGGGTCGCGGTGGACGAGGAAGGATTCGCCGCCGCGCGGGAAAAGGCCGCCGAAACGGCGCGCGCTTCCTGGCGGGGGTCGGGAGAAAAGAATCTCGCGGCCGTCGCCGCGGCCGCGCCTAAGACGGAATTTCTCGGCTACGACGCGCTGGAGGCCAAGGCGGCCGTCGTCGCCTCGGCTCCGGGCTTGGCCGCGCTCGACCGCACGCCCTTCTACGCCGAGGGCGGCGGCCAGATCGGGGACTCTGGGGATCTGATCTCCCGTGATGGGACCAAGGCCCTGGCGCGGGTGCTCGACACGCAGAAGCAAGGCGGGGTGTTCGTGCATATCCTGGAGGGCGGCGCCTCGATTCCCGTCGGGACCGCGCTGATCGCCCGCGTGGACGCCGAGCGCCGGGCACGCATCAAGCCGCACCACACGGCCACCCACCTGATGAACGAGGCCCTCAAGCGCGTGCTGGGCTCCCACGTGCGCCAGGCCGGCTCCTACGTCGGACCCGACAAGCTGCGCTTCGACTTCACGCACTCCAAGCCCCTGACGCCCGAGGAGGTCGCGCGCATCGAGACCATCGTCAACGACGAGATCAAGGCCGCGCACCCCGTCGTCCCGGAGTGTCACCCCGTCTCCAAGGTCGCGGACTTTGGGGCGACGACTTTGCTTGGCGAGGACTACGGCGAGTCGCCGCGCTTCCTGCTCATCGGCGCCAAGGGCTGGACGGACCCGAAAAATCGCTTTTCCCTGGAGCTCTGCGGCGGGACGCACGTCGGCAACACGGCCGAGATCCTGGCCTTCAAGATCATCAAGGAAGCCTCGGCCTCCGCCGGCGTGCGCCGCATCGAGGCGCTGGCCGGGCCCGCCGTCGAGGAGGACGCCGCCAGGCGCAAGGCCGCGCGCGACCGGGCCCTGGCCGAGCTCAAGGCTCGCGAAAAGGATCTGCTCGCCCGGCTCCGCGCCCTCGGGGCGCAGGTCGAGCCGACGGAGTCGCCGCAGCCCGAGGCGCTCAAGGCCGGCCTGCACAAGCTGGAAAGCCGCCTTGGCGCCCTCAAGGCCGCGCGGCTGGCCTCCCAAGCCGGGGCCGCCAAGACCGTGCGCGAGGTCAAGGGCGTCACCCTCTGCGCCCAGCGCCTCGACGGGGCCGACCCTAAGTCCCTGCGCGGACTGGCCGACAAGCTCAAGGCCGAGCTCGGCTCCGGCCTGGTCTTCCTGGCCGCGCCCGGAAACGGCCGCCTCTCCTTCGTGCTGGCCGCCACGCCCGACCTCGCCGCCAAGGGCGTGGACGCCGCCAGGATCGCCAAGGCCTTCGCCGCCAAGAGCGGCGGCTCCGCCGGCGGCCGCCCGGACTTCGCCCAGGGCGGAGCCGCCGAGTCCGCCTGGGAGGAGATCGTCCGCGCCCTGGCCTCCTCGCTATGAACCAAAATCCAGAACCCCCGCGCCTCATCGACCCCGCGGTCGCCGCCCAGATCGAGGCCGCCTACGACTACCGCGGTCACGTCACCGTCACGCTCGCCGACGGCCGGATCATCGAGGGCTTCCTCTTCAACCGCAGCCTTGACCCGCGCCTGGGCCCGCCCTTCCTCGAGGTCTTCCCCAAGGACAAGGACGAGCGCCTCCTCATCCCCGCGGAATCGGTCCGGGCCGTCGCTCTGAGCGGCAAGGACTTCGCCTCGCCCTTTACAGGATCATGCTCGTTCTCTCCCTGACCGTTTTGCGCTTGATGCTGCCCGCCGCGGCGAGCGCCGCGGGCGGCGCCTGTCCCCTGCCGGTCCTGCGCGACCGCGGCATCGGCTTTTCCGTCGGCCGGCCGGAAGGCTGGCGCCTGGACGTGGCGGCCGGCGCGCTGACGCTTAGCCCCGACGCCTCGGGCCTGACCTCGGCGATCGTGGCGCCCGTGCGCCTGCCTCCCGGCGGCGACGCCGCCTCCGCCTTGAGCGGCGCGGCCCAGCGGCTCTCGCGCAGCGTGGCCGAAGCGGGCGGCCGCCTCGACGCCAAGCCCGCCGGCCCCGGCCGCCTGGCCCTGGCCGGCCGCTACAAAGAGGAAGATATCCGCGGCGAGCTGCGGACCCGCCGCGCCGGAGCCAGCCTCGTCGTCTTCGGCGGCTGGGCCCCCGCCAAAGACTGGGAGCGCCGCAAAGGGACGATCCTGGACGTCGGCCTCTGCTACGAGCCCGCTCCCGGCGCCCTGCTCTCCCCCCAGCGCCGGACGGGCGGCGACCCCATGGGCGGCTCGACCACCTTCGACTTCCGGCTGCCCGAAGGCTGGCGCGTGGCGGGCGTGACCTCGCGCGGCCTCGACCTCGACGCCGGGGACGCCGGCGTGAGCTTCGCCTACATGACCAACGCCCCGGGCGCGCCCACGGCCGGCCAATGGCTCGATCAAGCCGCGGCCATGGCGGGTTATTCCGGCATCAACGTCCTCGCCGAGACCCCGCTGCCGTCCGCGCGCGATCCCATGGGCCTGCGCTGGGACATGCTCGCGCGCGAGTGCGAATGGACTTTCCAGGGCCGCCGCCTGCGCGGCGTGCTGACCGGCGCCGTCGCGGGCATGTCCATGGGCTTCTACGCCGTCCACTCGGCCATGCTCTCGGTGCGCTGGGCGCAGGCCCGGCGCTGGGAGGAATACTCCGGGCTCACCGCCGTCGTCCAGGAGTCCATCCGCATCGCCGGCGCCCAGCCCGGCCGCGGCCTCATGCTCCCCAAGAACAACCCCGCCGACACCAGCGCCATCATGGGCGCCTGGGAGAACCGCCAGCGCGCCGAGGACCGCGCCTCCGCCCGCCACTCCGAGGCCATCCTGGGCTACGACGAGGTCCGCTCCCCCGCCACCGGCGAGTCCTACCAGGCCCCCTTGAATGCCTGGGACCCCGCCGGCCCCGACGGCCCCGGCTACTACCGTCCTCTCCCCGGCGGCGGGCAGGAAAAGCTCGAGCCGGTCAACCCGTAGCGCATAGGTCGAAAGCAGAGCTGTCCCAAGAAAGTTTTAGAAGGTGAACAGGAGCTGCGGATCGCCGTCTCTGATCTTTCTGAGCCGACGCGTCGTGAGGTTCAGGATGTCGATGAGGCTCAGCTTCTGAAACAACGTCGCCTTGATCAGCCGGTG
>JACQPJ010000049.1 GCA_016207605.1 Elusimicrobiota bacterium
GAGGTACAGGTACATGAACAGCGCACAGGCCACGACCTGCGCAAAGGTTCGCCAGGCCAGCGCGGTGGGCAGGTCGGGGAGGAAATAGAAGAGGTTGAACGGGTCGAGCGTCGCCCGCGACGCATTGCCCGCGAAGACCGGGTGGCCACCATAGATGTACGGGCTCCAGAGCGGGATTCGCCCCTCCCGCACGCTCTGCCGAACGAAGACGCGCGACGGGTAGTACTCGTGGAGGAGGTCGATGATCGCCGTCACCTGGATGTTGGTGCCCGACCGCGAGGCCGCGAATGGCAGATAGGCCTCGTGGAGGAGATCGGCGGGGTACAGCGTGTAGCCGCCGAACAGGACGGGCGAGAACGTCGCCAGCGGGACCGTCACGAGGACGGCGAGCGGCCAGCCGGCGCGCAGGATCCTCCGCCAGCGGGTCGACCCGACTCCCGGCACCGATCGTCCCGTCATTCCCAGTAGTACCGGCCGTACTGTTGGTAGTAGCGAACGGTGCGGGCCAAGCCGTCCTCGAGCTTCACCCTGGGCTCCCAGCCCAGCGCCTCACGGATGCGGCTGTAGTCGGCGTAGTAGTCGCCGATATCGATCGCCTCCCGCTCGGGAGGGAACGGGACCCGTCGATACTCGCCCCTGCCGTTCAGCCTCACGAGCAATGCGGCCAGCTCTTCGAGGCTGATCGGGCTGTCGCCCAGGTTCCACACCTGGCCCCTGGCTCGGTCGTCCGCGGCGGCCATGAGGATCGCGTCGACCACGTCGTCGACGTAGTTGAAGTCACGGCGCTGCCTGCCCGTCCCGAAGACCTCGAAAGGCTGCCCGGCGATGGCCAAGCGAATCCAGACCCCGAGGAACGTCTGCCGGGCGTCCTTGACGCGCATCCGGGGACCATAGGTGTTGGTCAGCCGGAGCGCGCAGGCACGGAGGCCGTACACGTTGTTGTAGAGGATGTGGTACCACTCCCCCGCCATCTTGTTGATGCCGTTGACGTCGGTGGGCTGAAGCAAGTGGCCCTCGTCGACGGGAAGGTGC
>JACQPJ010000050.1 GCA_016207605.1 Elusimicrobiota bacterium
AAGGACTACGCGATGCGGGACGGGGATGTCTGCTTCTTCAAGTTCGCCCCCTAGGCCGCGATCCTGCGGACGCGGCACAGATGCGTTGAGGAGAGGCTTATAGCATCTAGGCTCTGCCGCCACTTCGGGACCTGCGGCGGCTGCTCCATCCAGGACCGGCCTTACGAGGTCCAGCTCGCCTACAAGAAGGAAAAGGTCCTGGCCGCCTTGGCGGGCTTGGCGGGCCTGCCGCCCCTGGATGTCCTGGCCGCGCCCCAAATCTGGCATTACCGCAACAAGATGGAGTTCAGCTTCGGCGACATATACCCAGCGGATCCGCGACGTTGGCTCAAGCTGGGGATGAAGCCCAAGGGCCGTTGGTACTCCGTTTTTGACCTCGAAGAATGTCATCTCCCCAGCCCCGAGGCCGCGGATCTGCTCCGAGCCGTGCGCGCCTGGGCCGAGGCCGAGAAGGTGCCGCCCTACAACGGGCACAAGAAAGAAGGCGTTTTGCGCCATCTTGTTTTGCGCGAGGCGAAAAATAGGCCGGAGCGGATGGTGATTTTGGTCTGCAATGCGGGCGAGATACCAAAAACGTCTTTTGTGGCGGCCGTACGCTTCAGCTACCCCGCGACCACGATCCTCATTGGCCGCCACGAAGAATATTCCGATGTCGCGGTGTCCAAGTCGTTGGACATACTGTGCGGATCTGGCTGTGTGACCGAGACCCTGCGCTTCCCGGACGGCGCGCTGGACTACCGCATCTCGCCGCACTCCTTCTTCCAGACCAACACCTCCGGCGCGGAGGTCCTCTACGGCCTCCTGCGTTCCTGGGCGCGCGAGCTCAAGGCTCGCCTGGTCTTGGATCTGTATTGCGGCGGCGGCGGCATCGCGCTCTCCTTGGCCGGGGCGGCGGAGAAGGTGATCGGCGTCGAGTCCAACTCCGCCGCGGTCGCCGACGCCAAGGCCAACGCCGCGCTCAACGGCCTCCCGAACTGCGAGTTCTACGGCGCGCCCGCGGAGTTCCTCCTGCCCTCCCTGCTCGACATGGGGCCCGACGTCGCGGTCGCCGACCCGCCGCGCGCCGGCCTGCACGCCGCCGCCGTGAAGGCCCTGCTGGAGTCCCCGCCGCCCGTCTTGTTCTACGTCTCCTGCAACCCTGAGTCCTTGGCCCGCGACCTTAAGACCCTTGAGCCGCGCTACGCCGCCGCGCGCCTGACCATGATCGACCTGTTTCCCCACACCGACCATGTCGAAACCGTCGCCTGGCTGGACCGCCGCTGAGCGCGGCCTACGCCAAGTGGCTCTCCTCGACCGCGGAGACCGCGGCGCAGGCGAGCACGGCCGCTCCCAGCCCCGCGAAGGTCCAGGTCAGCGAGCGCTCCGCGCCCCAGCCCACGACCAGGTAAAGCGCGGCGACCGTGATCTGGCGAGCCATGCCGACGGCCGACATCACCGTGGCGCGCTGGGAGCTGGGGATGTGCTTGTGCATGTAGCTGCCGATCAGCGCCGCGCGCGGGAATCCCAGTCCCGGCACCAGGACGATCAGGGCGGAGGCCAGGAGCGGGGAGGGCGCCGCGGCCAGGCCCAGATAGGCCAGGCCCGGGATCAGCGCGGTCCAGGCCAGGCAGCGCCTCGGGCCCCCGAAGGCGCGCTCCACGCCCTCCACGCGCAGCAGGAGGGCGGCCTGAAGCAAAGTCATGCCGGCGGTGACGAAGCCGAACCAGACCAGGGGCATGCCCAGCTCCCGCAACCGCGGCTGATAGAGCCAGATCATCATGACGCACAGGGCCCGGATCGCGACCGCGTCGAAGGCGAGCGCGAGCAGGACCGGGTGCCCGGCGAAATAGCGCGCCCCGTCGAGGAGCGTGCGCCAATAGCCGGCGCCGGCCTCCTCGCGCTCGCGCGGCGCCTCGCGCAGAGAGAGCGCCAGCGGCAGGGCCAGCGCGAACGGGATCAGCCCCAGGGCCAGCGGCGCCCGCAGGCCCCAGTGCGCGGCGACCAGGCTGCCGATGGGCGCGGCGAGGGCGATGGGCAGGATCATGGCCGCCTCCAGGCGCGTCAGCGCGGTCTTCGCGGCGCGCTCCTGGCCGCCGGCCTTCAGGCTGTCGTAGATCAGCGCCTCGTCGGCGCCGGAGTCGAAGGCGCAGGCGCAGGCCCACAGGAACTCCGCGAAGAGGAAGTGGGCTAGGCCCCGGTGCGTCAGGTAGTAAGCGGTGGCGCCGAACAGACAGAGCGTCGCGCAGACGAGCGACGCGCGCCGCCCGAAGCGGTCCGCGAAGGCGCCCGTCGGCATCTCCAGCGCGAAGATCCAGAGCACGAACCAGGTCTGCAGCCAGAACACCTGCTGGAGCTTAAGTCCGCCCCAATCGGTGAAGAACGGCACCAGCACGCCCGCGAAGAAGTGCAGGTTGGAGAGGAACTTCCAGTACAGGACGCGCCGGACGTTCGCGCGCCAGTCTTGCGGGGTCATGCCCGGGACTATATCAAGTAGAATATCCTCATGAAGATCCTCGTCGGAGCCTTGATCGCGTTGGCGGCCCTGGCCGGCGGCGCTCGGGCGGAACGGGGCCGCTCCCGGTCCCTGGAGGCGGCGTTCGCCCGGACGCGCCGGATCGTGAAGCGTTCCACCACGACGCAGCGCGCGCCAAAACCTGGGCCTTCCTCTCAGAATCGAGTCCGCGGCGTCGAGGCCGGCGCGCCTCGTCCCGGGAACGCGGACATGCGTCCGGGGCGGCCCGCCCCCGCGCCGGCGCCATCCGTCGAGCCCGACGACGATGAGGAGCAAGAACCTCGCTCGCCCGAGGCCGGCGATCCGTCCCGGGGCCGCGGCCGCTCCTCCGCCGAGCCGGATGCGCCCCGATCTCCCGAGGGCGGCGCGCCCCGCGGCTGACGCCCGGACGCAATAAGTTATAATCGCTCCTCGGAGGCTTTCCATTGCGCTCGTAACACAAAGGATAGTGTCCCGGCCTGCGAAGCCGGGTATCCAGGTTCGATTCCTGGCGAGCGCAATGGGAGGCTTCGCCCCGTGAGCGCGGAGACGCCATGAACCCTGTCTGCTCCCTCGCCGCCCTGGCGTTTCTCGCGCGCGCCGCCGCCGGCCCCCAGAGCATGCCCGCGGGCGAGTCTTCGCTCTGCCGGCGGGCTTTGCGCCTCCCGCGTCGGTGGCGCTGGCGGGACTCGGCGTCCATCCCCAGGTCCTCAAAATCCTCGTGGACGCGGAGGGGACGTCGTTGACCGGCGAGCGGCAAGGCGTCGGCGTCTTTCTCTCGGGCCGCCTCGCTCCGCGGGCGCGCGTGGTGCCTTGGCAGGCGGCGCAGGCTCTGCGCGAGCCGATGCGGCAGGGGGATGACGCCGCCGTCGAAGCCGTCCTCAGGAGCGTGTTTGACGCGGCCGGAGATCCCGATGAGCATGCGCCGATCCCGGGCGTGCCTGCCGCTCCGCTGCCCTCGGAGTATCATGATTCCGACCAGACCCTGAGCATGGCATTGGAGGTCGTGAGAGAGCCCGCGGCCGCGCATCGGATTGCCCGCGATTTGTATGCGCGGATCATCACGGTGCATGACCAGCGGGGGCTTTCCACGCGGATTTGGCCGTTCCGGCCGTTCGTGGAGGACCCAGGCCATGTATCCGGGAGGCCACTCGCGCGGTTGGTGCGGCTGCTCACGACCTTCAGCGAACTCCACCTGCGGGAGATTGCGGACCTCGACGCGCGGCTTTTGGTCGCGGAAGTTCTGTCGCGGCATTACCCGAAGCCGGGGCTGACGGCGCTTGACGCGCCGCCGATGACGTCGGCGCTGGCGCGGGCGCTTCTTCGTCCTTTGAAGTTGACCGCGCCGGAAGAGGATGCCGCCGCGGCCGCCTTCGAGCGCCTGCTCGGGCCGTTTCGGTTCGTTGCTCCCCAGAGTCGTGATGCATCCGCGTTGTGGGGATCTGCTGGGCGGCCCCGGGGCGGTTGAGTTCGCGTGCGTCGCTTCAATCGGTTGACGTCTCGCCGCGCGCTGATGGCGGCCGCGGGTCTTGCGGCCGCGCTGTCCGCGCACGGCGCCCAATCCGTCTCCTTTGAGGTCCCGGCGATCCGGGAGATCGCCGTGATCGGCGACCCCGTCCGCGTGCTGAGTCCCGATCTGTCCGGGATCATGAGCGGGGACAGCCAGGTCCTTCCGTTGTCCGTGGCAGACCTGATGCCTTTGCCCGGGCCGGTCATGGCGCGGTACGCCGGTGCCGTGGCCGAGCTCGCGCCGCACGGCCCGCTCATCGTCGCGCACGCCCGCGAGACCAGAGCGGACCGCGGCCGTCTCCTGCTGCTCTCTCAGAGTCCCCCCGGCGAGGGGGCGGCCGCTTTCATGATCTCGCTGCGGGAGAACCAGCCGGCCGAGCACGGCGCCGCCCTGCCCGCGCGCATCCTCCTCGCGGGCATCGCCTCCCAATTGCGGAAACCGCTGCGCCAGGGCGACTTGCGGGCGGCCAACGGTTTGTTCCAGAAGGCTTTTGACGCCCAATGCGTTCCAGCCGCGGCGGAGTGGATTCTGGGATGGCAGTTTCCCATGGCGGGCCCGGAACAAGCGCCCGAGCTCAGGGCGAGGCTCCTGCCAGCCCTGCGCCGGATCATCCCACGCCGCGTTAGATCCGAGCGGCGACGGGAGGCCGTGGATCTTATCGCCGGCCGCGTCGAGCAGCGGACGGACGCCGGCCGGCCCTGGGCCCTGGACTTCATCGACGCTTTTCTTTGGCTCACCGATTGGGGCTTGTCCGACCTGGACGCGCGTTTTCTTGGAGCGGCGATCCTGGCCGAGCGCGCCTTCACGGAGGCGGACTTGGGTCTGTGGGTGGCTCCGGAGCCGTTCTCTTCCCTGCAAGGCGCGCTGCTGATGGAGGAATATCTTCTGGTCAGCCTCTATGATGGGCGGCGCCGATCCCGCCGATCGGGCAGACGCTGAGACCGCGCGCTCAGGAATCCACTTCTTCCAGCAGTTCGGCCTTGTCGTTGAAGACCAGGAACTGGGCGTTCTCGCCCGCGGCCTGGGCGCGCTCCTTGTCGGCGTAGGCGGCGTCCACGGCTTCCGGCTGCTTCTCGAAATCCCCTAACGGGCGCAGGCCCTTGTGGTCGCGCCGCGCGGCGCGGAACCAGCGGCGCTCGAGGGGCCGGCGCGCGAAGAGCTCGGCGACGTCCGGCGGCACGGGGCGGGGCGAGCTGCGCTGGATCCAGCGGATGACGAGCCAGCCGAGGAGCATCGGCAGGACGATCCAATAGATCAGCGGCATGAACATGGTTGCTTTACCTGCTCCGCATCGAGCAACCATTTCGTCGCTTATGCTCGGTCATGCCCGGATTCTACTTTTTCCCGGGAACCTTTTCGGGGGTCGCCGCGTATACCCGGCATGGAGATCGCGCTGGCCGGAACGGGCGTTCCGCTGGAGGCGGCGCGGCGGGCGGCGCGGGAGGGGCGTCTCGCGGCGGCCGCGGGCTGGGCGCGCTGGACGCTGGAGACGGACGCGCCGCCGGAGCCGGGGAGCTTCGCCCGGGCCCTGGCTTGGCGCCTGCTGACGCGGGGAACGCTGATGCCCCCCGCGCCCGAGCTGGAGGAGGGTTTGGCTCGCTTTGGGCCGCGGGCCGCGGACGCGGCCTCGGCCCTGCATCGCCTGCAGGCGGCTGCGGTGCTGGCTGCCCCCGCGGGCCTTCCCTCGCGGCTGGAGAGCGACCTCCACCGGGCCAAGCTGTTTTCATGCGAGGAAGCGCGGTGGATCGAGGAGTCCGCGCTGCGGGATTTAGGCGAGCTGTTGGGTCTGCTGCGGCGGATTTATCCGGAAACGGCGGACGAGCCGCGGGAACCGCTGTTTGTTTCATGGCTGGGAACGAACAAGGCGGGTTGGCGAAACGCGGCGATTGGCGTCGGGCACGGGGGTCAAGTCTTTGACCTGCGGGTTGCGTCCCCGGCGTTTAATGACGACTTGGCGCTGGAGGCCCTGGCGCGGCGCCTGCGGCTGGCGCCGTCCCTGCGCCCGGGGCAGGCCGAGGGCGCGGCCGCGCTCCTGTCCGGGCGCGACCTGGTCATGAGCCTGGCAACGGGCGGCGGGAAATCGCTGGCCTTCCAGCTCGCGGCCCTGCTCTCGTCCGGGACGGCGCTGGTGGTCGCGCCCCTGCGCGCGCTCCTGCGCGACCAGGCGCGGCGCCTGGCCGAGATCGGCGTGGACCGCGTCGGCCTGCTCTGCGGCGACGATCCGGAGTCCACGGCCAAGGGCCTGGCGGAGCTCGCCGCGGGGCGGCTGATCCTGTGCCTGGCCGCGCCGGAGCGCCTGGATTGCGCGGCCTTCCGGGAGGCCCTGCGCGGCGCCGCGGAAGGCCCCGGGGTGCCGTTCGCGGTCGTCGACGAGTTCCACTGCGCGGCGCGGCGCGGGCACGATTGGCGCCCGGCCTACCGCGCCCTGGGCGCCCGCTTGCGGGACTGGGCCGGCTCCTCGGGGCGGGCCCCGGCGCTGGCCGCGCTCTCGGGTTCGACTTCCCCTGGGGCATTGGCCGAGGCCGAGCGCGTCCTCGGGCTGGACCGGCCCGCGCGCGTCGCGAGCGGCGGAGGCCGCGGCAACCTGGCGTTTCGCGTCCGGCGAGACCGCTCGCCGGATCGGCTGGAGCGCCTGCGGGCTCTGCTCACGCGGACCCTCCCGGAGGGGCGCTTCGGCCCGGGGATTGTGTTCTGCCCGCGCGTGGACGGGCCGCTGGGCGCGGCCGCGGCGGCTGAGGCGCTGGCCTGGAGCGAGGGCATCGACGCCGCGGCCTACACCGGGCGGCCGCCGGCCGGCGCCGACCCTGCGGCGTGGGCCGCGGCCCGGCGCCGCGCGGCCGACGACTTCCTCGCCGGGCGGCGCGGCCTGCTCTGCGCGACGCGGGCCTTCGGGCTGGGGGTGGACCGCGCGGACGTGCACTTCACGGTCCACCTGGGCCTGCCCGCCTCGCTGGAAGAGTTCTTCCAGCAGGCCGGGCGCGCGGGCCGCGACGGCCGTCCCGCGGAATGCTGGCTCCTGCTTCAGGCCCTCTCGGAGCGCCGCGCGGCGCGCTGGGCCGCGGCGCCGATCGAGCGCCTGCGCGCCGAGCTCGACGCCCTGCGGCCGGGGGAGCGCGACGACGTCGCGCGCGCCTATGCCCTGCACCTGGCCGCCTTCCCGGGGGAGGAGACGGAGCGCCGGGACGCGGACTTGGTCCTCTCGCTGCTCGGCGACGTCGCCGAGCCGGGCCCCGCGGAGGTGTCCCTGCCCGGCCAGGACGAGGACGCGCTGGCTCGCGCGTTGGTCCTCTTGGAAGACGCGGGCGTGCTGAGCCTGGAGGGGCGGCGCGGCGCGGCCTGGCTGGCGCGGCGCCGCGGGGGCTGGACGCCGTCGGCGGCGCGAGAGGCGGCCTTCGCGCGGGTGGAGCGCGACTACCGCGCCGTGGAGCCGGGCCGGCGCGCCTCGCTGGCGGAGCTCGTGGAACTGGCCTTGGCCAAGGACGCGGGGGCGGCGCTTTCGGCCCGGCTGGGCCGCGATCCTGTCAGCGGGCCAGGGCTGCGAGCATGTCCTCGACGCGCGTGAACTTCGCGCGGATTTTCCCGCGCGCGGCCCCGTTGGCGCGCTCAATCTGGTCAAGCTTGCGCCAGTCGGCAAAGCTGACAGGCTTGGCGCCGCCCTCGGCCAGCCGTTTGGGCGTGGAATCGGCGGCGAGGTCCGCCGCCCCGGTCCCGTTCCCGACTTTTAGGTCCGCGAGCAGGGACTGAACCGTCGCGGCGGAGTCGGCGCGGTTGGTGCCGATGAGCCCGGAGGGGCCGCGCTTGGCCCAGCCCACGACGTACTCCCCGGGCAGGGCCGTTCCGCCGGGTGCGGCGAGGACGCGACCGTCCGCGTGCGGTATGTGCCCGGCCCTCTCGTCGAAGGGCACGCCGGGCAGGGGGACGCCCCGGTAGCCGACGGAGCGCAGGACCAGGCCCACCGCCAGGGTCTCGAACTCCCCCGTCCCGACGGATTTGACGCGCCCGCGCTCGTCGGCGGCGAGTCGGTTCTTCTCGACGCGCAGGGCCGCGACCCGTCCGTTCTCCCTGATCACCTCGGCCGGGGAGACGCGAAAGCGCAAGCGCACTTTCCGGGACTTGGAGCCCTCTCCCAGGCGCGCGCGCGCCTGGATGTAGTCCACTTTTTTCTTCACCACCGGGTCGGCGAGCGCGCCCTGCGAGACCGCGTCCACGACGGCCTCGGCCCGGTCCGCGACCAGATCCGCGGTCGGCAGCCCGCCGATCTCCTCGATCTCAGCCGGCGAGTAGGCGGCCTCGGCCGGGCCGCGGCGGCCCAGGAGCCAGATCGTGCGCACGCGGCTTGCGCGCAGGGCGGCCAGCGCGTCGTCGGCGATGTCGGTGGCGGCCAGCGACTCCGGATCGCAGGAGAGCAGGCGCGTGACGTCCATGGCCACGTTGCCGATGCCGACGACGGCGGCGGCCTCGCAGGAGAGGTCGAAGGCGCGATCGCGGTGGTCGGGGTGGCCGTTGTACCAGCCCACGAATTCGGTGGCCGAGTGGACGCCGGCCGCCTCCTCGCCCGGGACGCCCATATGGCGGTCGCTCTCGCAGCCGACGGCGTAGACGATGAAGCGGTAGCGGGCGCGCAGGTCGTCGGCGGAGAGGTCGCGGCCGAGCTTGACGTTGCCGAAGAAGCGCACGCGGGGATCGGCGGCGGCCCTCTCGTAGACCGCGGCCACGGACTTGATCTTCTGGTGGTCGGGCGCCACGCCCCCGCGCACCAGGCCGAAAGGCGTGGGCAGGCGGTCGAAGAGGTCCAGGCGGACGGCCGGGCCCAGGGCCTTGAGCAGGGCCTCGGCGGCGTAGAAGCCGGACGGCCCGGCCCCGACGATGGCGACGGGGAGGGGGGCGGGGTCGGCGTTCGGCGTGGGCATGATGTCGCCCGGCAGTAAAGCTACGAAACGGCCACGCCCCCGCGCGCTCTGCGGAACCAGGCGATGGTGCGCTTGAGGCCGTCCTCCAGAGCGACCCCCGGTTCCCAGCGCAGGCGTTTTCTGGCCAGGGAGATGTCCGGGCGGCGCACCTTGGGATCGTCCTCGGGGAGAGGCTTGAAGGCGATCCTGGAGCGGGAGCGCGCCAGGCGGCGCACGGTCTCGGCGATCTCGCGCATGGTCAGCTCGCGCGGGTTGCCGAGGTTGACCGGCGTGTTGAGGCTCGACGCCAGGAGCCGGCCGATGCCGTCCATCAGGTCGTCCACGTAGGTGAGGCTGCGCGTCTGGGAGCCGTCGCCGTAGACCGTGAGCGGACGGCCCGACAGGGCCTGGGTGATGAAATTGGGCACGGCGCGGCCGTCGTCGCGGCGCATGCGCGGCCCGTAGGTGTTGAAGATGCGCGCGATGCGCACGGGCATGCGGTGGGAGCGGTGGTAGGCCATGGTCAGGGCCTCGGCGAAGCGCTTGGCCTCGTCGTAGACGCCGCGCGGGCCGATGGGGTTGACGTGGCCCCAATAGCTCTCTGGCTGGGGGCTGACCTGCGGGTCGCCGTACACCTCGGAGGTGGAGGCGAGCATGAACACGGCCTTCTTGTCCTTGGCCAGGCCCAGGACCTTGTGCGTGCCCAGAGCGCCGACCTTGAGCGTGGGGATGGGCCAGCGCCGATAGTCCTCGGGCGAGGCGGGGCTGGCGAAGTGCAGGACCGCATCGAGCGGGCCGGGGACGTGCACGCCGAGCGTGACGTCCTGCCGGATGAACGTGAAGCGCGGGTTCCGGGAGAGTCGCTCGACGTTGGCCGGCGAGCCCGTCAGCAGGTTGTCCACCGCGATCACGGCGCAGCCCTTCTTGAGGAAATGCTCGCAGAGGTGCGAGCCCAGGAAGCCGGCCCCGCCGGTGATGAGGACGCGCTTCACGGGCGGCCGACCCCGGCGTAGTCGAAGCCCAGGCCGCGGGCCTGGGCGGGGTCGAAAAGGTTGCGGCCGTCGAGGAGGACGGCCGTGCGCATCAGGCGCTTGGCGCGCCGCAGGTCCAGGCCCTTGAAGCGGGGCCACTCGGTGACGACGGCCAGGGCGTCGGCGCCCTTGAGGGCGTCGTACTCGTCGCGCGCGAAGTGGACGCCGGCGAACTCGGGCAGGGCCTTGGCGCGCTCCATCGCGACGGGGTCGTAGGCGCGCAGGCGCACGCCCCGGTCCTTGAGCTGGCGGGCCACGTCGAGGGACGGGGCGAAGCGCATGTCGTCGGTGTCGGGCTTGAAGGTCAGTCCGAGCAGGGCCACGGTCTTGCCCTCCAGGTTCCAGAGCTTCTCCTCGATCTTGCGCGCGATCCAGCCCTTCTGGTGCTCGTTGATCTCCGCGACGGCCTTGAGCAGCGAGAAGTCGTAGCCCTTCTGCCGGCTGATCCAGTAGAAGGCCTCCAGGTCCTTGGGGAAGCAGAAACCGCCAAAGCCGATGCCCGCGTTGAGGAAGAGCGGGCCGATGCGCCGGTCCAGCCCCATGCCGCGCGCGACCATGCCCACGTCGGCGCCGACCTTCTCGCAGAGCGCCGAGACGGCGTTGATGTAGGAAATCTTGGTCGCCAAGAAAGAGTTGGAGGCGTGCTTGATGAGCTCCGCGCTCTTGACGTCGGTGACCAGCACCGGGGCCTTGATCGGCGCGTAGACCTCCCGCAGGACGGCCTCGGCGCGCGTGGAGGACACGCCCAGCACGATGCGGTCGGGATGGAGGAAGTCGCGCACCGCGGTGCCCTCGGAGAGGAACTCCGGGTTGGAGGCCACGTCGTAAGGCGTCTCGTCCTTGTTGAAGCGCTGGATCGTGCGCGAGACCCATTCGCCGGTCTCGACCGGGACGGTGGACTTGTCCACGATGACCAGATAGCCGTCCATGTGCCTGGCGACCTGCTCGGCCACGGCCTCGACCGCGGAGAGGTCGGCCGAGCCGTCGGGGCGCGGCGGCGTGCCCACGGCGATGAAGACCACGGAGGCGCGCCGGCCCTTGAACTTCAGACCCTCGGGCACCGACCCGGCGAAGGCCAGGCGGCCGGCTTTGACCACGCGCTTGAGAATCTCCTCCAGGCCCGGCTCGTGGATGGGGACCTTGCCGGCCTTGAGGGCCTTGAGCTTGCGCGGGTCGGAGTCCACGCAGACCACGCGGTGCCCTATCTCGGCCAGGCAGGCGCCGGTGACCAGCCCCACGTAGCCGGAGCCGACGACGCAGAGATCGCGAGCTTTCATAGGGAGAAATCGGATTCTTCCATATCCGCGCGGCGCGGGACAAGCCGGAAAGAAAAAACGCGCCCGGTTTGCGCTTAGGAGTCGCGTCATATTATTATGACGCGACTCCTTAGATCAACCGGTTGACCTCGATCCTGTTTACGATGTAGCATGTCGGCGTCGGCGCACGATCCAACAGGGAGGAGAAATGAGCCAGCAGACCATCAAGCAGCTTATCGACCGCTGGATGAACGACCCGAAATTTCGCTCCGAGGTCCGTCAGGACCCGGAAGGAACGGTCAAGAAGGCCGGCATCCCGCTGAGCGCGGAGGAGCAGGCGGCCTTCAAGAAGGTTGACTGGTCTCTCCCGGACGAGCAGCTGAAGACGCGCATCAGCAAGATTCCGTAAGCAGTCATAAACTTCGAGCAAAGACTAAAAACGAAGTCCGCCCGCGTCGGCGTGGTGGGGCTGGGCTACGTGGGACTGCCGCTGGCCGTGGAGTTCGCGCGCGCGGGGTTGCGCGTGGAGGGCGTCGAGGCCAGTCCCGCCCGGGCCGCGGCCCTGCGGCACGGGCGCTCCTACATCGAGGACGTGCCCTCCTCCGAGGTGGCCGCGCTCACGCGCGCCCGCCGCCTGACGGTGCGCGCGGACGGGGCCGGGCTGGGGCGTTGCGACGCCGTGCTCATCTGCGTGCAGACGCCCCTGCGCAAGACCAAGGAGCCGGACCTGGGCCACATCCTGGCCGCCTGCCGGGCGCTGGCGCCGCGCCTGCGCCGCGGCCAGCTCGTCGTGCTGGAGAGCACGACCTACCCCGGCACCACCGACGAGGTGGTGCGGCCGGCCCTGGAGGAGTCGGGGCTCAAGGCGGGCAAGGACTTCTTCCTGGCTTTCTCCCCCGAGCGCGTCGACCCCGGCAACGCGCGCTGGAAGATCGCCAACACGCCCAAGGTGGTGGGGGGGATCAATCCCGCCTCCACGCGCCTGGCGGCCAAGCTCTACGGCGCGATCCTCGCGCGCGTCGTGCCGGTCTCGAGCGCCAAGGCCGCCGAGCTGGTCAAGCTCCTGGAGAACTCCTTCCGGGCGGTCAACATCGCCTTGGTCAACGAGATGGCGCGCATCTGCCATCGGCTGGGCCTGGACGTCTGGGAGGTGGTCGGCGCGGCTGCGACCAAGCCCTTCGGCTTCATGCCCTTCTGGCCCGGGCCGGGCATCGGCGGTCACTGCATCCCCAAGGATCCCCAGCTCCTGAGCTGGCGCATGAAGACGCTCAACTTCGAGGCCCGCTTCATCGAGCTGGCCGCGCGCATCAACGCCGACATGCCGTCCTACACGGTTTCCCGCGTCGCCGAGTCCCTCAACCGCGGCGGCAAGGCGCTCAAGGGCAGCCGCGTGCTCGTGCTGGGCGTGGCCTACAAGCCCGGCGTCTCCGACTACCGCGAGTCGCCGGCGCTCGACGTCATGCACCTGCTGGCGGAGGCGGGCGCCAAGGTCGAGTACCACGACCCCTTCGTGCCCCGGGCCGAGGCGGGCGGCCGTTCCTGGTCCAGCCGCCCGCTCTCGGGCGCCGTTCTGCGCGGCGCGGACCTGGTCGTCATCCTCACCGCCCACCCTCTGGACTACGCGCGCGTCGCGCGCGGGGCCCGGCGGGTCTTCGACGCCCGCAACGCGGCATCCGGACTCGGCGCGGGGCTTGCGGGAAAGCTGGAAAGGCTCTAAACTTCGGGGGATGGCCGACCCTCCTCGTCCCGCCGCTTCCCCCGCGGGCCCCGCCGCGCGCTTCGAGCGCCTCAGCTTGGAGGCCCTCCAGGCCGTCGGCAAGGCCCTGGGCCAGCTCGCGCTCTACAAGCCCGACCACCCGGCCGTGGCCGAGACCCTGCAGAAGGCGCTGGACGGCCTGGAAGCCGCCTTGGCCCTGGCGCCGGAGCAGACCTTGGTGGTCGGGCTGGATCAGTCCAAGCTGCTCGTCAACGGCCGCGTCGCCGCCGACGCCGCGCAGGCCCCCAAGGCGGTCGTCGGGCTCCTCGGACGCTTCAAGCTCTCCAGCCTCACCTTTTGTGCCGGGCTCGCCCGGCCGGAGCTGGCCGCGCTCTGCGAGCTGGCCGCGTCCCGGGCGGACTCGCCCGCGGCCGCCGACCCCGCGGGCTTTCTCGCCGCGCGCGGGGTCTCCCGCGTCCTCCTCAACGAGGCCGTCTATCGTCGCGCCAAGCCCGGCGCCGGAGACGGGAGCGGCGGCGGGGACGCCGGCTCCGCCGCCCGGGAGTCGATCCGCGACATCGACCACGCCATCCAGTCGGGCTCCCTCGAGCGCACGGTGCTGTCTTTGGTCGAGAAGTCGGTCCCGGACGCGGCTCTGCGCCGGATGGTGATCGGGCAGGTCCTCGCCCTCCTGGAGAAGGACGTCGCCCGGCACGTCGACGAGGTGACCCGTCCGCTCCAGCGCGAGAAGAAGGCGCTGGAGAACGAGGGCGCGCGCACCGTCGGCGTGATCCAGAGCATGGCCGAGGGCGTGGTGGTGGTCGACGAGCAGGGCCGCATCCTCATGATGAACCCGGCCGCGGAGCAGATCTACGGCGAACCCCTGGCCAAGGCCGCGGGACGGCTCATCACCGAGAAGATCAGCGACCAGTTCGTCGTAACCCTGGCCGCGGAGCTCCAGACGCCGGCGGACCGGGACATCGCCCCGGACGTCAGGGTCCAGGGCGTTGCCGATACGCGCAAGACCGTCCGGGCCTCCGGCGCCGTGGTCCAGACCGAGCAGGGCAAGGTCGTCGGCCTCATGACCGCGCTGACGGACGTCGCCAAGCACCGCGAGCTCCAGCGCATGCAGAGGGACTTCGTCGCCCACGTGACGCACGAGCTGCGCGCCCCGCTCTCCTCCGTCCGCGCCGCGCTGGAGATCCTCCAGACGGAGTTCCGCTCCAAGCTCGACGAGGACTGGAGCCGCGTCCTGGACACGGCTCTCAGGAACTCCGACCGCCTGGCCCAGGTGATCAACGGCATCCTGGACTTCTCCAAGATCGAGTCCGGGCAGATGACGGTCCGCCTCAAGCCGTCCGATCCCGCCGAGATCGCCCGCGAGGCCGCGGACAGCCTCGCGGCGTGGGCGCAGAAAAAGGGCCTGCCCCTGGAGCTGGAGCCTTCCGCCGGCCTGCCCTTCGTCCAGGCCGACGCGTCGCGCGCCGTCCAGGTGCTGGTCAATCTGCTCTCCAATGCCATCAAGTTCACGCCGTCGGCCGGCCGCGTCGGGCTGGCGCTTTGCCGGCATGAAGAGGGCGGCGCGGTCTTCGTCCGGTTCACCGTCTCGGACACGGGGCCCGGCGTCGCCCCCGCCGACCAGCCGCGCGTCTTCGACAAGTTCGTGCAGGCCTCCGCGGGCCTGGCGCACCAGGGCGGCACGGGCCTGGGGCTGTCCATCGCCAAGGCCCTGGTCGAGCTTCAGAATGGGCGCATCTGGGTCGAGAGCCGTCCCGGCAAGGGCGCCGCGTTCTCCTTCATCCTGCCCGTCTCCACGGCGCAGGTCGTCGAGGTCGCCGCCGTCCGGTCGCGCCCCTCGACCGCCGGACCGTCCGCGCCGTGGTGGAAGCGCCTCCTCGGCCTCAGCTAGGCCGCGATCCTGCGGACGCGGCACAGATGCGCTGAGGAAAGCCCTGATAGCATCTAGCCTCCGGCCCGCGTGAAGACGTAGCCGCCGACGTCCTTGGCCCCCGCCGCGCGCAGGGCGCGGGCGCACTCCTCGAGGGTCGTCGCGCTGGCGCAGACGTCGTCAATGAGCAGGAGGCGTCGCCCGCGCGCCCGTTCCCCCAGGCCGTTCTTGACCGCAAACGCGCCGGCCAGCTCCCGTCTCCGCGCGTCGCGTCCGATCCGCCAGGCCGGGCCCGCGCCGCGGCGGCGCTCCAGCAGGTCCAGGAGCGGAAGGCCGGCCTCAGCCGCGACCTCTCGGCCCAGTAGCTCCGCCTGGTTGTAGCCGCGCGCCTGCTCGCGACGCGGGTGGAGAGGCACCGCCACCAAGCCGTCGAAGCCGGCCAGCTCCGGGCGCCGCGCCAGCCCGCGCGACATGGCCCGCCCCGCGGCCCGGGCGGCGCAGCGGAAGCCGCGGAATTTGAAGGCGTGCACCAGCGCGGCTGCCGCGCCCTGGTGCGCGCAGGCCGCGCGCACCAGGCGGCAGGCGAACAGCCGCCCCGAGCAGGCGCGGCATAAGCTTCGCCCGCCCCCCGGCTGGCCGCCGCAGCGGACGCAGGCCGGCTCCGGCGGCGGCGCAAGGACCTCCCGCGCGCACAAGGGCCCCTCGTTTCCGAAGGGCAGATCCTCCCCGCAGCGCAGGCAGGCCCGCGGCAGGAGGACGTGCAGGAGAACTTCGCCCCAGAAGGCCATGATGGGATACGTCCCAGCCTCCCGAAAAGTTCCCCAAAAAAGATACCTTGTATTTTTGAGGTCGGACCTCCAAAATACAACGTGGATAAAACGCCGCGGCGGGCGCGTCTGGGGCGTCTCGACGCAATCGAGTTTCCGAACGCCGATCCCGCCGCCTTGACCGTGCTCTGCCTCCACGGCTACGGAGCCGACGCGCAGGACCTGGCGCCTTTCGCGGCGGCAACCCAGGCCGGACGCCCGCTGCGCTGGATATTCCCCGACGCGCCGCTGACGCTGGACTGGGGCGGGCGGGCCTGGTTTCCCATCGACGTCGAGGACTTCGAGCGGCGGCAGGCGGCGGGGGAGCCGCGGGACCTGTCGGGCGGCGAGCCCGAGGGGCTGGCGGCCGCGCGCGCGGCGCTGGGGACGCTCATCGCCGCGCTCGGCGTCCCCTGGGAGCGGCTCGTTCTCATGGGCTTCTCGCAGGGCGGCATGCTGGCGGTGGACGCGGCCCTGCGCGCCCCGCGGCCGCCGGCGGGCGTCGCGATCCTCTCCGGGACGCTCGCGGATCGCGCGTCCGTGCGCGCGCTCGCGCCGGCCAAGAAGGGCCTGCGCTTCTTCCAAAGCCACGGCTCCGCCGATCCCATCCTGGGATTTCGGGAGGCGCTCGCGCTGGAGGCGGAGCTTAAGTCCGCCGGCTGGGTCGGGGGCCTGCGCCGCTTCGAGGGCGGGCACGGCGTCCCGCCCGAGGTCCAGGCCGCCCTCGCCGCCTGGCTGAAGGCGCTTTAGGGACGGGAGCGAATCTTGCCTGGAAGAAGCGAAGATATTTTGGTTCGTAGACAAATTTCAGCCCGCAAAGGGAGTCCCGTCTTTGGAAGGTCCTCCGCACGCCTCGGCTGACATAGTCCAGGTGAGTTTGGGTGTAGACCCGGCGGGGCAATGTGAGACGCACCAATTCGAGCTCCGGCGCATGGTCTTGCTTGGTCGCGGCGTCCCTGCCGGCGGAGACGATCCCGCGCTCCATCGAACGCACTCCGGAGTCCGCGTAAATCGCCGCGGCAAGCGTCTGCGCGGGGAGCAGTTTTTGAGGGATATGGGGCAGGAAAGCTTGGGCGTCTACGAATACCGCATGCCCGCCGCAAGGATGGACCACGGGAATTCCGGCATCCTTAAGGCCGCGCCAAAGGTACTGCACCTGGCTGATGCGGTGCGCGATCCAATCATCCCGCTCCACGGACTCCCGGATGCCCTGGGCCAGAGCCTCCAGGTCGCGGCCGGCCAATCCTCCATAAGTATGCAGGCCTTCGTAGACCACGCATAGATTTTTGGCCTCCTCGTACAAGGAGGCATCGTTCATGGCCAGGAAGCCGCCGATATTGGCGAAAGCGTCTTTCTTGGCGCTCATCGTGCAAATGTCGGTGAGAGAACACATTTCCCGGAGAATGTCCCGGACGGGTTTCAGGCCGTATCCCGGTTCCCGCTGCTGGATGAAATAGGCGTTCTCGACCGCTCGGGCGGCGTCCAAAACCAACGGTATCCCGCGCTTCCTGCAGAACGCGGACACCTGCCTCATGTTCTCCATTGAAACAGGCTGGCCGCCGGCCATGTTGACCGGAGCGCCTACGGCGACATAGGCGATCTTCGGGGCGCTAACTTTTTTAGTCAGGTTTTCCAACTTTCTCAGATCGATGTTGCCTTTGAAAGAATCATCGCATTGAGGATCGTAGGCTTCATCCACAATGACGTCGGCGAAGCCCCCCCCGGCCAATTCCTGGTGGAGACGGGTCGTCGTAAAATACATGTTGCCGGGAACGATGCTCCCGGGCCGGATCAGGCACCTGGAAAGGATGTGCTCCGCTCCGCGTCCCTGGTGCGTCGGGATCACATATCGGTAGCCGTAGATGGATTGGACGGCTTCCACGAGGCGAAAATAGCTTTGACTGCCGGCGTAGGCCTCGTCCCCCATCATCATGGCGGACCATTGGGCGTCGGACATGGCGTTGGTGCCGGAATCCGTCAGTAAATCTATGTAGATGTCCCGGCTTCTCAAAAGAAATGTGTTGTACCCGGCCTCGCGAACGGCTTTTTTTCTTGCTTCCGGGGGGATGATCCGAAGAGGCTCCACCATCTTGATGCGGTAAGGTTCCGGCAAAAGCTCGCGGCCTTGATGTCTCGCCGGATTCATCGGTAAAGATTGAAGAGGGCCAGCCAGATGGCGGCTCGAGGATGCGCAAAAGCCGCGGGCGCGACCAACCGGATCCGCTCGCGGCAGCGCTTCAGGTTCGTAGCAAGTTTTTTGGCCGCTTCCGGGCACAGCGGAGTCAATTTCGTCAGGTCCAGCACCAGATGCTCCCGGCCGCGCTCCAGCGCCAAGCGAAGCTGGGTGCCCAGCTCATGCGCTTGGCCGACGCTCAGCGAGCCTTCGGGGCGAACCCAAACGTTCCTTTCAGGCCGCAGCTCGACGGAGACGCAATCCAATCGCCCGCGCAGGCGCCGCCAGGCCCTGCTCAGCCGCGGGGATTCCGAAGGCATGCGGTAGACATGCCTGACCAGGGCCGGGTGCTGGAAGAGCCCCAGCTTCAATTTGAGGCCCGTCCAAAGAGCGAGGGCGAGCGCCGCAATGGAATCCAATCGTTCGATCCAGCTCGGCTTTCCGAAATCTTGATGACAGCGCCGCTCAAGATCGGCAATCCAGCGTCTGACTCCGGAATTCGGCCCCAGGAGCCTCCCGGCCAGAAAGATGGGATACGATTTTCGGATTTGGGACGCGAACCACGACGATTTCTTGCGCAGGAACGGGTTCGGAGAATTTCTTAATCTGCGCCAGCCCGCGTGATAGGCGTCGATCACGCGAAACAGCGACGGCCCCAAGCGCGCGTAGTCCTCCTCGAAACAGCGGTTCTGGGCCGCTTCGATCTCGCCGGGAGCCAGGCGGGGGTGCCGGACCATGGCGGTGAATCCGGAGCATTCGCGGTAGTATTTCTCCCGGTCGTCGGCTAGGTCCCGGCGCAGAAGGCCTTCCTTCATGATCCTGTCGTAGAATGGCGTTCCCGGCGTAGGGCCATAAATCAGGAATTGAGCCAGGGAGGGCTTCAGCGCCAGGAGGCCGTCCAGCTCCTGCCGTATGATCTCCTGGTCTTGATACGGAAGGCCCACGATCATGGAGGCCAAAATGGCGACGCCGTGTTCCCGCAATTCCCGGAACAGCTCTTCGGCGGACCGCCCCTGCTGTTTCGCATAGCCCGAGCGGGAGCCCTCGTAGCCGATCCAGACCCCGTCGATGCCCATTTCCAGGATTTCCTCGACGCCGTACTGGCTCAGGGCCCGGATGCTGGCGAAGGCGAAGAGGGAGAGGGGCTTGCCGCCTTTCAAGACGCAGTCCCGGAACTCCATCGCCCGCGTCTTGTTCAGCAGGAAATCCTCATCCAGGATCGTGAACGCCATGTTTGGATTCACCGCCAGGTAGCGTTCGATCACGTTGTAGATGTCCTTTCCCGCGGGCAGCAGGCGGATGTGCCTGCGCTTGAAGAAATGGGACGTGCAGCAGAAATCGCAGCCGTTGGGACAGCCGAGCCCGGCGAAGACCATGCCGGTCTGCGAAACTTCCTTGGAGAATATTTTCAACCGGCTGACGATGAGAGGGTGCCTGTAGGGCATGGGGATCGCCGGTTCTCCAAGGAGCCGGCGCATGAAGGCGACGCCTTCCTCGCGGCAGACGTGGTCGGCGTAAGGCCTCAGCGCCTCGTCCGAGAGGACGGTTCCGTACCCGCCCAGGACGATCTTGGAGGCGGGCGAATGCGTCCGGATCAGATCCACGACTTCCTTCATCCGGTGGAACACCGCCAGCAGGAACGAGAGGCAGACGTAGTCGTAGCCCTTCTTGAGCTCCCGTATCAGCTCCGCCCGCGACGGGTACTGCAGCACCACGGCGGGAGCCTCCAAATTCTCCGCGATGTAGTCCAGGGAGAAATGGAGGTGCGTGGCCCGCGGGCTGAAGAGGCCCTGGGCGCGGGTCACCTGCCCGAACAGGAGTTCATAGCCGACGCTCTCGGAATCGCCATGTTGGGGGCCCAACGGCCGGCAGACGCTTGTGAAAAGAACCTTAGGTTGTCGAGCAATTCCAGGGTTGGCAGGAGGTGCTGTCCCGGGAAAAGCGCCCATAGGCGGTGTTTCCTCGCAACAGAACGTCCTCTTGTGGCGAACGTCTATCGCTTCAGTGAAAAGCTGGTGCTTCGGCCGCCGCCCGGATTCTTCACCATGATCCCGTGCTCGATGAGGTTGAAGATGTCGCGCTGCGAAGCCGTGCTTGAGGACTTCCACTGCGTCTTCTGGGCCGTCGATCCATTATGACATCAGAATTTCGGGGCAAACCCCCGGATTCGACTGATCACGTTCGCGAAGCTTGGCCGTGGTGGCGTCAGCATGAAGCTCATGACCTCGAATTCTTCCTCAAAGAGCGCGGCCCTTTTCGGGTCCTTGAGCAGGAAAGCCTCGCGCGACGCGAATTCCTTCGCGTTCGTCGTCTTGAGCTTCTGCGTCTTGTACGTCTCGTAGTCATCCGTGCCGATGAAAGCCTTGACCCTATCCACGTCCAAGAGCATGTAGAGGTCGTAATAATGCCGCAGGAAATGCCGCGGCCTGTCCCTCTGCGCGTCGTTGCGGTCCCGATGCTGTCGGAAGCGACGGCAGATCGTCTGAAGCTTATCGACGAAGGTATACTCGGGATTGAAACACTTCACGCCGAGAGCGCGGTTGTCGACCACGTCGCGCTTGGCATCCCGAGCCCTTTCTAAGGCCCAACTGCTGAAGTCTCGCGGCTCGTTCGGCGCGGTCTTGTCGAATCCCACCTCAAGGAGGACTTCCTTCCTCAGTTCCGGCAATGCCTGGAACAGCGACTCGTACTTCAAACTGATCCCGCCGTTCTGAGCCTTCGGGTCGTCGAAGTCGCGATTCCGCTCGACCGCGATCCCCGGGATTTCGATCCGCCCGGCGAGACTGTCGTAGAAACCGAATCGCGCTTTGATATGAGCGGGCTTGTCGCCCTTTAGGTTGAGTTCCGCTGGGGCATCAAAGCGGATGTCGATGTCTTCGGAAAATCGGTTCACGACGCTCCAGCCTTTCGATAGAGAAGTCCCGCCTTTCATCTCGAATTGGAGCCTCACTCGTTGAAGACCCCAGAGGCAGTGCATGATCCAGTAGTCTTTCTCAACGACGGCCGGACGCAAGCCCTTCTCCGAGGCGATCAACTCGAAGAGCGTCTTCACGTCGCTTAGCGCATGAAGGAAGTCAGACATAGGCCTCGCGCAGCACCCGCCTAGCGGCTGGATTGCCGTACAACTTGAGACAATCGGACACCCTGTCGCGGTTGTACTGGCCGAGCCGTGACTTCAGGTTCCTGAGGACCGCCGAGACATCGTCGGGGAGATCGTTGAGGTGGTTCAGCAAGTCAACGAGGAGATACTCCTTGCTAAGAGCGGCTGGGTACGCCGGAACGCGGCGGAACCGGAAATGTTTTCCGCCGAGCTGGAAATCTCCGAAGCGCTTATGATTGTAGACGACGTAGGTGTTGTAGACCTGCGTCAGGCCAAGCCCGAGGTCGGTAAAGTTATCGTATGAGGTCAGCAAGAAGTCGTCGGTCTTCAGGAAGGCGCGAACGAGTTCTCGATCATCAGGAGGGGCGGCTCCCCAGGTCGTGTCGCGGGGACGGCAGTAAAGACCGCTCGCGAGCTTGCGGACTTCTCCGCTCGCGACGAGTGTTTTGAGGTCTCGATCCAAGGCAGTCGATAGCCCTTCCAGGTCAAGACGTCGATAGACCCGGCCTGGCTCCATTGTCTCCTTCAGCTTCGCCGCGTTCTTCATCATTCATAGTATAATGGAATTCCCGCTCAATTGCAAGTATTTTTAGTCAGTATTCAAGCATTATCTCGGGCGTCCGTCCATTGAGTGCCATTTCGCTTGCTTTTATGTCTATGCTCACCATGCGTAGAATAACCTCCTTAATCTACGCGCCTAGTTCGGTAGCCTGGCCGGGCTGAGACGAAGGTCCTGGGCCGAGGCCCAGTATTATTTGTCGACGCGCGCCAAGCCGCCGCTACAGGTCCCAACGGCGCAGGAGCTCGACGGCGAGGAGGGCGAAGACGGCGTTGGCGGCCCAGGCCGCGGCCCAGGGCGGCAGTTGGCCGCCCACGCCCACGGCGCGGCCCACCTCCTGCAGCCATAGGTGCGCGAAGGAGATCGCCAGAGCGGCGCAGAAGCTCACGACGCGAGAGGAGCGCCGCAGGCGCAGGGCGATGGGGATGCCCAGCGCGCAGATCACGACGCTGGCGAAGGGATAGGCGAGCTTGGCCTGGGCCGCCACCTCGTATTCCCGCGGCGAGCCGCCCAAGCGCGCCAGGCGGCGCGCGTGGGTCCGGAGCTCGCGCAGGGTGAGCTCGTCGGGATTGAGCGGCCGGGGCACCAGGTCGAGGGGGGGGACGTCGAACTCGGAGACGCGCTCCTCGAAGGGCGTCTCGTCGGTCCGGTCCGGGCCGAAGACCCTCTCCACGCCGCGGTGGAAGACCCAGCGGCGCGCGGCGGTGTCCCATTGCGCGTAATCCGCGTCGAGCTGGGAGTCCACCCCCCGCTCCCCCAGGCGCTCCAGGATCGGCCGCTCCATGCGGCCGTCCTTGGGCAGGAAGAGCCAGGCCTGCACGAAGCGCCCATTGCCGCCGTCCAGGGCGACGTTCTGGTACTTGCTCCATTCCCACTGGGGGTGGACCTTCTCGTGCCAGAGGCGCCGGGAGCGGGCCCAGGCTGCGGGCATCACGGTCTCCTGCGCGGCGAAGGCGAGCGCCGCCACCCCGAGGGAGCAGCCCAGGACCGGCAGCCAGAACCGCCGCGTCTCCAGGCCGCAGGCCTGCGAGGCCAGCCATTCCCCGCTCTGCACGAAGCCGCTCACGGCCACGAGGGTGGCCAGGAGCGTGGCCATCGGGATGACGCGCACCGTCCAGTAGGGGACGCCCAGCCAAAGGCACTTCAGGATGACCCAGAGGGAGGCCGGAGACTTGACCAGGTAGTTCATCTTGTCGAAGGCGTCGCCCAGGAAGATGAGCAGGGCGAACAGGCCCAGGCCGAAGGCGAAAGGCTTGAGGAAGCGCCCGACCATGTAGCGCGAGAAAATCGTCATCGGGCGGCCGCCCGGCGCGTCAGCCACGCGCCCGCCGCCAGCCCCGCCGCGTCGGCCAGCCACGGGGCCGCCGGCGCCAGCAGGTCGCCGCGCCGCCCGACGCCGATGCCGACCACGAGCAGGCCGTAGAAGGCGAACATGACTCCCAGGCTGGCGGCGAAGTCGGCGCCCCGCGCCCTGCGCCGCAATCCCAGCCCCAGGGGCACGGCCACCCAGCAGAACACGAAGGGCGACAGCGCGCCCGCCGTGCGCGCGGCCGCCTCCACGACGTACTCCCGGCGGTGGTCGGGGGAGGTCCGCGGGTCGGCGCCGCGGCGGCGCAGTTCGCGGGTCGTCATCTCCTGGAGATCGGGCTCGCGCGGAGCCGGCGGCGGGGCCAGGGGCAGGAACACGCGGTAGCGCGCGAAGCGCCCCGCGGTGAAGCGCTCCGGGTCCTTGTTGGGCAGCTGGAGCTGGCCGTCGGCCAGCTCCAGTTCCACGCCGCGGCCGGCGTCGAGCCTGAGACGCCCGGTCTCGGCGTTGACGCGCACGCCGTCGGCGCGCCCCGGGCGCACGAGGTAGACGCCCCGGAGCCGGCCGCTCGCGGGGTCGGCCTCGCGCGTGTAGAGGCGCCACGGCCCCAGCGGCGTGAACGACCGGGGGCGGACCTCGACGCGCGCGAGCTTGCGGGCCGCCTCGCTGGTCCGCTGGCGGAAGGAATGGAAGCCGTCGGGCCCGGCCTTGTGGTTGACGACGAGCAGGAGCGCCGAGAGCGCCAGCGCCAGCCCGAGGAAGGGACGCGCGATCTCGCGGTGGGAGAAGCCGCCGGCGCGCAGGGCCATGATCTCGCCCGATTCGGCGAGGTGGCCGAGGGCGGTCATGGTCGCCACCAGATAGGCCATCGGCACGGCTAGGCCGGCGAAGGCGGGGAGCAGGCGCGCGAAGCAGGCCAGGATCCAGCCGATGGGCAGGCCCTTGAGCATGGCCAGCGTGAAGAGCCGCAGGAACTGGTTCATCAGGAGGACGCCCAGGAACAGGGCGAGCGCCGCCCCGAAGATCGGGAGGAACTGGCGCAGAAGGTAGCGCGTCAGGATCGACACCTCCTGCGATTCTACGATTTTTGGCTATACTACGCGCCTCGACCGCGCGGCCGGCTATCTCAAACGAAACGTCAAGGAGTTCCTATGCTCGCTGTAGAACAAGGCCGGGACGCCGCCCGCGCCGCCGCCCGCGCCGGGGACCGGTTCCCCGAGTTCCTGGAGGACCTCAAGACCCTCGCCCGCATCCCCAGCGTGAGCTTCCCGGGCTTCGACCCGTCCCAGGTCGAGCGCTCGGCCCAGGCCGTGGCCGCGCTCTGCCGCGCGCGCGGGCTCGAGCACGTGGAGCTCCTGCGCTTGCCCGGGGCCCACCCCTACGTCTACGCGGACTGGCTCCACGCTCCCGGCCGCCCGACCCTCCTCCTCTACGCTCATCACGACGTCCAGCCCGCGGGCCGCGAGGAGCTCTGGAAGTCCCCGCCTTTCGAGCCGACCGAGCGGGGCGGACGCCTCTACGGCCGGGGCTGCGCCGACGACAAGGCCGGCGCGGTCGCGCACACCAGCGCGATCGCCGCGTGGCTCAAGACCGCCGGCTCCCTGCCCGTCAACGTCAAGCTCCTCATCGAGGGCGAGGAGGAGACCGGCTCCGACCATCTCGAGGCGTTCCTGTCCCGCTACGCCTCCAAGGTCATGGCCGACGTCATGGTGCTCACCGACACCGGCAACTTCGACCACGAGACCCCCTCCATCACGGTCGCCCTGCGCGGCCTGGCCGCCCTGGACGTGACCGTCCGCTCGATGGACCATCCCCTGCACTCCGGCATGTGGGGCGGGGCGATCCCCGATCCGGCTCAGGCCCTCGCCAAAATGATCGCGTCCTGCACGGACGCCAAAGGACGCATGACGATCCCCGGCGTTTATAAAAACATCCGCAAGCCGGCTCAGGACGCCGAGGCGAGCCTCAAGGTTTTGAGATATCCCGAAAAGCTCTTCCGCGCCCAGTCCGGGCTGTTCCCCTCGTCGCGGCTCATGGCCCCGGCCAAGGACCTTCTGCGCTCCAACTGGTATTGGCCCTCGTTCTCCGTCAACGCGATCCAGGCGTCGTCCAAAAAGGACTGCGCCAACATCATCAACGACTCGGCCTGGTGCCACATGGGCATTCGCGTGGTCCCGGGCATGGACCCGCAAGAGACGATATCGGCTCTCAAGAAGCATCTGCAAAAGAACGCGCCTTGGGGCGTTGACGTCGAGTTTTCCAATGAGACGGCCAGTCCGGCCTGGACCACCGACACCGGGGCGCCCGCCTTCACGGCCGCGCGCCGCGCCTTGGAGAAAGGCTACGGCCGCAGGCCCGTGGACCTGGGCTGCGGCGGCTCGATTCCGTTCGTGGGCCCCTTCGCCAAGGCGCTCCACGGCGCCCCGGCCCTCCTCATCGGCGTCGAGGACCCGCTCTCCAATCCGCACTCGGAGAACGAGAGCCTGCACCTGGGCATGTTCCGCAAGGCGATCGCCTCGGCCGCCTACCTATACGCCGAAGTCGCCGCGCTGCCCAAGGCCAAATAGCGGCCGTCGCGACAGCTTCCATCGATCGGGAGCTTCGCTACGAACTTTTCTTGCGGGCTTGAGCTTTCTGCACCTGTGCCCAAAGATATTCCCGCGTGGCATCCGGGAGTGTTCTGCCCACCTCGGTTTGTTCCCACATCAAGCCCATTTCCCGCATTTGCGCCGGCTTTAGTACGGCGCCGGACGTGACTTCGGCTTTGTCGAGACTTAGGAGGACAAACAAATAAAAAACATCGCCCTTCCGATTCACGCCGATGGCCATTCTTTGAGGAGCGGGATTGATCGCGAAAATACATGGATTCGAGCGCAATTGCATGAGAGTCGTATTTGCCCGCGGGCGGAAGGTTTCTGGATAGGCTGAGCAATCTCGTTGTGAAGTGAATGTTTTGAACTGATCGGCAAACCAAATCTCAAGTAAGAAAGGGTTTTTAGCTTTCCTCACGACGATGGATTTTTTCGGGATCGAGGTGGAATAACTGGCCAGCCTCTTCGCCGCGTCGATCGGCGGCTTTAAGGATGCGGTTTGTTCCGGACTGAAGGGCTGATCGGCGCGCGAGGAGGCATTCTCATCGGCTCGTGCCGCCCAGGGGGTGCCGATAGACAGCGTCCCGGAAAGGACCGCCAAAGCAATGATTTTAGCTTTCATGAACCTCAGTTTTGCGAGCAGGCTTTGTTTTATCAAGGGCCCTCCAGACCTTCCGGGTTCCCGCAATTCAACGCAAGCTGAACTCCCGCAGGAAGTCGGCGGGAGAAACGACGCGGACGTCTCCAAATCGGCGGGGGAAATGCCTCAGATTGCCGGTCACCAGGCAAGCAGCTCCTGCGGCGACGGCGCACTCAAGGAACTTATCATCCGCCGGATCCGGAGAGACGCGCAGCGGCTCCGCGGGGACGATCTCGACGGCCGACTTCCGAAGGGCCTGCAAGAACGCGTCCACATCGGCCGGCAAGAATCCGAATTTCCCGCGCGACAGCACACCCTTATACTCATCCAGAACTGCCGGGCTGAGGATGAGCTGGAGTTGACCCTCAAGGGCGGCATCCACAACCTCAGCGGGAGCGCCCTCGGGATTGAGCAGCGCCGACACCAAAACGTTGGTGTCCAGGACGACCTTAACCATGTCTGCGCCTGCGCACTTTCTTGATCTCCGCCTCAATCTGCTCCGCGGCCATGCGGCTGGTTCCCGCGCGCCTTGCCGCTTCCCGCATTTTTTCCACCGCCGCCTTCAGCCGCGCGCCATTGACGGCGCGAAGCATGTCCTCGAGCATTGCCTCGTCCGTGGGAACCAAAACCGCCACCGGCTTGCCGCGCTTTGTGACGACGACGTTTTCCTTGTCACCCGCGCGGCCAAGAATCCCGGCCGCGTTAAGTCGGAAATCCCGTATGCTGGCAAATTGCATGGCACCCCCTTTATATGTACGTTTAGTGTATCATTACGTGCACGTTTTTTCAAGGCCTCGTTGTCAATGGTCTTGCCAAAATCAACCCCATACCTTAAACTGGGCCTGCCGTGAACCTGTTCACACAGGCAGGAGGCGACATGAATCGATTCTTCTCGACCGTTCTGTGCGCGGCGCTCATCGCCGCCGCGGCGTTTCCTGGGCAGGCAACGCGCTACGACTCCTTTGCGCTCCTGGAGCCGGGATCAGGATACAAGACGGTCAGGACAATCGCGTCGTCGAAAAAGGGGAGACGCATTGACGCTTACCGCTACGGCACGGGCGAGGAGATCGTCCTCTTCATGGCCGGCTTTCACGGCGACGAGCCCCAGAGCGTGGACCTGCTGGTGAATTTCTGCAAGTTCCTTTCGACGCATCGGAAGTACTTGGACGGCCGCACCGCGATTGTCATTCCAGGCGTCAACCCGGATGGGCTGGCCGCTTATACGCGGACGAATTCCAACGGGGTTGATATCAATCGCAACTTCCCAACCGAGAACTGGGAGAAAAAGTCGCAGAAGCAAGCGGGAAAGGAATGGGGAGGCTCGCAGTCGAAATCGGAATCTGAGACGCAAATGGTGGTGCAGCTACTGAGCGACTACCAGCCCGCCCGCATCATCTCCGTCCATGCCCCGGCACGCGTCGTGAACTATGACGGGCTCCAATCCAAAGGATTGGCCGTGGCCATGCAGCGTGAGAACCGGTACACGCTCACGGATTACATTGGGTATAAAACCCCAGGCTCATTAGGAACCTACGCGGGCAAAGAGCGCAATATCCCAATGGTCACCCTGGAACTGCCCCCGTCGTCGGACGCGGAGGGCATCTGGAAGCAGAACAAGAAGGCCCTTCTGGCTGCGCTCGTGTTTCCGGACGCTCTGCCGGACGAATCGCATGACTGACTTGTGGACCGCGCCGGCCGCTACTGGATGTTGACCAGGGTCACCGGCAGGGAGAGGGCGCGGCTCCCGCGGCGGATTTTCACGGAGACCGTGTCGCCGGGGTTGTGGCGGTCCAGGGCGTTGTAGAGGTCGTCGAAGTCCTTGACCTCCCGGCCGTCGATGCCGACGATGACGTCGCCCGCCTCGACGCGGCCGCCGGACAGGCGGCGCAGGCCGCGCAGACCGGCCTTGGCCGCGGGGCTTCCCGGCTGGACCTTGTTGACCGCGACGCCGTCCTGCTCGCCCAACAGATAGTACTTCTGCCCGGCGGTCAGGATGCTGATCCCCAGCCCCGGACGGACCACCTTGCCGTACCGGATGAGCTGGGGGACGATGCGCCGGATGAAGGCGACCGGCACGGCGAAGCCGATGCCGGCGCTGGAGCCCGAGCGGCTGTAGATGACCGTGTTCATGCCGATCAGGCGCCCGCCCGAGTCCAGGAGCGGGCCGCCGGAGTTGCCGGGGTTGATCGCGGCGTCGGTCTGGATCATGTCGCGGATGGTCACGCCGGCAATCCCCCGCACCTCGCGCCCAAGCGCCGAGATGACGCCGGTCGTCAGCGTGTGATCGAGGCCGAAGGGATTGCCGATGGCCAGCACGGACTGGCCGACTTGGAGAGATTCCGAGGAGCCGATCGCGAGGGGCCTGAGCTTGTCGAGGTTTTTCGAGACCTTCAAGACCGCGATGTCCTTGGCGGGGTCGGCGCCGATGCGCTCGGCCTCGAGCTGGACCCGGTCGCCGAGGCTGACGAGGAAGACATCCCCGCCCTGGACCACGTGGAAGTTGGTGACGATGTGCCCGCGGTCGTCCCAGACGAAGCCCGAGCCCGCGCCCTGGGGCACCAGGAATTCGTCCATGTCCTCGGTCTGCGCCCGGGCGGCGTTGGTGACGAAGACGACGGAGGGCGCGGCCTCCTTGAAGACCCGCATGACGTTCTGCTCTTCGGGCAGGAGCGCGGCGGAGCGGTCGGGAGCGCCCAGGGCCAGGGCCGCGCAAAGAAGGACACAAGCTCTCATGGCGGGATTTTATACAATCCAAAACATCTGAACCACTAAGACACCAAGACACAAAAGACGTTCTTAGTGTCTTTGTGGTTTAAACTTTATGGCTTCCTCGGCTTCCCGTTTCCGGCCGGAGTTGCGCGCCCCAGGGACGCCCTCGCCGCGCTGTCCGGCCTGCGGCTCGAGCGAGGCTGAGTCCGAGCCTTCCGTCGAGCCCGGCTTCGCGCTGCTGCGTTGCCGCGACTGCGGCCTGGGCCGCACCTGGCCGCCGGAGAGCCCGGAGCGCGTCGGCGCCTGGTACCCGGAGCGCTACTACGGCAAGGGCAACGTCCGCTTCAACGCGCTCTTCGAGCGCCTGGTGCGCTGGTTCCGCCGGCGGCGGGCGCGGGTGCTCCACAACCGCGTGCCGCGCGGGCCGGTCCTGGACGTGGGCTGCGGGCGCGGCCTCCTGCTCTGCTACCTGCGCGCGTTGGGCTACGAGCCGCGCGGCGTCGAGCTCTCCGAGACCGCAGCCCGCCACGCCCGCGACGTGCTCGGCCTGCCCGTCGCCGTCGAGGACTTCGCGGCCTCCTCCGGGGACGCGGGGCTCTACCACGCGGTCGTCTTCTGGCATTCCCTGGAGCACTTTCCCGACCCGTTCGCCGCGCTCTCGCGCGCCCATGAGGTCCTCAAGGCCGGCGGGCTTCTGGCCGTGGCCGTGCCCAACTACGACGGCTGGCAGGCGCGCGCCTTCGGCCGCTGGTGGTTCCATCTGGACGTGCCGCGCCACTACTTCCACTTTGGGATGCGGTCCTTGGAGGCGGTCCTGACCCGGCACCGATTCCGCGTGGTCCGGCTCGACCACTTCAGCCTGGAGCAGAACCCCTACGGCATCCTGCAAAGCCTCTACAATCGGCTGGGTTTTCGCTTCAACCTGCTCTATTCCCTGCTCAAGGATCGCAGCGCCCGCACCGAGACGGTGCGGCACTATCCGTTCCAGACGGCGGCGATCGCCCTGCTCCTGCCCTTTCTCGCGCCGCTGAGCCTCCTGCTGGCCCTCATGGAAACCGCCCTGCGTTCGGGCGGGACCATCGAGGTCTACGCGCTCAAGGAATGACGCCCTCGTCCCGCAAGGTCTGGCTGGCGGCCGCCGCGGCCGGCCTTTCCCTCCTGGTTCACGCCAAGGGGCTGCGCGCGCCCCTGCTCGACTACCACTTCCACCGCCAGGTCAACACCGCAGCCGTCGCCCGCAACTATTGGCGCGAGCGCCGCCCCCTGCTTGAGCCCCGCATCGACTGGGAGGGCCCCGAGGACCGTCTCGCGGCGACCGAGCTCCCCGTGTACATGTGGCTCTACGGCAAGCTGTGGCCGATCCTCGGTCTCGGGGAGTCCTGGGGCCGGATTCTTTCGGCCGCCGCCTCGGCGCTGACCGCGCTGTTCCTTTTCTTCCTCTTCGACCGCGAGCTGGGGACCGAGGCCGCCTTCCTCGGCGCGGGCCTGTTCTCGTTCCTGCCGCTCGAGGTCTATTTCGGCCGCACGGTCCAGCCGGAGGCCGCGGCCCTGCTGGGCGGCGTCGCCGCGCTCTATTTCTGGGACCGCGCCCTGGAGCGCGGGAGGCCTTGGGGCCCCTGGCTTGCGGCGACGTTCTGCGTCTTCCTTGCCGTGGGCCTCAAGATCGCCTACGCTTATCTCTTCGTTCCCCTCGCGGGATTGACGTGGCGCCGCCTGGGACGCGCGTCGTGGTCCGACGGGCGGACCTGGGCGGCGGGGCTGCTCTCGATGGCCGGCGTCGCGGCCTGGTATCTCTACGCCAGCCAAGGCGTGTACGTCGTGCCCACGCACGCGGGGGAGTTCCTCAACATCCTGGAGTACCGCCGCCTGCCCTACTTCCTGCAGTTCCTGGTCCTCTCCCGCTTTCTGGAGCTGGTCCTCACCTACGGGGGAGCCGTCCTCTTCTTCTTCGGCGCGCGAGAGGTCCTCCTGCGCCGCCGCGATGCCTTCTGGATCGCCTGGCTGGGCGGGGCGTTCCTGCACATCCCCGCGCTGGGCGCCTACGGCCATTCCCACGAATACACCGCCCTGCCGCTGGTCCCCGTCGCCGCAGGACTGATGGGAGAGGGCCTGCGCCTCCTGAAAGCGCGCGCGTCGTCCGTTCCCGCGCCGCGGCGCGCTTGGGCCTTGGCCGGCGTCGCGCTGCTTGCCCTGGCGGTTCCGGTCCACGCGGCCCTGCGCGTGGGGCATTGGTACCGCCAGGGCTTCGGGTACCTCGCCCGCGCCCGCGAGGCGGCCGCCGCGGTCAGCGCGCCGGGCGACTTGTTCCACACCGGCTGCCGCGCGCCCTCGGTGGCGCTTTACTACCTTGACCGGCGTGGTTGGTCCAACGAACTGGAGACGCGGACACCGGCCGACGCCCTGGGCCTCATCGCCGCCAGGGCGCGCCAGGGCGCGCGTTTCCTCGCCGTCGAGAAGACAGGGCTGTTCGCCGATCCCGGCGGCTCGCTTTGGCGCGCGCTGCGCGCGCGCTCCGCGCCGGCCTGGGACGACGGGGCGCTGGCGATCTTCCCCAGGAGCGTGTCCGAGTAATAGCGTGGTCCTCGGAGGAACAGGTTTGAGTGCCGGCAAGGCGCGACGAGCGAGGATAGCATCGCTATCTGAGCGAGGAGCAACGCGGCCGACGCTCAAACCTGTTCCTCCCTTTCCTACCGTGTTTTTCGTCGGCAACGCCGACGAAAAACATCAAGGGAAGGGTCAAACGCCTTTGACTTCCCGCGTTGTTGCTCGTCGCTTACATACCTACCGGTATGCTCGCTCCTCGCGCCTAGCGGGAAGTCAAAGGCGTTTGACCGAGGGCCACGCTATTACTCGGACACGCTCCTACGGCACCGTCAGGCGCCCGTCCCGGATCGTGAGGCCGGGGACGTCGATGAAGAAGGGCGTCTCCGGGTTCGGGTCCAGGGAGAGCCGCAGCTCCTTGATCGGCCTAAACAGCGCCGCCGGAAGCGGCGCGTCGGCGTAGCGCGCCGAGATCACGCGCACGCGCAGTCGGCGGGCCGCCGGGTCCAGCTCCAAGGCGGCCTCCGCGGAGACCGGCCGCCCCCGCCAGCGGCCCGCGGCGCGCACGGTCTTGTCCAGGCGGACCTCGTCGAGCCTCAGGCCCGGCAGGCGCTTCTCCAGGAAGATCTTGAGGTCGGCGGCGTCCACGCGCAGGCCGGAGACCTTGACTCTCTTCAAGCGCAGGAGGCGCAGGTCTTTCCAGTCGTAGTCGCCCCGGCCTCCCTCGTAGAGCGGGACGAAGGCGAAGTCCTCCAGTTCCGCCGCGGCTTCGCGCACGGCCAGACCCTTGATCTCCAGCCGGTCGGCCGCCAGCCGGACGTTCGTCCAGGCCGACCGCGCCGCATCCCAGGGGCCCAAGGAGACGCGCAGGTCCGTGATCTTCACGCCTCCGGCCTCGGTGTAGGCGTAAGTCAGCGCGCGGCCGGCGACGGGCTTAGGGCGCGAGCGGCGTTGGCGATAGAGGACGGCGACGCTGCCGTCGGGCAGAGGCCAGCGCGCGGCGGGCTCATAGGCCAGCTGGAACCAGCCGCCCGGCCGGCGGATTTCCGCGGCGGCCTCCGGGAGGCCGCTGATGACGCTCTCCGGGCCCAGCCGGCCGTCCTTGAGCAGGACGAACTCGGAGAGCTCGCAGAGGCGGCGGTTGACGCCGCGCAGGCGGGCGTGGGGCAGGCCGAGCAGGCGCTCATGCCAATGGAAGGTGGGGCCGTTGAAGTAGGCGTCGTTGGCCACCAACGTGACGTTGGTCAGCGGCCGCGAGGGGTCGCGTTCCGCCTCGATGCGCCGCAGGATTTCCGGAATCCTCCAATTCTCGCGCTCCGGAGGGCGGTTGGCCAAGAACGTGAGGGGCATGAGCGGGGTCTGTAGCCGCAGGGGTCCGATCCAGCCGAAGACGAAGTTGGCGGCCCCGGCAAGCTGGACGGCCGTCGCGCCCCAGACCAGCCAGCCCGGCCAGGCGGCCGCGAAGGCGACGCCCAGCGGGATGAGGCCGGGGAGGAGGAAGCGCATTTGGCGGTTGGGCACGATGGTCCAGAACGCGTAGGAGGTGACGATCCAGGCCGTCAGCAGCCAAACGTCCCCGAAACGGGGCCGGCGCTGGGGCAGCAGGAGGCCGACGAGCCCCAGGCCCCAGAGCAGGGGGCCCAGGTCCCCGCAGGCCGAGACGAGGTAGGCCGCCCAGGCGCCCGGCTTCCAAAACGGCACCGCGGCGTCGGCGGAGGCCTGCAGAAGCCGCGCGGGCAGGATCAGGACGTGCGACCAGTACCAGGGGCCGCTCAGGGCCAAGGCCAGCGCGGCCGCGGCCAGCGCCTTCCAGCGCGCGCTGGGGGTCCGCAGGGCGCGCGCGCCGAGGAGAGCGGCGGGGAGGAAGTAGCTGAAGAAGCTCCACTTGTGCAGCATGCCCGTCGCGAACAGGAGCCCGAAGGCGAGCGAGCCGGGCCAGAGCGTGAAGCCCTCCGCGGCCAGCAGGGCCCAGTAGGCGGCCGCGGCCCAGGCCGCGACGGAGAGATCGAGCAGCTGGGTGGTGCACAGCTCCTGGACGACGGGCGCGGCGCAGAAGGACAGAGCCGCGGCCAGGGCCCGTCCGTCGGGGAGGAAGCGCCGGGCCAGGCCGAAGAGGGAGACGGCCAGGATGGCCAGGTAGAACCAGTTGTACCGGAGCGCCGCGCGCGCCGGATCGGGCGAGTCGTAGGCGCCGCGCAGGAGCAGGTGATAGGCGGGGGGGAACGGAGGCATGCCGGGCTTGGGCGCCAGGTACCAGAAGTCGCCCCAGCGTCCGGCGCCGATCGCCTGGCGGTAGTCGAGGGCGATCTCGAGGTGGTCGGCCTGGTCCCAGGAGGGGGGACGCGTGTCCACGCGGATGAAGTGGCGCAGGAGCAGGCCCTGCAGGACCAGAAATCCCGCCAAGCCGAGCAGGCTCAAGGCCAACGTGAGGCGCGAACTTCGCGCAGGGGGCTCCGTGTCCTCCATGCCGTCCATTGTATCTAACAAAGGAACGACGGAGCGGGTCTCCGCAATTTTGTAGAATCCGCGCCGAATGAAAGCGGCGATCCTCATCGGCGGCCGAGGCACGCGTCTGAGGCCCTTCACCCTGGAGGCGCCCAAGCCCCTCCTGCCCGTGCTCAACCGGCCTTTCCTTGAATATCAATTCCAGGTCCTGCGGCGGCATGGGGTGCGGGAGGTGGTCCTGTGCGTCTCCTACCGGGCGGAGGCGTTCCACCGCGTCTTCGGCTCCGGACGCCGGCTCGGCCTGCGGCTGAGCTACGCGCGCGAGACCCTGCCTTTAGGCACCGGCGGCGCGCTCAAGAACGCGGAGCGCCTGCTGCGCGGGGGGCCTTGCCTGGTCCTCAACGGGGACGTGCTCAACGCCTTCGACCTCGGCGTCTTCCGGCGCTTCCACCGCGCGCGCCGAGCGGAGATCTCCATCGCGCTGACCCGGGTCAAGGACCCGACCCTCTACGGCCTCGTCCTGACCGACGAGACGGGCCGCGTGCGGCGCTTCCTGGAGAAGCCCTCCTGGGACGAGGTCGAGAGCAACGCGGTCAACGCCGGCGCCTATCTGTTCGAGCCCTCGGTCTTCGCGCATATCCCGGCGGGCAAGCCCTACTCGCTCGAGCGCGGGCTCTTCCCCGAGCGTCTGGCCGCGGGCGCGCGGCTGGGCGGCTGGGTGGCGCCCGGCTACTGGATCGACATCGGCACGGTGGAGAAGTACCTTCAGGTGCACCTCGACATCCTGGAAGGCCGCACGCCCTTCGCGCCTGGGGCCGGGGCGCGCCCCCTGCGCGGCGCCGACGGCGCGCGCGCGGTCGCGGGGCCGGGCGCGCGCGTGGCGCCCTTCGCGCGCTTTTCCGGCGCGGTCAGCCTGGGCAGCGGCGTGCGCGTCGGGCGCGGCGCCCAGCTCTCGGACTGCGTGGTGCTCGACGGCGCGGTCCTGGGCGACGGCGCGCGGCTGGAGCGCTGCGTGGTGGGTCCGCGCGCGCGCGTGGGCACGCACGCCGCGCTGGGCCCGGGGACGGCGCTGGCGGGCGGCTCGCGCGTGGGAGACTACAGCCAGCTGTGAGCGCCCGGATCGCGGTCGTCGCCAAGCCCTGGGGGCGCGAGCTGATTTTCGCGCGCGCCCCGCGCTACGCCGGCAAGCTGCTCGTCATCGAGAAGGGCCGGCGCCTGAGCCTGCAGCTCCACCGCCGCAAGCACGAGACGATCTACGTCCTGCGCGGCCGCCTGGCGATCCGGCTCGGGACGCGCCGTGTCGTCGCCGGGCCGGGCCGGGCCTTCGCGATCCCTCCGGGGACCGTGCACCGCTTCGAGGCGCCGCGGGGGCGCGTGACGCTGGTCGAGGTCTCCACGCCGGAGCTCGACGACGTGGTGCGGCTCCAGGACGACTACGGCAGGGGGACCTAAGCATGGAACCGATCAAGTTCGGCACGGACGGCTGGCGCGGCATGATCGCCCGGGACTTCACCTTCGAGAGCGTGCGGCGCGCCGCCCAGGCCGTCGCCGACTACGTCAAGGACGAGCAGATCAAGGCCGGGCGCAGGAAGACTCCGTTGTCGGGTCCCATGGTCGTGGGCTACGACCGCCGCTTCCAGTCCGAGGCCTTCGCGCGCGAGATCGTCCAGGTCTTGGAGGCCAACCGCCTGCGGCCCTTCCTGCTCGCCGAGAGCCTCCCGACGCCGGCCGTGAGCTTCCTGACGCGCAGGCTCGGCGGCGCGGGCGTCATGGTCACGGCCAGCCACAACCCGCCCGCCTACAACGGGATCAAGCTCAAGATCGACGGCCGCTCCGCCCCCGAGGGCGCGACCCAGGGGGTCGAGGCCTGGGTCAACCGCACCGCGCCGACCCGCGCGCCGGAGATCAAGGTCAAGTCCTTCCGCGACGCGTATCTGCAGTACCTCAAGTCCCGCGCCGACCTCTCCAAGCTCCGCCGGCTCAAGCGGCCCGTGGTCGTGGACTACATGCACGGGGCGGCTTCGGGCCTGATGGCCGAGTTCCTGCCCGCCCGCTCCCTCGTCGAGGTCCGCGCGGCGCACGACCCGCTCTTCGGCGGCGTCAACCCAGAGCCCATCGAGGCGAACCTGGGCGCGCTGAGCGAGGCGGTGACGGCGCGCAAGGCCGCCGCCGGCCTGGCGCTTGACGGCGACGCCGACCGCTTCGGCCTGGTGGACGAGAACGGGAGCTACCTCACTCCCTGCCAGGTTTTCCCGATGCTCGCGCTCTACCTGATCGAGCGCAGGAAACTCAAGGGCAAGATCGTGCAGTCCGTTTCGCTGGGCTGCTTGGCCGAGCGCATCGCCAAGGACAAGGGGCTGCCCTTCGAGCAGCTGCCCGTCGGCTTTAAATACTCGGCCGAGAAGCTGGCCCGCGGGGAGGCCGTTCTCGCCGGCGAGGAGTCGGGCGGCTACGCCTGGGCCTCCAAGAGCGGCGTGGCCGAGCGCGACGGCATGCTCACCGCGCTCCTGTTCCTGGAGATGATGGCCGTCACCGGCAAGACCCCTTCCCAGCTCTGGAAGGAGGTCGAGACCCGCTACGGCGCCAGCCATTACCGGCGCCTGGACTACCGGATCCACCGTCCCGTCGCGGACAAGGCGCTCTTCACCCAAAAGCTCGTCAAGAAGCTCCCCAAGAAGATCCTCAACCGGCCCATCGCGGAGCTCATCTCGATCGACGGCCTCAAGATCGTCCTGGAGGGCGGGGCTTGGCTGCTGATGCGGCCCTCGGGCACCGAGCCGCTGATGCGCGTCTACGCCGAGAGCGCCGCGCCCGAGAGCACGCAGGTCCTGCTCGACCTCGCCAAGAAGTGGGTCGCGCCCAGCCTCGGCGCCCACTAGGTGTTATGAACCATTCCTCAGCACACCTGTGTCGAGCCCGCAGGGTCGAGGCCTAGACGTTATGGGTCCGCGCAAGGCAATGGTGCTGGCGGCGGGCGCGGGCACGCGCCTGCGCCCTCTCACCTATGAGATGCCCAAGCCCATGGTCCCGGTCGTCAACCGCCCGGTGATCCACCACGTCCTCGACAACCTGCTCAAGCACGGGGTCGAGGAGGTCATGGTCAACCTCCACGCCCATCCCGAGCAGGTGCGCGGCTACTGCGGCGACGGCTCGCGCTGGAGCCTGGGACTGCGCTACTCGCTGGAGCCCAAGCTCATGGGCACCGCCGGCGCCGTCAAGCGCGCGGAAAAATTCTTCCGGGGCGGGCCCTTCTTCGTCATGTCGGGCGACGGGCTTTCGGACATCGACCTGACGGCGATGCACGCCTTCCACCGCCGCCGCGGCGCCGTCGCCACGATGGCGGTCAAGCGCGTGGACGCGCGCTTCGACTACGGCGTGACGCTCATGGACGGCGCCCAGCGCATCAAGGGCTTCCTGGAGAAGCCGTCCTGGGGCGACGTGTTCTCCAACAAGGTCAACACCGGCATCTACCTCTTCGAGCCCGAGGTCCTCCGCCTGATGCCGTCCGGCCGCCCCTACGACTTCGGCCGCGAGCTCTGGCCCAAGCTGCTCAAGCTGCGCAAGCCCATCTACGCCTATGAGACCGACGCGTACTGGTGCGACGTGGGCAACCTCTCCGAGTACCGCCGCTGCCAGATCGACTGCCTGGACCGCAAGGCCCTCATCCACATCCCCGGCGCCGAGGTCCGCCGCGGCGTCTGGATCCAGGAGGGCGCGGTCATCGACCACGAGGCCCGCCTCTCCGCGCCCGTGGTCGTGGGCAAGGGCGTGCGCGTGGCCGCCGGCGCCGTGGTCGGCCCCTACTCCGTCGTCGGCGACCGCGCCCAGATCGGCGCCGGCGCCCGCCTGGAGCGCTGCATCCTCTTCGAGAACGTGACCGTCGGCTCCGGGGTGCGCCTGACCAACTGCATCATCGGCCCCAACGGCAACGTCAAGGAGAACATCTCCGTCTTCGAGGCCGCCGTCCTCAACATCCGTCAGTAAAACGCACAAGAGGGCCGCGCGTTTATGGCCAAAATCGCACGTCCCTTCCTTTTCCTGGAGGGGATTTGGCATACTTCCGGCATGAAAAAGATCCTCGCTTTCCTGACCGCCGTGGCCGTGGCCGCGCCCGCGGGCGCGCTGGAGTGGACGTCGCTGGGCGCGCGCTCGGTGGGCATGGGCGGCGCGGGCGTGGCGCTGGCCCAGGGCCCGCTGGCCTCCTACTGGAACCCGGCCGCGCTCGGCCGCGCCACCGAGAACGCCTACGGCGTTCAGATCCCGGTCGTCGCGCACTACGGCGTCACCGGCTCGGTGGTCGAGGGCGCCAATGACCTCCAGCACTTGAAGGACAGCTGCTCGTCGGGCGCGGCGGACTGCACCCAGGCCAACATTACCGCCGCCCTCGTCAAGGTCAACGAGCCGGGCAACGGGGCGCGGGTGGACGCGGGCGTCGGCGGGGACTTCAAGATCGGCCGGCTGGCTTTCTTCGCCAACGGCTTGGCGGCCGTCGGTGCCGTGCCGCAGGCCGACCTGGTCAACACGGCGCCGACGAACTTCGACGGCGTCGGCACGCAGAACGGATCCAAGCTCACCGTCAAGGGCGCGCGCATCCTGGAGTTCGGCGCGGGCTACGGCCGTGAGCTCGGGTTTGCGCCGGGGCTGTTCCTGGGCGCGGCCGTCAAGCTCATGAATGCCCAGGTCGGCTACTCCGACTACGTCATCATCCAAAACAGCAACTCGGACGACTTCATTTCCAGCCTTAAGAACAGCGTCCGGACCAGCGCGAACTTCGGCGTGGACGCCGGTCTGCTTTGGGACCTGCAGCGCGCCTTCGACGCCCCGCTGCATCCGCGCTTCGGCCTGGTCGGCCGCAACCTCAACAACCCCAAGTTCAGCCAGCCCGACAGCGCCGTCGCCGCGGGCCTGACCGACAAATTCGCCGTCAACCCGCAGGCGCGCGCGGGCCTCTCGCTGAGCCCCTTCCACTGGTGGAACTTCGCCGCGGACATCGACGTCACGCGCAACCTCACCCCGGTGGACAACGTCGCCAGCCGCCAACTCGGCGTCGGCACCGAGATCAACGTCTTCAACCGCTCCTGGATCAACATCCCCCTGCGCCTGGGCGCCTCGCGCAACCTGGCCGAGACCGGCTCGGGCACGATGATCAGCGCCGGCGCGGGCCTTAACTTCCTGCACGTCATCGTGGATGTTTCCGGCTCGGTCAGCCCCAAGACCGTCTCGGTCCAGAGCCAGGGCAAGACGACCACCGCTCCGCGCGAGGCCTCCGCGGCGCTCCAGCTCAGCTTCCTCTTCGGGGGCTCCGAGGACGGCGGCCGCCGCGCGTCCGAGGCGGTGCCCGCCGCCCAGGTCGTTCCCGTCGAGCAGATCCGCGCCAACGCCGACAAGGCCCAGCAGGATCTGGACGCAGAAGCCGCCAAGCCCTAGGAGCGCGGCGAACCGCGTTCGGCTGCGGTGCCCAGCCTGCGGCTCATCCTGGCGGGCTCGACGGGCCGCGTCGCGCGGTCGCCCGGCGCGCGGGCGACGAGGCTGAGGCCGTCCTCCGCGCCGACGGCGCGCGCCAGCGCGGAGGCTTGGCCGGGCGTCAGTTCCAGCTGGACCGAGGCCCACTCGTCATTGCCTTCCGGGGCGCCGGCGCCCAGGACTAGGACGTCCTGGAGCAGGGTGAGGGCCGTGAGCTCCGCCTTGCCGGAGGCGCGCGCCGGCTCGCGCGCGGCGATCACGTCCGCGCGGTCGCCCGCGCGCAGGAACTCCGCTTGGTCGGCGTAGACCAGGACGGACAGGCCGCGACGGCCGGGACCCAGGACCGGCCCCGGAGGCGCGGCAGCGGCGGGGGCCAGCCCGCGGGCGCCCGCGGGCAATTTATTCAGAAGGACCGGGTCCTCGCGGTCCGCGGCCAGGGCCGCGTATTGGGCTTCCTCGGGGGAGAGCGCGAGCTGGACCAGCCCCGCGTCCTCGGCCCAGCCCCGGCGCATGCGCAGGACCTCGGCGCGCGGCGCCAGGATCTCCGGCCGGGCTTCCCGCCGCCCGTCCGGCGGGAGAGTCTCCGCCAAGAGCATCACCTCGACCGCGTCCCCCGGCTCCAGGAAGCGCGTCTGGCCGCCGTCCACGGCGAGGCTGAACGCGCGCCGTCCCGTCGGCGGCGCGAAGGCCTTTATGCCGGATTCGGGCTTGGGACCGCAGGCGACGAGCGCTCCAAGGCCGGCCAGCGCGGCCGCGGCGAGTCGTTGTTTCATGTTTGTTTAGAACTGGAAGGTCAGGTTCGTGCCCATCGTGTAGGACAGGAAGCTTTCCTGGGCGATCCGGCTCCAAAAGCGTTGGGCTGAGCCGTTGAGGGTCATGCGCAGGTTCTTGGCGATCTCGTAATCGGCGCTCGTCCCCAGGGACAGCAGGCGCGAGTTGCTGGAATCGGTCACCGGCGACCGGCTGAAGGCCATCGAGAGCGTGGTCGTCCAGATCACGCGGTTGGTGAAGAGGAACGGCCGGGCCGAACCGGGCAGGCGCAGGCCGGACGGCAGGGACAAGTCGGCGCGCGCCAAAAGGCTGGGCGTGACCACGCTCACGTTCTGGCTTTGGACCCCGGAGCCCAGCGTGGTCACGTCGCTGACGTAGTCCACCTTAGGGGTCAGGCGGAACTTGCGCGCGTCGAAGGTGGCCTGCGCGCTGCCGTCCTCGTGGCGGATGCGCTGGGTGTTGGCGTCCACCAGCAGGTCGCGGTTCGTATTGATGCGCAGATTGTAGCTCAACGCGACGTCGTATTTGCGCAGGAGGAGGCTGCGCAGATCTCCGCCGACGGCGTTCTCGACGCTTTGGGAGGCGCCGACGGTCTCGGCCTGCCGCCGCGCGTACTTGAGGTTCATCTGGACGTTGGAGGCCCAGCGCTCGACGTGCCAGAGCCGCTCGAGCTGGGAGATGCTGGCCACGGCGTCGGGCAGGGTGCGGGAGATCGTCTTGGAGGTCGTCCCCGTCACGTTGGTGCGCTGGACGGCGAGGATGTAGTTGTTGGAGATGGACAGGGTGCGCCAGGCCGCTTTGCGGCCGGTCAGGGCGTAGCCCTCCAGCGGCGACCAGCGCTGGGTGGAGCTGTAGGTGTCGCGCAGGGTCTGGTTGGCGAGCTGGGCCGCGGGTCCGCTCGGGCGCAGGGGCGTGCGCAGCCACAGGGCCCGCCGGGTGTCGAGCCCCTTCTCCACGTTGCTCCAGACGTCGCCGTCCTGGAGCTGGTAGCCGGAGACCACGTTCAGCGAGCGGAAGAGCTTGGAGCGCGGGACGATCTGTCCGATGTCGAGGGGCAGGCTCACGGCGCCGTTGGCCATGCGATTGACGGTCTTGATGTCGCCGGGGTTGAAGCTGAAGGTCGACGATTTGACCGTGATGGTCGTCACGGACAGGAGGTTGTTCTCGATGGCGCTGACCTGGTAGCTGACCTGCGGGTTGAGCCAGGAGGTCAGGCGGTAGTTGGACGCGAAGCCGACCGTCTGCTGGAAAGACTTGGGGTAGGCGCTGTCCACCTCCGCGCCGCTGGTGAAGTCCTGGCGCTTCTCAGTGGTCTTGGTCATGCTCCAACTGGGGTTGAAGGAGGAGCCGGTCCAGGGGGCGAAGGTCAGGCGCAGGCCGTAGGAGAGGCCGCGCTCCTGGGTGTTGAAGTCGCCGGGTTGTGACCGGGCGAAAGCGGACTCGAAGCCCACGTCGTAGCGCGTGAAGCCGTAACTGGCGTCCACGGTGCGCGGCAGCAGCGGCGTGCGCCAGGGCACGCCGTACTGCAGGGCGGTGGTGTAGGCCTGCCGGTCGTCTCGGCGCGTGAGCAGGTCGTACTCGATGCGGTTGCGCGCGTAGGCCAGGGACACGCGCGGGTAGGCGCCGTAGGAGAGGTTGCCCTGCGCCGCGCCGTTCCAGGTCGTGACCTTGCCCTGCTGGAGCAGATTGACCAGGTTGGAGAGGCTGCCGGTCTGCACGGTGCTCGGCGTGTCCGTGATCGTGCGGGCGACGTTGAGGCTCAGCGGGAACCAGGCCAGGCGCGTGAGGTTGAGATAGGCGCTCTGGTCGGTCCGGTCCTGGTTGGAGACGACCGAGGTCGGCGTCTGGAAGTTGCGGTCCACGGCGCGGTGCTTGAAGCCGAACGTGCCCCAGCCCGGCGCCTCGAAGTCGGCCTGCAGCTTGGCGGCGCTGCCCGTGCGCGCGACCGGCTGGGCCAGGTGGATCTCGTTGAGGTAGACGGTCCCGCCGACTCCCGAGAGCGCGGCCACGTTCCCCGCGCGGATTCCCGCCGTGAGCGCGGCCACCTGCTGGAGATTGGGGCTGCCGCTTGAGACGACGACCGCGCCCGGCGTCTCCGCCTGCCAGGCGCTCATCACCGAGTTTCCCGCCGTGTCCACCTGCTTGACGCGGATCTTCTTCCAGCCGGTGAAGTTCAGGGGGACCCGCACCTCGAAGAAGTCCGCGTCGTTGCCGGCGCGCAGGAAGAAGGTCGTTCCGTTGTTGAGCGACTGCCCGTCGGCGTTGCCGAAGACCAGGAAGTTGAGGAAGCGGTGCTGGCTGATGTCGACGGCGCGCGTGAACGCGCGCTTGGTGTAGACCGAGGCGCTGCTGACCAGGCCGCTGTACTGGAGTTCCAGGGCCTGCTCGGAGAGGTTCGAGGTGTTGTTCTGCCGCTGGAGGCTCGAGAGACTGCCGTAGAGATCGTTGAAGACCTGGGAGGCCTCGCCTCCCGCGCTGAAGATCGGGGAGTAGGCGGGGTCGTCGACGTTGTTGACGGGCGTGACGAGCAGGGACTCCGAGGCCAGGGCGGCGGCGGAGGTCGCGGGGTCCCCGGCCCGCCCGCGCTGCCAGGTGTTTCCGATGACGGCGATCTTGGCGAACTTGAGCACGCCGCTGGCGGCTCCGCCCGCCGGCCGCCGGATGGAGACGCGGATCTGCTTGACGCTGGTCCAAAGGCCGGCGTTGGCCGTGGAGATGTTGAGCGGGATCTGCAGCGTGTGCCACTGCGGGCCGGTGAAGCTGACCGCCGTGACGGTGCTGTTGGAGGTCGCGTCGTAGAGCTGTCCCGCGGAGGACGAGGTGCAGCTGGCCCCGCCGTTGGCGCAGACGTAGCCGAAATCGCCGCCGCTTAAGTCCCCGGCGTCCAGGCGGCCGTTGCGGTCCAGGTCCTGGGCGTCGACGATTCCGTTGTCGGCGCCGTAGCGGGCGGAGGAGGGGCTGCCGGTCACCTGGTAGATCCAGCCGATGTCCTCGCCGGGGTCGAGCAGGCCGTTGCAGTTGAGGTCCTCGGTCTTGGGCGCGCGGGAAAGGACCTGGCCGTTGGCGCAGGTCAGCGTCGTTCCCCCGGCGGCGTCGGAGTCCTCGTTGACCGCCCCCAGGTGGAAATTGAGCTGGTTGTTGGAGCCGTCGCCCAGCATCGTGATCTGGAGGAGCGAGGCCTGCGAGAGATCCACGCCCGAGATCGAGAAGGGGTAGACGATGGAGACCTCGCTCGTGGCGTTGGCCACGGAGAAGTTGTAGTTGAAGTCCAGGACCTTCTGCGTGTCCTGGGCGTTGGCCTGGGCGCTGGGGTTGATCTGCAGGACGTTGAAGTCCTCGCTGTTGAGGGTCAGCTGGTTGGGATCGGCGGGCGCGCCTCCCGGGTTGGAGGCGATCTGCCACTGCGCGGCGAGCAGGGGCGCGGCGGTCTCCTGCTTGATGCCCTCCATGTTGTCGATGAGGGCGAACGGGTTGAGGTTGAGGTTCTGGCGGCTCTGCGCGAATTCCGCGGAGAGCGAGGCGACGAGACGCTCGCCGAGCTGGTAGCGCTTGACCTGCGCGTCGAAGTCGTAGACGAGCAGGCTCTTGGCCAGCTCCGTGATCTGCGGCGTGGTCTGCGACTTGACGCCGGCGTCGTAGAGGATGGTCGAGCCGAGGGAGACGTGCTCGTTGAACTGGTGCGACACGCGCCCGCCCAGCAGGGTGTCGTTGTTGGCGGCGCCGGCGAAGGGCGCGACCTCGTAGCTGATGTCGATCTCGGAGCTCGAGGTGATGCGGTCGGGGTTGAAGAAGGTCACGAAGCCCGCGTCGTAGTCGACGAAGTAGTCCACGTTGCGGGCGAGCTTGATCCCGTCGAGGATGACGATCTCGGACTGTACGACCAGGTTGGGCTCCAGGTTGAAGGTCTTGAACCGGAAGTTGTACTCGACGTGGAGGGTTCTCCGGCCGATGGGCGTCGGGGCGTAGAGGTCGGGGTCCGGCTCCGTCGGCGAGCTGTTGGACACCGAGAAGGGCCGCAGGAGATTGAAGACGCCGTTCTCGAAGTCCACCTCGATCGTGTCGGGGTACTTTTGGACGGGGTTGAGGGCCGAACCGACCTCGTCGCGCGTCGTGGGGTCGAGCACGCGCAGGATGAAGTTGCCGCGCCCATTGTCGCGCACGATCTGCGTCTGGCCGATCGAGTAGTGGGTCTTGAGCTCGCGGTTGAAGCCGGCCTCCGTCGCGGAGGAGACGATGGGCAGGTCTGCGGGCGTCTTGATGAGCTTGAGCCGGCCGCTGCCGGTGTTGGCCGACTCGGCGGTCGTGGACGCCTGCACGCTGATGTGGTTGCCCAGAGCGTCGATGTAGTCGACGGCCGCGACGAATTGGGGCTGGAGCGCGTTGCGGAAGAAGACGACGCCCTTGTTGTAGTCGATGGTGTAGTCCTGGCCGGCGACCAGCGTGGTGAAGACGCCGGTGAAGCTGCTGATCGTCGGGAAGGTCGGGCAGGACGCGTCCTGGCAGAGGATGTCGTCCACGGTCAGGGTCTGCTGGTTGACGTTGAGGGCCACCACGCCGTTTTCCTGGGTGGCCAGGACCACCCGCTCGGAGCCCGCGCGGATGGGCAGGCGGGCCGCCACGCCGAAAGCCACGTCGTAGTGCTGCCGGCGCAGGTAGGCCGTGTCCGGGATGTCGATGGAGACGAACTGGCTGTTGCCCAGGAACTGCCGGGACTTGGTCGTGCCCTTGGTGCGCGAGGCGATCGCCGAGAACTGGAAGCCCTTGTACTTGACGTCGGCGCGGATGCCGAAGAGCTGCTTGTTGTAGGAGACGAACTCGGTCGCGGGCAGGGAGAGGTCGATGTCGCCGAAGGCGACGTTCTGGATGGTTTCGTTGGGGTCGCCCTGGTAGACCACCGAGATGTCCTGCTGGTCCTGCTTCGTGTCGTCATAGTCCACGTTCACCGTGATCTTGGGGCCGACCTTGCCCTGCATGCGCAGTTGGAGCTGCTGGGTGATGTCGATGAGGTTCGTGGTCTTGGGCCGGCCCGTGGCGGTCTGCGAGTTGGCGAAGCGCTTCTCGGAGAAGCTGAAGCCGATCACCTTGCGTCCCGTGACCGACAGGCTGGTGCCGTAGCTGGGCAGCTCCACCTCCGGCGGCGGCGGCTTGGGCGCGGAGGTGGAGACCGCCAGCTCCGGCAGGAGGGGCGGCGCCCCGTAGCCCGGCCCCAGCGTGGCGGCCTCGCCGGGGTTCTCGCCGCGGTCCACGGCGTCGCGCACGCGCTGGAAGCGCTCGATCGAGTAGCCCGCCGCCGGCGCGGCGGCGGGGGCGGCGGCCTCGGCTCCCAGGACGCGGCCGGCGTCCGCCCGCGGGCGCAGGAGGAAGGGCGCCGCCGGCGCCGCCGGCAGGACCTGGGCCGGACGAAGAGGCTCCAGGCCGGAGGGCGGCTCCGGGGCGGTCGCAGGCTCCGGCGCGGGGGCCTGCGTCGGCGCGGGCGCCGCCTGCTCCTCCGGGGGAGGCGCGAAGTCCGGGTCGTAGGGCGCGCTGAGCTGCGCCGCGGCGGGTGAAAAGAAGAGCCCGGCCAGCAGGGCGAACCCTGCCGCGCCGAGCGCTTTTCGTGCGTCCCCGAGGGGTGGGATTCTCACGCGCGTCCCGCGCGTCTTACCTTATTATGCGCGCGCGAGACGTCCGGAGTATATGCGGGACCCTGTTACAGCGTCAAGTACGCGGACTCGTATTCCGCGACCATCCGGGCGACGGTGAAGCGCTCGGCGACCGAGGCCTTGGCGGCGGCGCCCAGGGCGGCGCGGCGGTCGGGATCGGCGGCGAGGGCGGACAAGACGCGCGCCAGGAGCTCGGGCCGCTCCGGCGGGACCAACAGCCCGTCGCGGCCGCCGGTTACGGCCTCCGGGACGCCGTCCACGTCGGAGGCCACGACGGGCAGGCCCGCCGCCATGGCCTCGAGCAGGGCGTTGGGCAGGCCTTCCCAGAGGGACGGCAGCGCGTAGACGTCGAAGGCGGACAGCCAGGAGGGCATGTCGCCGCGCTCCCCCAGCAGGCGCGCCGAGCCCTCCAGGCCGTCGTCGCGGATGAGGGCCTCCAGCCGCCTTCTGTCCGGGCCGTCGCCGAGGATCGCGCAGCGCAGGGTCGAGCCTTTGAGCCGCGCCATGGCCGCAAGCAGCGTCGCAAAGCCCTTCTGGCGGTCCAGGCGGCCAGCCGCGCCGACCACCACGTCCGCGGCGCCAAAGCCCATCTCGCGGCGCTTCTCCGCGCGCTCGGCGGCGTCCGGCGGGGCCCCGGCCTCCACGCCGTTGAGGATGACCGCGGTCTTGGCGGGCGCGTAGCGCTGGCGCTCCAGGAGGAAGCGGCGGCTGGCCTCGCACTCGGCGATGAGCAGGTCGTCGCGATCCTTGAGCGCGCGGTCAATGAGCAGCGTCGGCCAGGAGCGGGAGCGATAGTTGACGCGCGGCGAGCTGACGAGCTTGACCGGGAAGGGGAGGCGCGGCTTGGCCAGGCGCGCGAGCTGGATGGCCTGGTACAGGAAGGCGTGGACGAGCGCCGGCCGGCGGCGGGCGATGACCGCGCCCAGGCGGCGCGCGTCCGCCGGGCGCGGCAGGCCGCGAAGGCCCAGCGACTCCACGGGGATGCCCTGGTCGCGCAGGCGCCGGGCGAAGGGCCCCTCGGGCTTGAGGCTGACGACGCCCGCGACGTCGAAGCGGCTGCGGTCGAGGCGGGAGGCGAGCGTGAAGAGGGTCTTTTCCGCGCCGCCGATCGTGGTCGAGGTGCCGACGAAGAGGACGCGGATCGAGGAAGGGCTCATAGCATCTAGAAGAACGCGCGCACGGCCTTGACCACCCGGCCGGCGTCGGCGTCGGACAGTTCCGGGTATAGGGGCAGGGAGAGAACTTCGGCGCAGGCGCGTTCGGCGACGGGGCACTGGCCTGCCTTGCCCTTTCGTCCGGCGTAGGCGGGTTGGAGATGGGCGGGAATGGGATAGTAGACCCCGCTGGCTATGCCGCGGCGCTTGAGGTGCTCGGCCAGGGCGTCGCGGCGCCCGCAGCGCACGGTGAAGAGGTGGAAGACGGGCTCGGTCCCGCCGCTTCCCAGCGGCGGGAGCTTGAGCGGCAGGCCCTTGAGCGCGTCGTGATAGAGCTTGGCCAGCCGCCGGCGCGCTTGGGTCCAGGCGCCCAGGCGGCCCAGCTTGACGCGCAGGACCGCGGCCTGGAGCTCGTCGAGGCGCGAATTATGCCCGACCTGAATATGGCGGTAGGCGTCGCCCGGCTTGCGTCCGCAGTTGCGCAACACGATCAGTTTGTCGCGCGTGGCCATGTCGTTCGTCGTCAGAGCCCCCGCGTCTCCGGCCGCGCCGAGATTTTTTGTCGGATAGAAGCTGAACGCTCCCGCATTGCCCATCGTTCCGGTCCCGCGGCCTTTGTAGGACGCCAGATGCGACTGGGCGCAATCCTCGATCACCGCCAGGTTTTTGGCCTTCGCCAATTTCAAGATCGGGTCCATGTCCGCCGGCTGGCCGAAAATGTGGACGGGGATGATCGCCTTGGTCTTAGGCCCGGCGAGCGCGGCCGCCTTTTGCGGATCCAGCGTCAGCGTCCGGTCGTCCACGTCGCAGAACACGGGCTTGGCGCCGAGGACCGAGACGGCGGAGGCCGTGGCGTGGAAGGTGAAGGCCGGCACGATCACCTCGTCGCCGGGGCCCGCGCCCGCCGCCTCCAGCGCCAGCTCCAGCGCCGAGGTGCCCGAGTCCGTGCCCAGGGCGAAGCGCGCGCCGACCGCGGCCGCGAACTCAAGCTCGAAGGCCTCGTGCTCGGGGCCCAGGATGAAGGCGCCGCCGTCGATCACGCGCCCCGCGGCGGCCTTGAGCTCCTCGGCCAGAGCGGCGTTCTGGGCCCGCACCGAAAGCAGAGGGATGACGTCCGCGGCCATCAGTAGGCCCCCGAGCCGAAGATCATCACGAAGGGGGTCTTCAAGATGATCTCCAGATCCAGGCCCAGGGACCAGCGCTCGATGTAGTAGAGGTCCAGGGAAAAACGCTGCTCGCTGGACACGTCCGATCGTCCCGACACCTGCCACAGCCCGGTGATCCCGGGCAGGACGTTGAGGCGCTTCTTGGCGGTCGCGCCGAAGTCCTGCTCCAGGGCGGCCATTTCGCCCGTCGCGACGGCCAGCGGCCGCGGCCCCACCACGCTCATCTCGCCCTTGAGCACGTTCAGGAATTGGGGAAACTCATCGAGCGAGAAACGCCGCAAGAAACGGCCCAGGCGCGTCACGCGCGGGTCGCTCTTGGCTTTGAAGAAGGCGCCCGCGTGGTCGTTGAGGCCGCGGACGTCGGCCAGCCGCTTCTCCGCGTCGGCGATCATGGTGCGGAACTTGTAGGCCGAGAAGACCCGGCCCCTGCGGCCCAGGCGCTTCTGGGTGAAGAGCACGGGGCCCTTCGAGTCGAGCTTGATGAGCAGGCAGACCGCGGCCCAGGCGGGCAAGGTGGCCAGCAGGAAGAGCGCGCAGAAGGCCAGGTCGAAGGCGCGCTTGGCCGCGAAGTTGGCGGGGGATAGGGAGGCGTGCTGGACGCGATAGGCCGGCACTCCCAGGTGATGGTCCATCATCACCTCGCCCATGCGCAGCTCCAGGAGGTCGGGGATCATGGCCAAGCGCACCCCCCGCGCCTCGCAGGCCTCGGCCGCGGCCAGCGCCCGCTCGTGGGGCTCGCGCCCGCGCAGCAAAATCGCCTCGCGGAAGGACTTCGAGTCGAGGACGCGCTCGAGCTCCTCCAGCGGCGGCAGCGCGGAAAGCTCGCGCACCTCCGCGCCCGGATGCCGGGCCAATATGCGCTCGCGCAGCATCGCGACGACAGGCCCCGCGCCCACGAGCAGCACGGACCGAGCCGTTTCCAGCCGCGCCAACCGATCGTCGAGCCAAAGCGTGAACGTCTGGCTGAGGCTCAGCAGAACCAAGGAAAATGGAAAAACCCCGGCCAACATAAGGCGGGAATACGCCAGCCGCTCGTAAAGAAATGCGGCCGAGAGCGTAACGAGCGTTCCAAGAATGCATGCCTTGGAAATTTGCACGAAGCGGTCCGCCGCCCCCAGCCACGCCGCGCCGTAGAGCCGTCCGAGGTATAAAAGGGCCAGCCAGATCGGCACCGCCGCCTTGACCAAGCCCGCGTACGCCGCCCACTCCACAGGGTCGCCCGATAGGGGAACGCGGGCGATCGCCCATCCCCACTCGAAGCGCGCCCAAAACGCCAGCCGATAAGCCGCCGCCACCGCGGCGCCGTCGAGAAGTATATGGCAGGCGGCACGCAGCCCATGCCGCAGCCAGGGAGGCAGCCCGCCCGCAGCCGGCGGGCGGCTCACGTCGCCGTCATTCTGTCGTCGGTGAGGCGTCCGCAGGGCCATTCCGACGAAATTATACTTTCTCCGCGAAGGGAATGCTTCACGCGGTCATTGTCGCCTAGATTTTCCGGATTTTATCCACAAGTTCTTTGGTTATTTGAGTGCGTTCATCGCATGCCGCGAAGAGGTCTCGATGCGCCGGATTTTGCGGGCCCCCATGATAGAGATGAATCAGCACGCCGTTATCCTTTGCAACGCTGACAGCCGGAAGGAAGTCGCTATCCCCGGCAATAAGGATCGCTTTTGCAATCTGAGCGCGAGCGCTGAGATTCACCAAATCAACTCCCAGCATAAGGTCGGCCCGTTTCTGTTGAAAGCCGATTTTTGAACAGTATAAGCAAGCTCTCTTAGCAAGACGGCCAAGACGAATCTCAAAACGAGGAAGCTTCTTGAGCGCGGCATAAAACGCATCGGCGTCCGCCTTGCGAGCGGACTCTTCTTTCGTGGGCGGATTGCTCTGGTAGGGAGGGCAATTGTAGTAATAAGATCGAAGCAGGTTGGAACCAACGGCAAGCTCTGCGGCGAGCTTGCCAAAATCAACGGCAATCCCGGGGAAATCCTTTTTTAAGACGTTGGAAAGATACCCCGCGTCGATAAAAATGGCGGATCGTTCCATGTCGATGATTCCTCCGAGGCCCAAAAAAAGAGGCCCGCCTCATCGCGGACCCCAAATATCAGCCCTACGTCCTTATGCCTTGCGGCAGAACGCAGGGGAGTATGTTGAGTCCAGTTTAACAGGTATACCCCCACATGTCAACATAATTTTGATTTTGCATTTAAGACGCGGGAGAACGCATCTTAGGCGGCGTAAAGACGGGAAAGTTCCGCGATCATTCGGCCGCGGGAGAAGTCGCGGCGGACGCGGTCGCGGGCGGCGGCGCCCAGGCGGCGACGGAGGCTTGCGTCGTCGGTGAGAAGCTGGCAGCGCTCCAGCAGTTCGACTTCCGATTTGACCAGGAAACCGGTGATCCCGTCCTGGACGGCGTCGCGGTTGCCGGGGACGTCGGAGGCGACGACAGGCAGGCCGGCGGCCATGGCCTCGAGGACGGCGTTGGGCAGGCCCTCCCAGCGGGAGTAGTGGACGAAGACGTCGAGGCCGCGCAGGCGCTCGCGGGCCTGCTCGGTCGGGAGCCAGCCGGTGACCTCGGCCTTGGCGCCGAGATTCATGTCGAGGAGGCGTCTTTTAAGCCGCGCCTCGTCCTCGCCGCCGCCGATCCAGAGTCCGCGCAGGCCGTCGCGGGAGTCGGTCAGGCGCTGGACCAGGAGGACCCAGGCGTCGGGGTCGCGGGCGTAGGAGACGCGGCCGCAGGAGCCGACGATCAGGCCGTCGTGGGGCAGGGGCCCGGGAAAATCGCCCAGGTAGGCGTCGCAGACCGTATGGACGGGGCGGCGGGCGAGCCGGGCGGCGAGCGCGGCCTCGCTGGGCGAGACGGCGACGATTTCCCCGATCCGGGACAGCGCGATCTCAGCCGCGCGGTAGAGCGCGCGGGAGGCCGCCGAGCGGTCCCCCATCTGGAAGGCGTAGCCGCGCGGGCTGTAGAAGACGCGGGGCACGCCCGCCAGGGCCGCTGCGGCGCGGGCCAAGGCACCGGCCTTCGAGGAGTGCGCGTGGACCGCGTTGGGGCGGCGTTCTATGAAGATGCGCCGCAGGATTTGGAGAGCTTTGACGTCCCGGCCGGGCGAGATCTCGCGCGTCATCTCGGGGACGTGGTAGGCGAAGCGCGCGCCGGGGCACTTGGCGCGGTAGTCCTCGGGCGTTCCGGAGCGGACCGCGTAGACGAGGGAGACCTCGAAGCGCTCCGGGTCCAGGCCGTTGCAGATGGCGGCGACCTGCTCGCCCGTGCCCCCGGGCCCGCCGCACTCGACGACCTGGAAGACCTTAGGGGTTGCAATCAAATAATATGACCGTTTTGGCGACCCGAGTCTGTGGCGATTTCGAGGCGCGACGAGGGAGCATAGCCGGAGGCTATGTGACCGAGGAGCAACGAAGAAATAGACCAGAATCGGGTCGCCCCAT
>JACQPJ010000053.1 GCA_016207605.1 Elusimicrobiota bacterium
AGTGTGGTAGAATGCGGCATAAGGGTCCTCCGTCGGTAGAAGGGTTTCTAAGCAAAACGATTCTACCAATCAGACGGGGGACTCTTTATTTTTCTTGGGACAGGCCTGGGCGCCCATTCGTCCAAGCAGCTCGATGACGGGAACCGCCGCGAAATGCCGCCGCATCAAGGCCGCGGCGGCCAGAGGCGCCGGGTGCGCGGCAGGAGCGGCGGAAAGCGCGGCCTGCTCAGGGATGACAGGAGCGGAACGTCCCGGAGCCGCGCGTCGATAAAATAAGGGAAGCGCTGCCGGCGCCAACGCGCCCGCGAACGCGGTTGCCGCCGCCGGCGCAATGGATCGATTCGCCAGAGAAGCCGGAGAGTCTGCAAGCAAGGCCCCCGGCATCCCAATTTGATTATCGAGCGGCATCGACAGCATGGAGAGCGGAAGGGGGGATGGACTCAATTCCATGCCTTCTCCCGCCGTTTTTATCTCCACCTCCAGGGCAAGCATGATCCGGGCGCCGCAAAGCATGAGGACTAGGCTTAGCCAAGCCCGCTTGAGATCAATGGGCGCGCGATGCCGCATCTCCTCACTGTAACGGACATGTCTCAGATTCCCCAGGGTCCTTAGACCTAGGAAGCCCTAGGCCAAAGGGCCCTGGCGCCAAAAACTTGAAAAGCGCATAATTGTCAGCGATGAATTCGACCCTGCGTTTGACGCTGCGCGCGCTCTTGGCGTTCACGTTGGCAGCCCTTGGCGCCCCTGCGTTTGCAGGAACTCCTCGCGCGAAGGTTTCCGCGGTGTTGAAGTCGAATGCCGTTTTCGATCCGATGCCCTCTTTCAATGAAATCCCCGCGCCTGCGCCCCCCTCCGTGCTGGGATCGATCATGCCGCCGGCGCCGCAGCTTTGGAGTCATCTTAAGACGGTCGACACGCTCTCCAAGGAGGATAAGGAGGCCCTTCGTCGGCTCTCGTCGAATCTTCCGAACTTCAACGAAAAAATGGTGCGCGTCTTGGATCTCGAAAAAGCCTTAAAAGTCATCCATGGCGCCCTCAAGGCCGACCCCTCGCTGAATCCGTTGAGATTCTTCACTGATCCGGGGTTTCGCAGATATTACGCTTACTATTTGACGGGGGAGACTCTCCAGGGGATTTTCCATGGCGACAAGGGAGCGTTTCCCGACCCTAATAATCACAAGGGTTATCGGATTCGAGTCTTGGCTCCTCCCGATGGCAATGATATGCAGGGCAACCGGTTTTCTATGAGAGGCCTCTTGATCGGCCAAAACGTCATCGCGATGTTGTATGACCGCTCCTTCGTCGTCCGCCAATTCGACCACGACTTTAAATTCGATGAAATCGTGGTTCAAAAGATTCCAGATGAGCTGAAAGAAACTTTAAACGTCAGCGGCGTCTACATTATTCTCGGCGGCAAGGAGTGGCCCGTCTACTGGCTCAACGACAAACAAATCAACGTTTGGCACGTGACCCGTGATATGCCTCAGTCCCTGCCCATAACGCCGAATCCTTAGAACGCGCGAGGCGCGCGATGTCCGGCTGGCCGGTCCGTTGCTTTACCGTAGCGCCGGCAAAGAGCTATAGTCAGGCTCGACCCGCAGGAGGATTTTCCCATGGCGAAGCATTCGATTCCCAAGAACGGCGCGAAAATCGGCTGGGCCAACGGCCGGCTTCAGGTCCCCGACAACCCCATCATCCCGTTTTTCCCGGGGGACGGCACGGGTCCAGACATCTGGCGCGCGACCCAGGTGGTGCTGGACGCGGCCGTGGACAAGGCTTATAAAGGGAAGAAGCGCATCGCCTGGATGGAAGTCTACGCCGGGCTCACCGCGCTCAAGAACTACGACAAAGACACGGTCTTGCCGCAGGAGACGCTGGACGCCTTCAGGGACTACCGCGTCGGAATCAAGGGGCCCCTGACCACGCCCGCCGGGCAGTTCAAGTTCGTCTGCCTGGACTGCGCCGCCGAGCTCAACGAGCGGCCCGCGAAGTGCCCGAAGTGCGCCTCGGAGTGGATCACGCCGCGCTTCCGCTCGGTCAACGTGGCCCTGCGCCAGAAGCTGGACCTCTACGCCTGCGTGCGGCCGGTGCGCTGGTTCACCGGCGTGCCCTGCCCGGTCAAGGCGCCGCAGAAGCTCGACATCGTGATCTTCCGCGAGAACACCGAGGACATCTACGCCGGCATCGAGTTCGAGCAGGGCACGCCCGGAGCCAAGAAGGTCTACGACTTCCTCACCCGGGAGATGGGCAAGAAGATCCCGTTTCCAGACAGCGGCATCGGCATCAAGCCGATCTCGATCACCGGCACCAAGCGCCTGGTGCGCATGGCCATCCGCTACGCGCTCGACCACAAGAGGCCGTCGGTGACCATCGTGCACAAGGGAAATATCCAGAAGTTCACCGAGGGCGCCTTCCGCGACTGGGGCTACGAGGTGGCCCGCGACGAATTCCGCGATCAGATTGTCACTGAGACCGAGCTCTGGGACAAGCACAACGGCAAAATGCCCGCGGGCAAGGTCCTCATCAAGGACCGCATCGCCGACCAGACCTTCCAGCAGCTCCTGCTGCGCCCCGACGAGTACTCGGTCCTGGCCACGCCCAACCTCAACGGCGATTATCTCTCCGACGCGGCCGCGGCGCAGGTGGGGGGGCTCGGGATCGCGCCCGGCGCCAACATCGGCGACGGCGTGGCGATCTTCGAGGCCACGCACGGCACCGCTCCGAAGTACGTCGGCAAGGACATGGTCAACCCCGGCTCGCTCATCCTCTCCGGCGTGATGATGCTCGAACATCTGGGCTGGCGGGAGGCCGCGGACCTGGTGGTCAAGGGGCTGGAGGCGACCATACAGGCCAAGACCGTGACCTACGACCTGGAGCGCCAGATGGATGGCGCGCGCAAGCTCAAGACCTCCGAGTTCGGAGCGGCCATCGCCAAGAACATGGGGGGCGTCGCCGTCGCCGCGTAAGTGCCCGAATCCCTCTACCTGTCGGCGCTGATCCCGGTCTACAACGAGGAGGAGAATCTCGCCGCTTTGGGCGAGGAGGTCTCCGCCGCGCTCGCGGCGCTGGGCAAGCCGTACGAGGTCATCCTGGTCGACGACGGCTCCAAGGACCGCTCGTGGCCCCTGATCCAGGAGCTCGTCAAAAAACACAAGGGCTTCCGCGGCGTGCGCCTGGGCCGCAACGCGGGGCAGACCGCGGCCATGGCCGCGGGCATCCAGCACGCGCGGGGGGAGCTGATCGTCTGCCTCGATGCCGACCGGCAGAACGACGCCCGCGACGTCCCCAAGCTCATCGCCAAGCTCGATGAGGGCTACGACGTGGTCAGCGGCTGGCGCAAGGACCGCCGGGACCGCTTCCTCGACCGCAAGCTGCCGTCGATGATCGCCAACGGCCTCATCGCGAGCATCACCGGCGTCCGCCTGCACGACTACGGCTGCACGCTCAAGCTATACAAGGCGCAGTACCTCAAACCCCTGCGCCTCTACGGCGAGATGCACCGCTTCGTGCCCGCCTTCGCGGGCTTCCTGGGCGCGCGCATCGCCGAGGTCCCGGTCAACCACCGCCCGCGCACCGCCGGCGTGTCGAAGTACGGCATCGCCCGCACCTTCAAGGTCCTCCTCGACCTGATGACCGTGAAGTTCATGGACTCCTACCTCGGCAAGCCCATCTACCTCTTCGGCGGGGGGGGCGTCCTGATGGGCCTGCTCGGCGTCGCCTGCGGCCTGCTCACGCTCTACAACAAGTTCCATCTCGGAATCTTCGTCAAGGACCAGCCGCTCTTCCAGGTCTCCATCTTCTGCCTGCTCATCGGCTTCCAGATGGTCCTGCTCGGCCTGCTCGCCGAGATACTGGTGCGCGTCTACTACGACCTCAAGGACATGCGCCCCTACTTCGTCCGCGAAACCGCCGGATTTCAGCCGTAGTTGACCCCTCGTCGCAAGAAAGGATAAAATGGCCGAGGTTCTGCGCTTCCCGCTGAGGGAAGTCAAGGAGAAGGGCGAGTCGCCCGTCGCCGCGACCGTGCCTCCGGAGGAGTTCCCGGGGGTGGTCAAGTACGGCGAGCTGGTCGGGCCGCTGAGTTTGACGGGGCGGCTGACCGCGCAAGGCGAGGAGGCCGTCTTCGAGGGGGAAGCCCGGGGCCGCTGGCGGATCGAGTGCGCGCGCTGCCTCGCTCCGGTCGAGGATGAGTACGCCGCGCGCGTCGAGGCCCGCGTTTCGCTCGACGGCGGCTCTCTCGACCTGAGCGACGAGGTGCGCCAGGCGGTGGTCCTGGCCCAGCCGATACGGACGATTTGCCGGACCGATTGCCGGACCGTGAAAAACTGAACACATCGAGGATCTGATGCCCAACCCGAAGCGCAAGCACACCCGCTCCCGCCGCGACAGCCGCCGCGCCGCCAACTGGAAGCTCGAGCCCGTGCCGCTGAGCAAGGACAAGGAAGGCCGCTGGCACCGACCCCACACCATCAGCCCCGAGGGCTTCTACAACGGCGTCCTGGTCCGCCCGCCTAAGACGAAGAAAAAGGACTCCAAGCCCGGCGATCAGGGCGGCGCGCAGTAGCCGTCGATGCACCTCGAACCCGCCGCGGTCCCCACGGTTCCGGCCGGCGCGCGCCTCAAGGACAAGGTCGCGCTGATCACGGGCGCGGCCCAGGGCATCGGCTACGCCACGGCCCAGCTCTTCGTCGCCGAGGGCGCGCGCGTGGCCATCGTGGACGTGGACGCGGCCAAAACCCAGGCCTCCGCGGCGGCGCTGGGCGAGGGCGCGGGCCTCGGCCTGGCCTGCGACGTGACCAAGGCAGCCGACTGCCAGGCCGCGGTCAAGGCCGTCATGGACACGTGGGGCAAGCTCGACGTCCTGGTCAACAACGCCGGGATCACCCGGGACAATCTGCTGCCCTTGATGCACGAAGAGGACTGGGACCTCGTCTTGAACATCAACCTCAAGGGCGTGTTCAATTTCTGCAAAGCGGCCATCCGACCCATGATGAAGGCGCGCTACGGGCGCATCGTCAACATCGCCTCCATCGTGGGCGAGGAGGGCAACGCCGGGCAGGCCAACTACGCTGCCTCCAAGGGGGGCGTCATCGCGCTGACCAAGACCTTGGCTCGGGAGTTCGCCTCGCGCCGGATCACGGTCAACGCCGTGGCTCCGGGCTTCATCCATACGCGGATGACGGAATCCCTGACGGAAGAGGCCAAGCAGAAGCTCTTCCAGAAGATACTTCTCGGCCGCATGGGCGAGCCCGTCGAGGTCGCCCGCGCCGTCCTGTTCTTGTCGTCCGACGAGTCGTCGTACGTCACCGGCCACGTCCTCAACGTGAACGGCGGCGGATACATGTGACCGAGTATACACGAGGGAATGGTTGCTCGATGCGGAGCAGGCAAAGCAACCATGACCGATTAAGGAGAGAGCCCCATGGCTGATGCCAACGTCGCGGACCGCGTCAAGCAGATCATCGTCGAGCAGCTCGGCGTCGACGCCGCCGAGGTGACCCCCAACGCCCACTTCGTCAACGACCTCGGGGCCGACTCCCTGGACACCGTGGAGCTCGTCATGGCGCTGGAAGAGGAGTTCGACACCGAAATCCCCGACGAGCAGGCCGAAAAGATTCAGACCGTCGGCCAGGCCATCGACTACATCCAGGCCCACGCCAAGAAGTAAAAGGCCGGCCGAGTGGCCGATTCCCTGGAGAGGATCCTCGGGCACCGCTTCCGCGACCCGGCCCTGCTCAAGCAGGCGCTTTCGCACAAGTCGTTCGCCAGCGAGAGCGGCAGCCGCCTGGACAACGAGCGGCTCGAGTTCCTGGGCGACAGCGTGCTGGCCGCGGTCGTCGCCCACGAGCTCTTCGCCGGCTATCCGGACGAGCCCGAGGGGACGCTCTCGAAGAAGAAGTCCGCGCTGGTGTCGCGGCCCAGTTTGGCGGTTTGGGCGGACGAGCTGGGCCTGGGCGCGTATCTTTACCTGGGCGTCGGAGAGGAGACGACCGGGGGCCGGACGCGGCAGAGCCTTCTGGCCAACGCCTTGGAGGCCGTCATCGGCGCGATCTATCTCGACGGCGGCTACGAGCCCGCGGCCAAGTTCGTGCGGGAATGGTGCGGCCGCACTCATGGGCGCTTATTGGAGACGGACCACAAGAGCCGCCTCCAGGAGCTCCTGCAGAAGCGCCACAGGGCGGCCCCGGCCTATGAGCTGACGGCCTCCGCGGGGCCGGAGCACGACAAGACCTTTCACGTCCTGGTCAAGCACGGCGGCCGGGATCTGGGGCACGGGGCGGGCAAGACGAAGAAGGAGGCGGAGCAGGCCGCGGCCCGCGCCGCGCTGTCGAAGCTGAAGCGAGGAGAGGACTGACATGGACTACGAGCTGACCGAGCAGCAGGATGAGATCCGCAAACTGGCCTGGCAGATGGCGGTCGGCAAGATCAAGCCCATCCGCGAACGCTACGACGCCGAGGAGAAGTTCCCCTGGGACGTGGTTAAGGAAATCGCCCGGGCCGACCTGTACGGCGTCTACCTGCCCGAGGCCTACGGCGGCCTGGGCGGAGGGCTTCTCGAGCAGGTCCTCGTCATCGAGCAGCTCTCCCGCGCCTGCGCGGGCATCGCGCTGGCCTTCGCGGCCACGGGCCTGGGCGCGCTGCCCATCATGCTCTTCGGCACCCCGGAGCAGCGGGAGGCCTTCATCCCGGACCTGGCCGGCGCCAAGAAGCTGGCGGCCTTCGCCATCACCGAGCCGCAGGCCGGCTCGGACGCCACGGCGACCAAGTGCCTGGCGCGGCTCGACGGCGAGCATTACGCGCTCAACGGCACCAAGATATTCTGTTCGAACGGCGAGGTGGCCGAGACCTACATCATCTTCGCCACCACCAACCCCGTCCGCGGCGCGCGCGGCATCTCCGCCTTCGTGGTCGAGAAGGGAACGCCCGGCTTCTCCTTCGGCAAGAAGGAGATCAAGATGGGCATCCGCTCCAACCCGACCTACGAGCTGGTCTTCAACGACTGCCGCATCCCCAAGAAGAATCTCCTCTACAAGGAGGGCTACGGCCTCTTCGTCGCTCAGACCACGTTCGACTTCTCGCGTCCCGGGGTCGCGGCCCAAGCGCTGGGGATCGCCCAGGGCGCGCTCGACGAGACCCTCGCCTACATCCGCGTGCGCAAGCAGTTCGGGCAGGCGATCTCCTCCCTGCAGGCCATCCAGCACCTGATGGCCGACTGCGCGACTTCGGTCGAGGCCGCGCGCGCCCTGCTCTACACCACCGCCAAGGCCATGGACAAGGCCATGAAGCCGGCCTACGACGCGGCCATCGCGGGCAGGACCATCGTCTTCGACGAGATGGGGCGCCTGGACGTCAAGCGCTGGACCAAGGAGTCGGCCATGTGCAAGGTCTACTGCTCGGACGTCGCGATGCAGGTCTCCACCGACTGCGTGCAGATGTGCGGCGGCATCGGCTACATGCGCGACTTCCCCGTCGAGAAGTACATGCGCGACGCCAAGATCACCCAGATCTACGAGGGCACCAACCAGATCCAGCGCAACGAGATCGCGGCGATGATGATCAAGGAGCTCGCTTCCGCCGCCAAGGCCGAGGCGGCCGCCTAGGTGTTATGAACCATTCCTCAGCACACCTGTGCCGAGCCCGAAGGGTCGAGGCCTAGGTGTCCGCGGACGGGGAATTCCTGGGCTGCGGACGGCGCTGGTCCGCGGCCTGCGCGCCGGGAGTCCAGGCCGCCTTGCTGGGCAAGGCGCCAAAATATGCCCCGGATCGGGACTTCGACTCCCTTCACGTCAAGCTCGACTTGAACGTGGACTTAAGGCGCCGCGTCCTCTCCGGGACCTGCGCGACCACGGTGCGCGCGCGCCGCCCCGGCGTGCGCCGGCTGGAATTCGACGCGGTGGACCTCCAAGTCTCGCGCGTCGAGGTCGACGGCCGGCCCGCCCGTTTCCGCCTCGCGGGAGGCAAGCTCCGCGTCTCCCTGCCCCGGGCGCTGGCGCAGGACGCCGAGACCCGCGTGCTCGCGCGCTACCGCGTCCGGGAGCCCAAGACCGGCGTTCACTTCACCGCCGGCGGCGGCCAGATGTGGAGCCAGAGCCAGCCCGAGGACGCGCGGCGCTGGTTCCCCTGCCAGGACGCGCCGCACGCCAAGGCCACCTCCGAGGTCCGCGCGCGCGTGCCCGCCGGCTTTCGCGCCGTCTCCAACGGCGTGCTGGTCGAGCATGAGGCGCGCGGCGGGCGCGAAACCTGGCACTGGCGCATGGACCGGCCGCACTCGATCTATTTGATCACCTTGGCCGTCGGCCGATTCTCCGAGATTCAGCAGGACTGGGATGGGATTCCGGTCGTTTTTTACTGCGAGAAAGGCCGCGAGGCCGACGCGCGCCGCGGGCTGGGCAAGACCGCCAAGGCATTGGCCTTCTTCTCCGCGGTCACGGGCGTGCGCTATCCCTACCCGCGCTACGCCCAGGTCGCCGTGGCGGAGTACCCCGGCGGCATGGAGCACACGACCTGCACCACGCAGACCGACGCCTGCCTCATCGACGCCCGCGCATCCAAGGACCATGACCTCGATCTGCTGGTCGCCCACGAACTGGCGCACCAGTGGTTCGGCGATCTGGTGACCTGCACGGAGTGGCCCCACGCCTGGCTCAACGAGGGCTTCGCGACCTACTTCGAGGTCCTCTTCCAGGCCCATGACAAGGGCCAAGACGAGGCCGACTACGAGCTGCTGGCCAACGCCCGCGCCTATTTCGACGAGGAGTCGCGCCGCTACCGCCGCCCCATCGTCTGCCGCACCTACCTCGACCCCTGGACCATTTTTGACCGCCATCTTTATGACAAAGGTTCCTGGGTCGTGCACATGCTCCGCCGCGAGCTCGGAGAGGCGCCGTGGCGCAAGGCGATCGGCCACTACCTGCGCAAGCACCGCGACGCGACGGTCGAGACCCAGGACCTCGCGGCCGCCGTCGAGGAGTCCACGGGCCGCAACCTCCAGCCTTTCTTCGACCAGTGGATCTACCGCGCCGGCCACCCGGTCCTGCGCGCCCGCTGGTCCTACGACGCCAAGACCAAGAAGGGCTCGCTGTGGCTTCTGCAGACCCAGCCGGTGGACGAGTCCTCTCCCGCCTTCCGCTTTCCCGTGGACATTCGCCTGGTCGGACGCGGCTGGACCCGCGACTTCAAGGAGCGCATGACGGACAAGGAGCACCGCTTCGCCTGGCGCCTCCCCGGCGAGCCTCTCAACATCGAGCTCGACCCCGATTTTGTCCTGCTCAAGAAGCTCACGCTCGCCAAGCCCGTGCCGATGTGGCTGCACCAGCTCGCGCGCGGCCGCAAGGCCGTCTCGCGGGCGCTCGCGGCCGAGCCCGTCGCCCGCTGGGGGGGAGAAAAAGCCGTCGCCGCCCTCCAAGCCCAGATCCGCCGGGAGCGCTTCTGGGGCGCGGCCGTGGAGATGATCCGCGCCCTGGGCGCCATCAACGGCCGGAGCGCCGACCGCGCGCTCGAAGGCCTTCTCGACCGGCCCCACCCTAAGGCCCTGCGGGCCGTGGTCGCCGAGATCGGCCGCCGCGCCCAATCGAGCGCGGCTCGGCTCTTGGCGCCGCTGGCGCGGCGCCACGCTTTCCTGGGCGTCCAGGCCGAGGCGACCCGCCAACTGGGCGGCCTGGGGTCGCCGTCCCATTTGTCCATCGCCGAACGCAACCTAAAAACCGCCAGCTATCGCGGCGTTCTCGCCGCCTCCGCCGTCTCGGCGCTGTCGGCCGCGCGCGATCCTCGCCGCATCCCCCAGCTTAAATCCAAAGCTTCGGCCGGCGCGCCCTTCGCTCCGCGCGCGGCCGCCCTGCGCGCGCTGGCCGAGCACGCGGCCCACGACACGACCCTCGTCCCGTGGCTCTGCGGCCACGCCGAGGATCGCGACGAACGCGTGACCTTGGTCGCGCTCGCGGCCCTGGGCTCGACCGAGGACGAGCGGGCGCTGCCCTTTCTCGACAGGCTGGCCAAATCCGCCGCCAACCCCCGCGTTCGCGTCCATGCCGCGGAGGCTGCGGCTCGCGTCAAGGCCGGCGGCTCCAAAGCGTCCCTATAGTCTAGGCCTCGATCCTTACATCTAGGCCTCGACCCTTCGGACGCGGCACAGATGCGCTGAGGAAGAGCTCCTGGCATCTAGGCCGCGATCCTTCGGACGCGGCACAGATGCGCTAAGGAAGAGCCTATAGCATCTAGTCCGTTTTTTCGGCGGAGATGAGGCCGAGGTCGATCCCCTTGATCACGGCCACGGTGCGGTTGGACACCCCCAGCTTCTGGAACATGCTGTTGAGGTGGTTCTTGACCGTCTTGATGCTGCTGGCCAGCAGGGAGGAAATCTCCTTGTTGGACTTGCCGCGGCCGAGAAGGGAGAGGATGCGGATCTCGGTCTTGGTCAAGGCGACCAGGGACGCCTCGGCCCCGCTGGCGCCGACGCTGCGCAGGCCGTCGATGAGCTTGCTCATGACGGGCTGCGGGATCATGACGCCTTGGTTGGCGAACGTGCGCAGCGCGTTGACCAGCTCCGCGGCCGGCAGCATCTTCGAGAGATAGCCGTTGGCGCCGGCCTGGATGGCCTCCATGACGTGCGCCTCGTCCTCGTAGCTGGACAGGATGAGCACGTTGGTCGCGGGGCACTCGGCGTGAATCTGGCGGGTGGCCTCGATGCCGTCCATGAACGGCAGCTTGATGTCCAGGAGGATGACGTTGGGCTTGAGCTTCTTGACCAGGCGCAGGGCCTCGCGCCCGTCGGCGGCTTCCCCCACGATCCGCACGTGCTTCTCGCCCTCAAGAAGGTCCTTGATTCCATCGCGGAACAGGGTCTGATCGTCGGCGACGATCACCGTGATCTGCTTGAGCGCGCGCCTGGCCTTGACCGCCCGTTTCCTTCGCTGCATAACTCTTGTTATTCTAGCTTTTTTCTTCCGCGCCACGGCAAGACCCCGTATCGAAAAGCACTCCGCCGGATTTTGGATCGACGCAGGCGATGGTAAAATTGTATAAAGACCGCCGAAGCGATCGTCGTCGAGCGGCGCCGTAGCTCAGTGGTAGAGCGGACGTTTCATAAGCGTCATGTCGGAAGTTCGATTCTTCCCGGCGCCATGGTTTTTTGGAGTTCGGGAGTTGATCGGGGTCAATGTCGGGCAGCGGCTTTTCTGTTTGAATGGTCCGCGCCGTTCGATCCGCCGCACGGGAGGGCACACAATGGCCGAGGTCCTGGTGGTCGTGAGCAAGGTCAAAAAGTTGGTCAAGGACGCGGGGCTGCGCACCGGCGGAGACTACGTCGACGCGCTGTCCGCCAAGATCGAGGCCGCGGTGAAGGCGTCCATCGCCAAGGTCCAGGCCGAGGGCGGCAAGAAAACGCTCGGCGCCGAGGATATCGCCTAGACCGCTCGTTCATGCGCACGTTCAGGGACTTCATGGAGTCTGCGCTTTACGACCCTGAACGCGGCTTCTATTCCACGCGCGCCCAATCCGCCGACTTCTACACCGCGCCCGAGCTGCACCCGGCCTTCGGCGCGGTGCTGGCCGACCGGCTCGCCGCGCTTCTGCGGCGCGAGGCCGCGGCCGCTCCCGGGGCGGGGCTGACCTTGGTCGAGGCCGGCTGCGGCGACGGCACGCTGGCCGCGCAGGTGGCGCGCCGCCTGCGCGAACGCCACGCCGACGCGGCGGCGGGCCTGCGCTTCGCCCTCGTGGAGCGCTCGCGCCGCGACCTCACCACGGCGGCTCGGCGCCTGACGGCGTTCGGCCTGCGCGTGGAAGCCGCCACGAGCTTGGACAGCCTGCCGCGCTTTCGCGGCGCGCTCTACTCCAACGAGCTCATCGACGCTCTGCCCGTTCATCTCCTGGAAAAGCGGGCCGGCGAAGTTCGGGAAGTCTACGTGGACGCGGAAAACCGGACGGCCGCGGGCCCCCTCTCGCGGCCGGAACTGGAGGATGCCGCGGCCGCGCTCCGGGACACGCTGGAGGAGGGGGAGCGCCACGCCGTGAGCCTGGAGGCCCGCGCCTGGATCGCGGGGGCGGCGGCCCGGCTGGAGTCGGGTTTTCTCGTGACCGTGGACTACGGCAAGCGCTTCCCGTCCGGGGCGCCCAACCCGCCCCGCGCCTACCGGCGGCACGCGCAGGAAACGGACCTGACCTCGCGGCCTGGAGAACGGGATTTGACGGCCTCCGTCGACTTCGAGGTCCTCATCGCCGCGGGAGCCGCCGCGGGCCTCGCGCTCGAGTCCTATCAAAGCCTCTCCCGCTGGCTGCTCGACGGAGGCATCCAGACATGGCTGGGGCCCGACGCGGGAGACGATCTGGCCCTATATAAGGACCGCGCCCAGATCAAGACCTTGCTCCATCCGGAGGGGATGGGCGAGGCCTTCAAGGTCCTGGTGCAGAGGAAGGCCGCCGCGTGAGCGCCTACGCCGTGGTGTTCGCCTTCGTCATCGTGGGCGTGGGATTTGCCGCCGTCACTTTGCTCGCGGCCAAGCTCCTGCGCCCGAGCCGGCCCGATCCCCGCAAGGACAGCACCTACGAGTGCGGCATCCCGGCCGTGGGCTCCACGGAGGTCAAGCTCAACATCCGCTTCCACTCCTTCGCCCTGCTGTTCGTGATCTTCGACGTCGAAATTCTCTACGTCTACCCCTGGGCGGTGACCGCGCGCGGCGGCGGCCTGCTTCCGCTGATCGAAATGGGAGCCTTCCTGGGCATCCTCTTCCTGGGCCTGGCCTTCGCCTGGCGCAAGGGCGCCTTGAGCTGGGAGTGAGGCCATGATCCTCGAGAAGCTGCCGGGACTCACCAAGGGCCTGCCGGGCGGCGACCTCGTCTTGACCACCTCCGACTACCTCATCGACCTGGGCCGCCGGCAATCGATGTGGCCCATGACCTTCGGCCTGGCCTGCTGCGCCATCGAGATGATGGCCTCCTACGCCTCGCGCCTCGACTTCGACCGCTTCGGCGTGATCCCCCGGGCCAGTCCGCGCCAGGCCGACGTCATGATCGTGGCCGGGACGGTGTGCAAGAAGATGGCCGACCCCATCCTCGAGATCTACCACCAGATGCCCGAGCCGCGCTTCGTCATCTCGATGGGCTCGTGCGCCAACTGCGGCGGCCCCTATTGGGACTCCTACTCGGTGGTGAAGGGCGTCGACAAGATCATCCCCGTGGACGTCTACATCGCGGGCTGCCCGCCCCGGCCCGAGGCGCTGCAGTTCGCGGTCCTCAAGCTCCAGGAGAAGATGATGAAGATGCGCATCGGCGCCGGCCACGGGGCCACGCCGCAGCAAGAGAAGGGTAGTCGGGACGTGGCCGAGCTGTCCAAGAGGGCGGCGTGACCGCCGAAGACCTGCTCGCCAAACTCGGCAAGGAGTTTCCCAAAGTCGGGAAGGCTCAGACCGAGGTGAAGGGCTACCTCACGCTTCGCGTGCCGGGCCCCGCGGACCTCCTCCCGTTGGTAACCTGGCTCAAGGGCATCGGCTTCGACTATCTGGACATCGTGACCGCGGTCGACTTCAAGGGACCGGTCGACGCGAAGGGCTTCGTCATGGACCCGAACCCCAACGCCTTTTTGCCCGAGGGCGCGACGCC
>JACQPJ010000009.1 GCA_016207605.1 Elusimicrobiota bacterium
ACTTCCTCGACTGCATCCGCCACAACCGCAAGCCCTGGCCCAGCGGCGAGCGCGGCGTCGAGGCCCTCACCCTCGCCCTGCAGATCTCCGAGGAGCTCCAGCGCTACGAGCTCTCCGGCCACGACCGCTCCCGCTCCCTGATCCCCGCCTGGGCCCAGGAGCTGGGCAAGGTCGCCAAGACCGTCGGCAAGGACATCCTGCGCGGCTGATGATCCTCGTCGTCGCGGGAGACCCCTCGGGAGACCTCCACGCCTCGAACCTGATCCGGGCGCTCAAGCGCCTGCGCCCCGGCGTCCGCATCGCGGCGGTCGGCGGAGCGCTGTGCCGCGCCGCGGCCGACGAGTTCATCGAGGACCTGGCCTCGCGCGGGGTGACGGGCTTCGTCGAGCCGCTCCTTAAAATCCCGTTCCTGATCGGCCTGCGCGCGCGTCTGCGCGAATTTCTGCGCGCGCGCAAGCCCGCGGCCGTCGTCTGCGTGGACTATTACGGCTTTAACCGGCATGTTTTGACGCTCGCGCACGACGCCGGGGCGCCCGCCTTCTATTTCGTAAGCCCGCAGGTCTGGGCGAGCCGGCCGGGCCGGATCAAGGTCCTCAAAAAACTCGTGCGCAAGATGCTGGTCATCTTCCCTTTTGAGGAAACGCTCTACCGCGAAGCGGGCGTGCCCGTCGAGTTCGTGGGACATCCCCTGCTCGATCTGATCCCGGAGCCGAAGGAAGACAATGCGCCGCCGAGCCCTTCGATCCTCGGGCTGCTTCCGGGAAGCCGCGCCTCGGAATTGAAGCGGCATCTCCCGGTGTTTTATGGGGCGTTCGGGATATTAAAGACGAAAAGACCCGACTTGAAAGGCCTGCTGTTTGCGTCGTCGAATCAAAACGACGCGGCGTATGGGGCGCTGCCGCATGACGTCTGCTTGGTCCGCGAACAGGATTACCGCCGCCGCAAAGACATAGACGTCGCGCTTTGCTCCTCGGGAACGGCAACGCTGGAAAACGCCCTGCTCGGCATCCCCATGGTGGTCGTCTATAAAATGTCCTGGCCGACCTACGCGATCGCGCGCGCGCTGATCCGCGTAAAACACATCGCGATGGCCAACCTGCTCGCCGGCAGGCAAATCGTCCCGGAACTGATCCAGGGCGAGGCGACGCCGGAGCGCGCGGCCGCCGCGGCCGGAAGATTCCTCGACGACCCGGTCTTGACGGTCAAGACGCGCGCGGAGCTGCTCGGCGCGCGCCGCTCCCTCGGCGCCCCGGGAGCGGCCGGCCGCGCGGCGGCGGCGGTGCTCGCGGAGATCGGCCAATGAGCGTCTCGCGGCGACTGCGCCTCTATCTGCGGCCCCATCTCGGGCGCGCGGCTTGGGCCTGCGCCGCCATGGCCGCGGTCTCCTCCTTCAACGGCTTCTCCGTGCTCCTGCTCAAGCCGATCATCGACCAGGTCTTCATCGCGCGGGACGTGCGCATGCTGTGGCTGGCCGCGGCGGGCGTGCCGCTCCTGGTCGCCCTGAAGTCGGCGGCCTCCTACGCGCAGAACTACCTGACGAGCTGGATCGGCCAACGCGCCGTCCAGCAGATCCGCGAGGACCTGTTCCGGCGCCTGCACGCCCTGCCTCTCGAATTCTACGAAGGCCGCCGGGGCTCGGAGGTTCTCTCGCGCGCGACCGGGGACCTGACCCTGCTCCAGGCGGCGTTGACGACCCTGCCCGTTTACGTGATCCGCGACAGCCTCACCGTCGTGTTCCTCTCGGTCTCGCTGGCGCGGCTGGACGCGCGCTTCGCCGCGCTCGCCCTGCTGGGCTCGCCGCTGTCCGTGGCCGCCTTCTACGTGCTCTCCCGCAAGATGCGGGAGTCCAGCCGCCAGGCCCAGGCCGCCGTGGACCGGCTCCACCACCGCTTCGAGGAGAGCGTGCGGGGCATGCTCGTCCTGCGCGCCTACAACGACGAGGCGGGCGCCGTCGAGCGCTTCCGCGCGGAGAACGACGCCTTCTTCGAGCCCATGATGCGCTACTTGCGCGCCACGGCCCTGCTGACGCCCCTGATGGAAATCGGCGCCTCGGTCGGCACGGCCTTCATCCTGTCCTACGGCGGGCGCGAGGTGCTCGCCGGACGCATGACCCCGGGGGCCTTCTTCGCCTTCCTGGGCGCCCTGCTGGCCGCCTACGCCCCGCTCAAGAACCTCGCCCGGGCCGACGCGGAGGCCCAGCGCGCCTGGGCCGCGGCGGAGAGGCTCTTCCATCTCCTGGACCAGGACCCGGGCGAACGCCCGGCCGCGGCGCTGCCCGTCTTCCCCGGCCTGCGCGCCGCGATCCGCCTGGAGGGCGCGGGCTTCCGCTACCCCGGCGCCAAGGGCTGGGCCCTGCGCGGCCTGGACCTGGAAATCCCCAAGGGCGCGCGCCTGGCGGTCGTGGGCCCCAGCGGCTGCGGCAAGTCCACGCTCGCGCGCCTGCTCCTGCGCCTCTACGACCCACAGGAGGGGCGTCTGCTCCTCGACGGCGCGGACGCCCGCGGATTCAACCCGGCCTCCGTGCGCGCGCGCGCCGCCCTGGTGACGGCCGAGCCCATGCTCTTCAACGACACCGTGCTCCAGAACGTGGCTCTCGGCCGGCGCGCGGCGACGCGCTCCGAGGTCGAGAGGGCCTGCCGCGCGGTCGGCGCGGCGGAGTTCATCGAGGCCCTCCCGGACGGCTACCAGGCCCTGGTCGGGGACTGGGGCTCGGCGCTCTCCGCGGGCCAGCGCCAGCTCCTGGCCCTGGCCCGCGCGCTGCTGCGCGATCCCGAGCTGGTCGTCCTGGACGAGGCCACCGCCCATCTCGACGGGCCGGCCGAGCGCGCCGCGGCCGCGGCCCTGGCCGCTCTGCTGCCCGGACGCACCGTCGTCGTGGTCTCCCACGAGCTGCGCGCCGTGGCCGACGCGGACCTGGTCGCCGTCCTCAACGGCGGAGCCATGTCCGAGTTCGGGCCGCCCGCCCGGCTCATGGCCGCGCAGGGGCTCTACCGGCGCCTCTTCGACCTGCAGGCGGCCTCGCGCCCTCCCGCGGAGACCGCGGGATGATCGAGAAGAAGGACCTGCTCGCGCGCTTCGCGTCCTACTCCCCGCACGTGGACGCGACCGCCCTGGAGCTGTCCTGGGACTTCGCGGCCAAGGCCCATGCCGACCAGCACCGCGCCTCCGGGGACCGCTACCTGACCCACTGCGCGGCCGTCGCCGACTCCCTGATCGAATGGCGCATGGACCTGCCCACGGTCTGCGCGGGCCTGCTCCACGACACCCTCGAAGACACCGCGACGACGGAGGCCCAGCTCCGCGCGGAGTTCGGCGAGGAGATCGCCAAGCTCGTCGTGGGAGTGACCAAGCTCGACGCGCTGAAGTTCGAGACCCGCGACGAGGCCCAGGCCGAGAATTGGCGCAAGATGCTGCTCGCCACCGCCCAGGACATCCGCGTCATCGTGGTCAAGCTCGCCGACCGCCTCCACAACATGAAGACGCTGAGCTTCCTGAAGCGGGATAGGCAGGAGCGCATCGCCGCCGAGACCATGGCCCTCTACGCGCCCTTGGCGCACCGGTTGGGGATGTTCAAGCTCAAGAGCGAGCTGGAGGACCTGGCGTTCGTCTACCTCCACCCCGCGGAGCACGACGAGCTGGCGCGCAAGGTCGGCGCGAGGCTGGCCGAGAGCGAGAAGAGGCTCGTCGAGGTCAAGACCTCCATCGAGAAGGTCCTGGCCGCGGCGGGCATTCCCTGCCGCATCCTCGCCCGCACCAAGACGCTCTGGTCGCTCTACCAGAAGATGGAGCGCCAGGACAAGCCCTTCGAGGAAATCCAGGACGCCCTCGGCGTGCGCCTCATCACCGGCACCGTCGCCGACTGCTACGCCCTCCTGGGCATCGTGCACACGCACTTCAAGCCCGTCGCCGGCTCCTTCACCGACTACGTCTCCACGCCCAAGCTCAACCTCTACCGCTCCCTCCACACCACCATCGTCGCCCCCTCCGGGGAGGTCGTCGAGATCCAGATTCGCACCGAGGAGATGCACCGCACCGCCGAGTACGGCATCGCCGCCCACTGGCGCTACAAGATCGGCGAGCAGGCCAAGGACGCCCATCTGGAGGAGAAGCTCAACTGGCTGCGCCAGTGGATCGAGTGGCTCCAGGATCTCAACAGCCCCCGCGAGTTCCTGGACAGCCTCAAGACCGACCTGGAGTTCCATCAGGTCTTCGTCTTCACCCCCGCCGGCGAGGTCAAGGCCCTGCCCGAGGGCGCCACGCCCCTCGACTTCGCCTTCGCCGTCCACACCGAGGTCGGCTGGGCCTGCGTCGGCGCCGTGGTCAACAACAAGATGGTCCGCCTCGACCACCCCCTCCACTCCGGCGACATCTGCCGCATCCTCACCAAGAAAGGCTCCACGCCCAAGAAGGACTGGATCGGCCTGGTCAAGACCGCGCGCGCCCGCTCCAAGATCCGCCACTGGCTGCGCGAGCACGGGGTGGAGACATGAAATGGCGCGCCGGCGTCTTGACCCTCGCGCTCGCGTGCATGGCTTGCTCCCGCCGCGGGGCCTCCAACTATCGCCACTGTCTGACGCTGCGCGTCGGCATGAGCCGCGAGCAGCTCTTCCAGATCATGGGCCCGCCGGCCGAGACCTTCCCTTACGTCGAGGGCAAGTCCCTCCCCCACCTCGCCGGCCGCACCGCCTACGAGTGGCCCAACCCGCCCGCCATGCCGGGCCCCGACCACGTCAGCGTCTCCGAGAGGACCGGAAAAATCGAGAGCATCCGCTGCTCCGGCGCAATCATCGAGGCCGCCGTCTTCGTCGAGCCGCGCCTCTCGACCGCCGCCGCGGCCGGCTCTCCCCCGCCGGCGCGCCGCCCCGCCCGGCGCCGCGCCCTGCCCCGCGAAAACCCCGGCCTGGCGCCCGGGCGCGCCCTCACCGGCGGTGAAGGGCTGTAAAGACGCCTAAAACGCAAGGAGAAAGGTCAAAAGAGGCACGGCAAGAATCCGCTCCTTGTCATACCAGGCTTGAGTATCGCGGGTCACAAGCAGTCCAAACTCGGCCTTGTGTCGAGTCATGAACAGCTTGAGCCCCGCCAAGTCCGCTGGTTCAATCTGCCGGCGAAACTTGATTTCTATCGGAACAACAATGCCCGTCAGGTCTTCCACGACGAAATCGACCTCGCGCACTGGCGTGCGGCGGTCTTTGGGATTCTCGAAATCCCGAAAAAAATGGATCTGGAGATTTGGCCCTCGTATCACCGACTGCGCGAGCGTCTCGACCAAAGATCCGACATGATCCGGCGAGGACTCCCACAGAGAGGGCGCCCCCCGGAAGAGCGCGTTGCGCGCCCCGAGGTCCGTGAGAGTGATCTTGGAAGGCGCGCGGGCGCTCGTTCGCTTGACCAACGGATAACGTTTAAACTCCCTTATCAAGAGCGCGTCACTCAAGTAGTGCATATATCGGCCCACATGCGGCTGGCTCGTTCTAAACCCCGCTTGGTTCGCCCATTCAGCGAGGCGGTATTGCACCACCTCTTGGCCCGTGGCTCGAGCTATTTCGACGTAAATCCAGCGAAGCAGCTTGGGATTGTGCACCGGGAAGAGGTCTGGAACGTCTACACCGAGCACGCGGTCAATGATCGTTTGCGTCAAATAATCCGCCCATTGATCCTCGCCAACCTCGCCGTTGTAAAGCCTTGGGTAGCCGCCTCGGTTATAGTATCGGTCAAGGTGCCGTCGAAGGGAATGCACCTGCTGCGGGCGCAGCGATTGGAGCGGTCCAAAAAGCTTGTTGGGGTCAGCTCCTATGAGATCGCGGAACGGAGTCGACGGCGGCAAGCGAACGACGCTCCCCGGCTCCCACGCCTCCAAGACCTCACGAAACTGGAACGTTGGCATCTCTGTCGTAAAGGCGCGGCCCGCCAAGCTCTCGCGTCCGCCTCTTGCGACGAGGACGCTCGATGAGCCGGTGAGCACCAGCCGAACCTTGAAGGTGTCCGAAAGAAACTTGACATCCTCATCCCACCGGTCGAGCTTATGAATCTCATCCAGAAAAATGTACGCCGGCTCCCCTTGGTCCAGAGGGCGTTTGCGGATCGTCTCTCCAAACCATCGAATGATCGGGATTAGGCCGCCGCGGCTTTCGCGAAGCACTTCTTGGTCGAAACGGACGAACAAGATGTCGCTCGGCTTTGCGCCGCGCGCCAGGATATGTTCGATCGCTTGGCTGATGGCAGTGGTCTTGCCGACTTGCCGCGGCCCTCGAATAATCTCAATGAGCCCTTTGGGTTGGGCCAGCCGTGCGAGCAGTTCCGGGACCCCCCTTCGACGAAAGGGAGGAACTTCTCTGCGAGGCCGATTGCTTTGCCACCATGGATTGAAATCACCCAGAATTTGGACAACTTCGGGCTGTAGGGACTCTGCGCTGCGGGGCGCCGCCGTCCTGGTCATATGTCACATATTATAAATGTAAAAATAATTTGTGTCAATGGCTCTTAAGCGCGCTCTGCTGACGGGCGCGCTCGGCGTCGTAGGCGGCGCGGGGGATCTCCCCGCGCGCGAGAGCGTCGTCGCGGGCCTCGTCGTCGTCGGGACGCCACCAGCGGTACTCGTGCGCGGACAGCCAGGCGGGCGCGACTTTGGCGCGGTCCACGAAGACCAAGGCCAGGTCGTCCCAATAGACCAGGGCCCAGCGCTCCCGCGGCAGGAACGCGAGATACCAGGGCCGGCGCACGGGGACGCGGGAGCCGTCCGGGTGGACGCGCACGCCCTCGATGAAGGAACGAAAGCGGCGCACGAAGAGCCCGTCGAGACGCTCTTTGCCCAGGAAGGCGGCCAAGTCGGCGGGCGACTCCAGGGCGGCCTGGAACGCCGCGTTCTGGCCGTGGAACAGGTAGCGCCCGTCGCCGAAGACGGGAGCGCCGGTGCGCCAGCCCAGATAGCCGCCCCACTCGTAGGTGTTGAAAAGCCGCAGGCCCCCCAGCTCTTGTTTTTGTTCCGCGATGAAATCCGCGGCCCGCCGCGCGACATAGAGGTCTTGGAACGGGAGTCCCAGGCGAACGGGGCGCAGGGCCCGGGCCCCGAGGGCGGTCAGCCCGGCGAGGATCAGGGCCAGCGCGGCGGGGTGGGCGCGCGGCAGGGCCGCGGCGAGGAGGGGCGCGGCGGCGGCGGCCCAGTAAAGCGTGAAGCGCGTGGACCAAATCCCGGCGACGGCGGCCGCGGCGGCGACGGCGGCCAGGAGCGGGTCCTCGCGGCGCCGCAGCCAGGCCGCGGCGAGCGACGCCGGCAGGAAGGCGGCCAGCGGCCAGTGGAAGGACCAGCGCAGGGAGAAGGCCTGCCACTCGGCGACGAAGGCGCGCATGGCCGGGTCGCCGGCGTGGAGGAAAAAGACCTCGTAGAGACGCAGGCCGAAGGGATTGAGGCAGGCGCCAAGCAGCGCGCCGCAGGCCTCGCCGGCTAGGTCCCGCGCGGGCGGGCGCCCCGTCCGGCGCCGCGGGAGCGCGGCCGCGGCGTAGAGGCCCAGGCCGAGGACGAAGCCGCCGTGGAGGTTGGCCCAAAGCGCGAAAAGCCCGAAGCCGAACAGGAAGGACGCCCGGCCGGACTCCAGGCGGCGCAGGAGAAGGGCGAAGAAGGCGGCCGAGAGCAGGTCGGGCCGCAGATCCGCCTTGGAGAAGAAGCCGGCCGCCCAGGCCGCGGTCGCCAGGACGCGGGCTCCTCCGGAAACGCCGCGGTCGCGCAGGAGCCCGTCGGTGGGCCAGGCCGCGAGGGCCAGGAGGGCGAACTTGAGCGCCCATAGGCCCCAGTCGCCCGCGGCGCGATGGACGGCGAGGACGGCAAGCTGGAAGAGCCACTCGAAGTCTATCCAGGGCGCGCCGGCGCGGGTGAAGGAGAAAGAGTCCGCCGCGGGGACCGCGCCGTGCTCCCAGATCCAGCGTCCGGCCGAGAGATGCCACCAGATGTCCGGGTTGACGACGGGCAGCAGGAAGACGACGGACGCCAGGGCATAGGCCCAGGCCTGGAGGAGTCCCTCTTTTTTCAGAGGGAAGGGCACTGTGGTATTATCGGGTCGGCCGGAGCGCGCGGCCGGACTTGATGCAGTCCGTGCACACGTAGGCCGTCATCGCGCGTCCGGAGATGACGACCTTCTGCCGCTGGAGGTTGGGACGAAACACGCGCTTGGAGCCCTTATGGGAGTGGCTGTAGCTCCAGCCGGTCTTGGGCCCCTTGCCGCAGCCGGGAATTTGACACTTGAAGGACATAGCGTTCGTTGATTCTAGCAAACACCCAACCTAAAAACCACCTCGACCGCCCGATCCAGTTCCTCAAGGGAGTGGGGCCGCGCCGCGCGGACCTCTTCGCGCGCCTCGACGTGCGCACTCTCGAGGACCTGCTCCATCACTATCCGCGGGCCTGGCAGGACCGCCGGGAAACCGCCGACCTCCGCCGGCCGGCCGCCGACGGACTGGTCGTCGCGCGCGGGAGGGTCCTGGGCGCGCGCGTGATCGGGGCGGGGCCCAGCCTGGCGCTGTACAAGGCGGACCTGGCCACGGCGCAGGGCGAGGTCGCGGCCGTCTGGTTCAAGCACTTCAGCCGCCGCTTCGACGCGTTCGCCCGCCTTAAGAAGGAAGTCCGCGAGGGCGCGCAGCTGTGGGTCGTGGGCCGGGCCGAGGGGGACCTGGTCAGCGCGCGGGAGATTCGCGTCGAGGAGCACTACCCGCTCGACGACCCGCGCTGGCCCCTCCACGTCGCGCGCCTGACGCCCCTCTACCCCCTGACCGAGGGCCTGAGCCAGCGCTTCGTGCGCGAGCGCGTCAGCGCGGCCTTGGAGCTGGCCTGCGGCGAGGTCCGCGACGGAGTCCCCGCGCCCCTGGCGGCCAAGCGCCGCCTGCCCCCCGCCCCGCAGGCCCTGCGCGGGCTGCACTTCCCCGATGACGCGGCCAAGCTGGAGGCCGCGCGCGGACGCCTGGCCTACGAGGAGCTCCTGCTGCTGGAGTGCGCCTGGGTCCTGAAGCGCCGCCAGACGCGCGGGCTGGCCAAGGGCTACGGCTACGAGATCAAGCGGACGCTGCTCACCCCCTTCCGGCGGGGGCTGGGCTTCGAGCTCACGGCCGCCCAGAAGCGCGTCATCGTCGAGATCTTCGACGACCTGCGCCGGCCCTATCCGATGACCCGGCTCCTGCAGGGCGACGTGGGCTCGGGCAAGACCGTGGTCGCTCTTTCCGCCCTGCTCCTGGCGGTCGAGAACGGAGGCCAGGGCGCCCTGATGGCGCCCACGGAAATCCTGGCCGACCAGCACCGCGCCACGCTAGACCGATTCCTCAAGGGCCTGCCCGTGCGCGTCGCCTCGCTGACCTCGCGCGTGCCCAAGAAAGAGCGCGCCGAGATTCTTCGCCGCGTCGAGACGGGGGAGACGGACCTGGTCGTTGGCACCCACGCCCTGCTGGAAGAAGACGTGCGCTTTAAGTCCCTGCGCGTCGCGGTCATCGACGAGCAGCACCGCTTCGGGGTGCGCCAGCGCGCCACGCTGCGCCAGAAGGGCCGCCTGCTCGACCTGCTGGTCATGACCGCCACGCCCATCCCCCGCACCTTGGCGCTCTCGCTCTACGGGGACCTCGACGTCTCCACGATCGACCAGATGCCGCCGGGCCGGACGCCCGCGCGCACGCTGCTGACCGCGGAGGAGGAGGCATTCGCGGCCGTGCGCCGCGAGGCCGCCGCTGGACGCCAGGCCTACGTGGTCTACCCCATCATCGCGGAATCCGCCCGGCTCGACCTCCAGGCCGCCAAAGCCGAATACGAGCGCTTGAAAAGCCGCGTCTTCCCCGGCCTCAAGGTCGCGCTGATCCACGGCGCGATGCCCGGCAAGGCCAAGTCCAAGGTCATGGACGAGTTCGCGGCCGGCCGCCGGCAGGTCCTCGTGGCCACGCCCGTCATCGAGGTCGGCATCGACGTCCCCAACGCGACCGTCATGGTCATCCAAAACGCCGACCGCTTCGGCCTGGCCAGCCTCCACCAACTGCGCGGCCGCATCGGGCGCGGCGCGGCGGAGTCCTTCTGCCACCTCGTCGCCGACCCCAAGACCCCCGAGGCCCGCCGGCGTTTGGACGTCATGGCCGCGACGCCCGACGGCTTCCGCATCGGCGAGGAGGACCTGCGCCTGCGCGGACCCGGCGAGCTGCTGGGCACCGCCCAGCACGGGGAGCTGTCGCTGTCCGTGGCCGATCTGGTCAAGGACGCCGGGCTGCTGGCCTGGGCCCGCGCCGACGCCGCCGAGCTCCTCGCCGCCGACCCGACGCTGCAGAGGCCCGAGAACGCGCTCCTGCGCCGGCGCCTGGGCGCCCTCTACCGCGACCGCTGGAGCTCGATAGACCTCGCCTGAACGGTATTTCGGCCGACCGTGTAGCAATACAGCGCCGTGGGAATAAATTACCCTTGCAGGCCGCCGCGGGGGCCGCTATAATAACCGCGTCACAGGCGAGGATTTCAGCCGAATTGCCCCGGCCTACTGGGAGCTAAAGAAGCCTTGAAAACCGCGCCTGTCGGCGCGGTTTTTTGTTTTCATGAATCCCCACAAAGAGACGTTCGCGGACCGAGGCCGGGAAGAGGAGCTCCGCGAGCTCCTGCACCGCCGCGTCCTCGTGCTCGACGGCGCCATGGGCACGATGCTCCAGGCCCGGGACCTGGCGGCCGCGGACTTCGGCGGGCCGGAGCTGGAGGGCTGCAACGAGAACCTCGTCCTCACGCGTCCGGACGTGATCCGGGAGGTGCACGCGGCCTACTTCGCCGCGGGCGCCGACGTCGTCGAGACCAACACCTTCGGCGCGGTGCGCCACGTGCTGGCCGAATACGGCCTCCAGGACAAGACCCGGGAGATCAACCGCCGCGCCTGCGAGCTGGCGCGCGAGGCCGCCGCGCCCTACGCGACGCCGGAGAGGCCCCGCTTCGTGGCGGGCGCGCTCGGGCCCGGCACCAAGACCATCCTGGTCACGGGCGGCATCGCCTTCGACGAGGTGGAGGCCTATTATCAGGAGGCCGCCGCCGGTCTGCTGGAGGGCGGCGCGGACATGATCCTGCTTGAGACCCAGCAGGACACGGTCAACGTCAAGGCCTCCCTCCTCGGCCTGGAGACGGCCTTTCGTGGCGCGGGGCGGCGCGTGCCGGTCCTGCTCTCGGTCTCCGTCGAGTCCATGGGGACCATGCTCGGCGGCCAGGACATCGCCGCGCTGGCCGAGTCGGTCGCGCACTTCGACCTGCTCGCCGTGGGCATGAACTGCGCGACGGGCCCGGACTTCATGACCGACCACCTGCGCACTCTGGCGCAGGCGACGCGCGCCTTCACGCTCTGCTACCCCAACGCGGGACTGCCCGACGAGAACGGCCGCTACAACGAGTCGCCCGAGGCGGTGGCCCGCAAGATCGCGCGCTTCGCCGACGAGGGCTGGGTCAACGTCGTCGGCGGGTGCTGCGGCACCACGCCCGAGCACGTCCGCCTGATCGCCGCGGCCGTCGCCGGCAAGCCTCCGCGCCGGCCGCGCCACGGACGCCGCTGCGTCGTGGCCGGGCTGGAGGTCCTCTCGCTCGACGAGGACCGACGCCCCCTCCTCGTCGGCGAGCGCACCAACGTCATCGGCTCCAAGAAGTTCAAGGAGCTCATCATCGCGGGCGAGCTCGAGTCCGCCGCGGAGATCGCGCGCCGCCAGGTCCGCTCGGGCGCGCACATCGTGGACGTCTGCCTGGCCAACCCCGACCGCGACGAAAAAGCCGACCTGATCGCCTTCTTCGAGCGCGCGGTGCGCAAGGTCAAGGTCCCCTTCATGATCGACTCGACGGACGCCGCGGTCATGGAGGAGGCGCTCAAGCGCGCGCCGGGCAAGTGCCTGCTCAACTCCGTGAACCTGGAGGACGGCGAGGAGCGCTTCGAGCGCGTCGTCCCCCTGGCGCGCCGCTACGGCGCGGCGCTGGTCGTGGGGACCATCGACGAGGACAAAGCGCAGGGCATGGCGCTCACGCGAGAGCGCAAGCTCGCCGTGGCCCGGCGCTCCCACGACCTGCTCACGGGCAAGTACGGCCTGGACGCCGAGGACCTGGTCTTCGACCCGCTGGTCTTTCCCGCCGGCACGGGCGACAAGAACTACTGGGGCTCGGCCGTCGAGACGATCGAGGGCCTGCGCCTGATCAAAAAGGAGCTGCCGCGCTGCCGGACCGTGCTCGGCGTCTCCAACGTCTCCTTCGGCCTGCCGCCCGCCGGGCGCGAGGTGCTCAACGCCGTCTTCCTGCACCGCTGCGTGGAGGCCGGCCTGGAC
>JACQPJ010000054.1 GCA_016207605.1 Elusimicrobiota bacterium
ACATGACGCTCGACAAGATCGGGGTGCAGTGGGCAAGAGAGAGCAGGCTCAACGTCAACTGATGACGACAACGCAAACACGGCCAACGGAACGGCTTATCCTTCGGTCACATTTTTAGATGAGTTGACACGGATTAACGATCATATTGACAGGCCGCGGTTTCGGCCTTAGACTTCCCGGATGGGGGCGGCGGCTGCGACGGCGCTGATCTGCTTGCTCGTTTCGGCCGGCGCTTCTCATGCAAAAACGAGGGAGTTGGGCCCGGTCTATAGGGACGAGGAGTCCGTGGTGGTCAAGATGGCCGGGGATCGCGCCCTGCTCCAAATGGCCGCGATGGGCCGGCGCCAGGTCAACGGCACGAACGAGGCCTATACGACGTGCGTGGTTCAATATCCGGCGCGTCTGGACGAAGACCTGGAAAATATCGCCAAAGCCGCGGCGATCATCTGCCATCTGGATTCCGAATCGGTGGCAAGACGCGTTTATGGAGCAGGGCGCGGGAAGGAAGCCTTGCTTCCGCAGCCCATCGTCATCGTGTTCCAGGCCCCTTGGGCTTCGCCGGGAGAGCTTTGCAACACCACGTTCAAGGCGGATCATTCCCAGGGCTGGATCGCCTGCGATGCCGAAAGGTGGAGGGACAAGTCCCTGCAGCGAAAAGGCAAGGGCACGTTCGTTCATGAGCTGTTTCATCTTGCCGTTGGTTATCGCGCCCCGTCCACGTACGACCCGTCCGCGTTCGAAAGGATGAAGTGGCTGCATGAGGCGTTCGCCGACTACCTCGCTGCCCGGCACGGATTTGGCTCAGGCACGGACTGGGAGCAGGCTCTGGACTGCCGGGGCAAGTTTCGCCATTATCGGGACGGCTACGTCTGTGGGGCGGCCCTCCTGCAGTTTGTCGACCAGACCTATGGCTTGAACACAGCCTCCCTGGCGCGCGATTTACGCTCCCCCGCGCGCTCGTCCGAGGGAGAGGCCGTCGCGGGCGAAGACCTCGTCATCAAGAATTTAAGGAACTGGCAAAAGAAGAGGCCGTCGACGTTTTCTGCGCTTTGGGACGAGTGCCGCCGATCGGGGAATCAATGCACGGGGGCGTCGGACATTCCTGCGCAGCGCAATCGCCGGGACGCCGCCCAAACGAGGGCGTCCGGATCCTGAGCCGAACGGCGGAACAATGCGAGCTTCAAGCTTTTCAATTTTGTGGGCTCTATCGGCGGGGGTATTCCTCCAGGGCGCGGCGCGGGCGGATTCCAATCAGGATTTAGCGGATGTCGTTGAAGGATTGGGAAAGACGACTCGAAGGAGTGTCCAGGATCAGCGGAAGATGCCGCAGTCCCTCTTGCCTTCGGCGGTCTCCGCTGACCTTAAGACACCGAACGTCCTCTGCGATGTCTCGAAGCTTTTCCCCAAGGGGATTGGGGATCAATCACAAGCTGGCTCTTGCTTCGCTTTCGCCTCCATAGGACTTGTGGAGTCGGCGCTCCTGCGCGCGGGTCATCCCATCCGGCTGTCGGAAGCCGATCTCTTCCTCCGATACGGCCTCCTTGACCTTGATTCCAGCTACTTTCCGTACGAGAAGCTGCTGGAGGGCAAGCCCATCGAGCCTGAGGATTTTCAAAGGGGAGGTTGCCAGGGCGGCGCTGTTGGCGCCATCTTTCATTTTGGAGTGGTGACGCAGGAAGCCGTGCCTTATGCGCCGTTCATGAGCTGCAGCGCCGATTCCCAGCAAAGGGGGCGCTATGACAAATACCGGAGGCTGCTGGCGGCGATCTTCAACACCATACAAACCAAGTACATGCCGGCGCTGCGAAGGGAATACAAGACCGATGAGAGCTTGAGGGCGGTCGTGAAACTGATTGTCCGCAATATGGTTCAGCGGGCTCTCACGGATGTCAAGTTCCAGGCCGATCTTGCGGCCCTGGGGATGCAGGCAAACGATACGCGGGTTGCGACCAATATCGAGGCCTTGCTCAACCCTGCGGCCTCCGACCGCGCGTCCGAGCAAAAGCTTGAGCAGGAGCGCCTCAAAATCAAGAGGCTGATTGATGAGAATGATTTGAATTATTTCTTATGGACCGCTCTGCGAGACGAAGAGAAGCATGACCTTAAGAGGATCCTTCTCGACCAACTTTGCCAAGGCCGTCCCGTGGGAGTGGACATGAGAATATCGGCCGCTCTCGGATTTAGCGGCAGCCCCAACAGCTACCACGCGTTCATCGTCACGGGTTTCGATCCCGCGCATCAGCGCTTCCTGCTGCGCAATTCCTGGGGTCCCCAGGACAACAGCTATTTGGACGCCGCGCAGATGAGGAAGGAAGATGTGATCCAGATGGTTTGGATTACCACGCTCAAGGATCATCTTTTCGCCGACTCCCGGCATAAGGTCACGGGCCGACTAGAGGACTCTGTGCCCGGCTACGGTCCGTCCAGGCCCCGTTACCGCGGTCCTATTCCAAGGGGCCAACGCTATTGACGGCTCCCCGCCGCCGGCGGCTTAAGCGGGGCGCAAAACGCCGGCGTCCATGCGCAGGACGCGGTCGGCGGCGCGGGCGGCGGGCTCGTCGTGGGTGACGAAGACGACGGCGGCGCCGCGCTCGCGGGCGGCGCGGCGCAGGTCGGAAAAGACCCGGCGCCCGTTCTCCGCGTCGAGGTTGCCGGTGGGCTCATCGGCGAGGAGGACGGCGGGCTGGTTGACCAGGGCGCGGGCCAGCGCCGCGCGCTGGCGCTCGCCGCCGGAGGTCTGGGAGGGCAGGCGGCCGGCGAGTCCGGCGATGCCTAGCGAGTCCAGCAGGGACGTCGCGCGCGCCTGGGCCGCGGCCCAAGGCTCCCGGGAGAGGCCCTGGGCCCGCGCGATGCGCGCGGGCATGAGGACGTTCTCCAGGACGGTGAACTCGGGCAGCAGGGAGTCGAACTGGAAGACGAAGCCGAGCTTGGCGCCGCGCGCCCGGGCGCGCGCGTCCTCGTCGAGGGCCTCGACGCTGAGGCCGGCCAGGGACAAGGTCCCGGCGTCGGGCCGGTCCATGAGGCCGAGCAGGTGCAGGAGCGTGGACTTGCCCGAGCCGCTGGGGCCGAGGACCGCCACGAACTCGCCGGCGGCGACGTCCAGGTCCGCGCCGCGCAGGACGGGCACGGCCGCCGCGCCCGCGCCGTAGCTCTTCGACAGGCCTTTCGCGCTCAGAGCCGGTTCAGCCATAATGGATGGCCTCCACGGGATCGGCCTTGGCCGCGCGCCGCGCGGGGTAGACGGTGGCCAGCAAGGTGAGGACCAGCCCCAGCGCGATCACGGCCGCGACGTCCCCGCCGCGCACGTCCACGGGCACCCGCGATAGGTAGTAGATCTCGTCGGGCAGGCGCACGATGGGGAACGTCGCGATGACCCAGGACAGCAGGAGCCCCAGCCCCGCGCCCGCGGCCACGCCCGAGCCGCCGATCAGAAGGCCCTCGACCAGGAAGATCCGCTCGATCATGCGCGGCGTCGCGCCCAGGGCCTTGAGCAGGCCGATGTCGCGGGTCTTCTCGACCGAGCGCAGGATCAGCGTGGAGGCGATGTTGAGCGAGGCCACCAGCGTGATCAGCGTCAGGATCAGGAACATCACCGTCTTCTCGAGCTTGAGCGCCGCGAAGAGGGTCTGGTTCATCTGCGCGTAGGTGCGCACCGAGCGCGGCAGGCCCAGCTCGGCGCGCAGGCGGCCGGCGACGGCGTCGGCGTCGCGCAGGTCCTTGAGGCGCAGGCCCAGGCCGGCCGCGCCCGCCGCCGGACCCAGGAAGGCGCCCGCGGGCGCGAGGCCCGTCCAGGCCGTCGCGCTGTCGTACTCGTAGTAGCCGGTCTTGAGCAGTCCGACGACCGAGAAGCGCTGCATCCGGGGCAGGAGCCCCAGCGGCGTGGCCATGCTCTCGGGCGAGACCAGGACGACCTCGGCCCCGCGCGCCGCGCCCAGCCGGTCGGCCAGCTCCACGCCCAGGACGATCCCCGGGGTCTTGTCCCGGGAGACCCCGTCCCAGCTCCCCTCCGCGAGGCTTCGGGCAAGGTCGTTGACCCGGAACTCCCGCTCCGGGTCCACGCCCTTGAGCATGATCCCGGTCGAGCGCCCGCGGAAGGTGACGATGGCCTGCCCCAGCGCGAACGGGGCGGCCGCGGCCACGCGCGGGTCGGCGGCCGCGGCCTGCTCGGCCCGCGCCACGCCCCGGGCCGAGCCCACGCCGAACACGCTCACGTGCGCCTGCGCGCCGATGATCTTTTTTTGGATGTCGGTCTGGAAGCCGTTCATCACGGAGAGGGTCGTGATCAGGGCCGCCGTGCCCACGGTCACGCCCGCCACGCCGATGGCGGTGGTCACGGCCGCGAAGAGCCCCTTGCGCTTGGCGCGCAGGTAGCGCAGGGCGATGAAGAGCTCCAGGCCCATGGCCAGGTCAGCCCTGCCGCTTGAGCGTGGGGAAGAGGATCACGTCTCGGATGGAGTCGCGGCCCGTCAGCAGCATGGTCAGGCGCTCGATGCCGACTCCGATGCCGCCCATGGGGGGCATGCCCGCTTCCATGGCCTCGATGAAGTCCTCGTCGAGGAGATCGGCCTCGGCGTCGCCCGCGGCCCTCTGGCGCGCCTGCTCGGCCAGGCGCTCGCGCTGGTCCTGCGGGTCGTTGAGCTCGGTGTAGGCGTTGGCCAGCTCGATGCCCGCGGCGAAGCACTCGAAGCGCTCGACCAGGCTCTCGGAGCCGGGCTTGAGCTTGGCCAGCGGCGTGACCGCGGCGGGGTGGTCGAAAAGGAAGGCGGGCTGCTGGAGCAGGTCCTCGATCTTGGCCTCCACGATGCGGTCGAAGACCTTGGCGCTGGACGTCGTCTCGCCGGCGGGCAGGCCGAGGCGGCCGGCGAGCTTGAGCAGGGCCGGGCGGTTGAAGCCCTTGCCCTGGAGCACGGCCTCGATGGGCTCGCCGCACCGCTGCTTCCATATCTCCGGCAGGAACAGCCGCCGGAAGGGGGGCTTGAGCGAGACCTTGGCGCCGCGCCACTCGACCTCGCAGACGCCGCAGGCCTCGGCGCACGCCGCCAGCAGGGACTCGAAGAGCGCGGCCATGCCCTCGTAGTCCGAGTAGGCCTCGTAGGCCTCCAGCATCGTGAACTCCGGGTTGTGGCGGGTGTCGACGCCCTCGTTGCGGAACACGCGGCCGATCTCGTAGACCCGGTCGATCCCCCCGATCACGAGTTTTTTCAACGGGAGCTCCGTTGCGATGCGCAGGACCATGTCCTGGTCGAGGGCGTGATGGCGCGTCGCAAACGGCCGCGCCGAGGCCCCGCCCGCCTGGCCGAGCAGGACCGGGGTTTCCGCTTCCACGTAGCCGCGGCCGTCGAGCAGGCGGCGGATCGCGGAGACGATCTTGGCTCGCTTGAGAAAAACTTCCCGGCTGGCCGGATCGGCGATGAGGTCCAAATGGCGGCGACGATATTTAAGCTCCCTGTCGGTCAGCCCATGCCATTTTTCCGGGAGCGGCCGGATGGCCTTGGCCAGCAGCGTCGCATTTTCAGCGGCCACGGTCGCCTCGCCGGTCTTCGTGCGGAAGACATGACCGCTGGCCGAGAGATAATCGCCCACATGGGTGTCTCTCTTGACCAGCGCAAACAGCTCTTCTCCCAACACGTCCTTCTTAAAATACACCTGCGCCTTGCCCGTCATGTCCGAGAGGCGGCCGAAAAGCGATTTGCCCATGTCGCGCAGTTCGACCAAGCGGCCGGCGACGGCGACGGATTCCGCGGAGCGAGCGGCGGGGTCGGCCAAACTCGCGGCCAATCGCGCCACGTCGGCGCAGTCGTTGCGCCGCGCGGCGCGGGAAGGGTATGGATCGACGCCCCGCGCGCGCAGCTCCGCCGCCTTGGCCCGCTTGGCCGCGATCAATTCCTCCAGCCCGCCGGCGGAGGCGGAGTCGGCGGGTTCAGGCATTGGACTTGGGCCGGGCGTTCGAGCTCAGGATGCCGGCGATGAGCTCGCGCAGGGTCTTGGGGTCGAAAGGCTTCTGCAGGTAGGCGGCGACGTTGGGGGCCGCCAGGAAGAGATCGCGCATCTTTTGGCCCCTGGCGGTCATGACGATGATGGGCACGCCCTTGGCGCGCGGCTCGGTCTGCAGGCGCTGGTTGAGTTGGTAGCCGTCCATCACCGGCATCATCACGTCCAGCAGGACGATCTCGGGCAAGGCGGCCTCGGGCGCGGACGGCTCGATGCCCATGGCCGCCAGCGCCTCGCGCCCGTTGGCGGCGGAGCTCACGGCGTGCCCGTCGCGCGTCAGGGACATGCCCAGCAGCTCCACGATCTCGGGCTGGTCATCGACGATGAGAATTCGCGCCATGGAAGGATTGTATAATTCTTTCCATGAGGGAAGCCGTCGTCTTGATCGGCCACGGCGCCGCGGCCTCGGACACGCCCGGCCGCCTGGTGGCCGAGCTCAAGCGCCTGGAGGCGGAGCGCCGCGCCCGGGGCGAGACGTCGCCGGGCGCCCGCGAGGCCGAGCTCGACCGCCAGGTCCGCTCCTGGCCCCGCACCCCCGCGACCGATCCCTACCAGGCCGGCCTGGAGGAGATCGCCCGCGCCCTGGCCCCGCGCCTGGGCGGCCGCCGCCTCGTCGTCGCCTACAACGAGTTCTGCGCGCCTTCGGTGGAGACGGCCGTCGAGTCCCTGGCCGCCGAGGGCTTCACGCGCGTGACTTTGGTCTGCACCATGTACACCCGCGGCGGCGTCCACGCCGAGTTCGAACTCCCTGCCCTGGTCAAAGCTCTGGGGACCCGCCATCCCGGCCTGACCGTCGACTACGCCTGGCCCTACGATCCCGACCGCATCGCGGAGTTCCTGGCCGGCCAGCTTGCCCGCGGCGTTTGGGTTTGAGGGCCTGAGATTTTAGGAGGGCAGCGCCGCGCGCGGGCTCCGTTGCAAAAACGTCTCAAAACCGGCGGCGCGGATTTTATCCGCCAACGGAAAGGATTGATTTCCCGGAAAGATCACGACCAGTTCGTTCAGCTTGAGATCGCGCAGCGCGATCCGCATGGAAGGCGTCAATCGGGGGGCATCCGTGTATTTGATTTCGTATCCGATGCGGCGGTTGTCCTGCACGATCAGGAGGTCCAGCTCGGTTTGGCTGTGCGTCGCCCAGAAATAAGCTTCCTCCGGCGCCGCAACGTGCGCCCGGATCACTTCCTCAAGGACCCAGCCCTCCCAGGAGGCTCCGAGCCTGGGATGAGTCCGGAGGTCCTTTTCGGTCCAGGTCCCAAGGAGCGCGTGAAAGATGCCGGAGTCCCGGAAGTAGATTTTGGGCGATTTAACCTGCCGCTTTCCTAGATTCTCGTGCCACGGCTGGAGCTGCCGCACCATGAAGGTGCCGGACAGGACGTCCAGATAGCGGCGCATCGTGTCGTTCGATAATCCCAGGGATCGGCCGATTTCAGACGCATTGAAAATCTGTCCATGGTAATGCGCAAGCATCGTCCAGAAGCGGCGCATGAAGTTCGCGGGGATGCGAAATCCGAGCGCTGGGATGTCCCGCTCCAGGAACGTGGAGATGTAGTCCTTGCGCCATTGGCGCGAAGCGTCCGCGGAGGCCGCCAGGAACGACTTCGGGAAGCCGCCCCGCATCCAGAGCTTGCGCAGGTCCTTCGCGGCGACCTCCTCCGCCGTAAAAGGCGGAAGCTCCAGGAACCCGATGCGCCCCGCCAGGGACTCCGAGCCTTGACGGATCATATCCCGAGAAGCGCTTCCGAGGATGAGGAAACGCGATCGAACGGGGCGGCGGTCGGCCAGAACCCGGAGCGTTTCAAACAGCGCGGGCCGGCGCTGGATCTCATCGATGACGACAAGCCCGCGGAGTTCCTCCAGAGCCAATTTCGGCGCTTCCAGACGAGCGAGGTCGGTCTCATCCTCAAGGTCGAAGGAGTTGGCCGGCCGCCGCGAGGGCATCCGCGAGACGAACCGGCGCGCCAAGGTGGTCTTGCCGCATTGCCGGGGGCCCAGAATGGCGACCACGGGATGTATTTTCAGCAGGCGTGCGATTTCCTGAAGATGGCGCTCGCGGTCCATTCCTTGCCTCCCGGCGACCCAGGCCATTGTACCATGCAATATTCTCATTAGATGCGAAATTTTCATTACATGTCTTCCCTTCCATTGGAAACAGCCGATTCGATAGAATCTTGACGGTTATGGCTATCGAGCAGACTCTCCTCCTCATCAAGCCGGACGGCGCCGCGCGGCGGCTGACCGGACTCACCATCGATCGGCTGGACGCCTCGGGCCTGGAGATGGTCGCCGCGAAGATGGTCTCGGTGTCGGAGAAGATGGCGCGCGAGCACTACCAGGCGCTCTCGGACAAGCCCTTCTTCGAGGGGCTCATCAAGTACATCCGCGGCGAGTTCCACGGCATCAAGGACCATCGTGTGCTGGCCCTGGTCTACCGCGGGGAGGGCGCGATCAGGAAGGTGCGCGACGTCGCGGGCGCCACCAACCCCGAGCAGGCCGCGCCGGGCACGATCCGCGGCTCCTTCGGCCGCATCACCACGTCGGGGCAGTTCGAGAACGTGATCCACGCCTCCTCCGACCCCGCCGACGCGGCGCGCGAGGTCGCGCTCTGGTTCCGGAAGGACGAGATCCTTCCGTAGTCTGATGACGTCCGCGCTGCTTCTGGCCGCGGCGCTGGGGGCCTTGGCCGCGCCGGCTCCGGCCGGTCCGCGTCCGTTCCCCGGGGAGCCCGTCCTCCTCAAGACGGCCGACGGCTGGACGCTCCACGCAGCCTGGCTCAGGGCCAAGCCGGGCCGGCCCACGCTGGTCCTGCTCCACGGCACGGGCCAGCGCAGGGAGGACTGGCGCTCTTTCGCGGCGGCCGCGGCGCGGCGCGGCTTCGGAGTCCTAGGCGTGGACCTGCGCGGCCACGGCGAGAGCCGCGTCACGCCCGCGGGCGAGACCATCGTCTGGCGCAAGCTCAGCCAGGCCAAGGGCGCCAACGACTACGAGGACATGACCCGCGACGTGGAGGCCGCCGCGGCGTTCCTGGCCGCCCAGGGCCTCCCGGAGGATGAGATCGGCCTGATCGGCGCCGAGGTGGGAAGCAGCGTCGCGGTCAAGTACGCCGCCGTGCATTCCGGGGTCCCCTTTCTCGTGATGCTCTCGCCCGGCCTGGCCTGGCGGGAAGTCCCCATCGTCAACGCCCTGCGCGCTTTTCGCGGCCGTTCCGCGCCGATCCTGATGGTTCACGCCGAGAAGGACAAGCTCGCGGCCAAGGAGGTCCCGCTCCTCCACGCCTTCGCCGTCAACTCGGTGGGCGCGCGCCGCGCGTCCCTGCTCGTCGTCGCGGAGGAGCGCGGCACGCGGATGCTGGCGCGCAACAAGGGCCTGACCGCCCGCGTGCTGGATTGGATCGACGACCCGGTCCCGCCGGAGGCGCCGGCGGCCTCCACCGCGCCGGCCGCTGGCGCGCCCGCCGCGGACCTCGGCGGCGCGGCCGACGAAGGGGCATTGTAGCGTGGCCCTGTTGTCCGCGCGTCTCTACGCCCGCCTTCCCACCGAGCAGCCCAATCCCCGCACGCGCGACATTGACCGCCGCTCCGCGCTCGACATCGTGCGCCTCCTCCACGCCGAGGACCGCCGCGCGCCCTTGGCCGCGGCCAAGGCCGCCGCGCAGACCGCGCGCGGCGTGGAGCTCGTCGCCGCCGGCCTGCAAGCCGGCGGCTCCGTGCTTTTCCTGGGCGCCGGCACGAGCGGCCGCCTGGCCGTGCTCGAGGCCGCCGAGTGCCCGCCCACCTTCAACACCCGGCCGCGGCAGATCCGCGCCGTCATCGCGGGCGGGCCGCGCTCGGTCTTTCGCGCCAAGGAGGGGGCCGAGGACGACCCCCGCCTCGGGCGCCGGGCCGCGGCGGGCGTCCGGCGCGGGGACGTCGTCGTGGGCGTGGCCGCCAGCGGGGTCACGCCGTTCGTGCGCGCGGCGCTGGCCGCGGCGCGGCGGCGCGGGGCGCGCACCATCCTGGTCACCTCCAACGGCCGCCCCGCGGGGCGGCCCGCCGACGTCGTCATCGCCCCCGACGTGGGGCCCGAGGCGGTGACCGGCTCCACCCGCCTCAAGAGCGGCACCGCGGCCAAGCTCGTCCTCAACGCCCTGACCACCGGCGCCATGATCCGCATCGGCAAGGTCCACGACCACTGGATGGTGGACTTGAAGCCCACCTCGCGCAAGCTGCGCCTGCGCGCCGAGCGCATGACGGCCGACCTGGGCCGCGTGAGCCCCGCCCGCGCCCGCGCCCTCCTGCGCGCCTCGGGCGGCGGCGTCAAGGCCGCCGTCCTCATGGCGCGCCGCGGCCTCTCCGCGGCCGGGGCGCGCCGGGCCCTCTCCGCCGCCGGCGGCTCCCTGCGCCGCGCACTCGAGGCTTGAGGCCGTGATGCCGCCGCAGCCGGAACCCGTCCGCCTTTCCTTCCGGCGCGGCGCCAAGGGCGCCGGCGTCACCCGCCTGGAGCGCCTCATCCTCCACCCGACGCTCAAGGAGGAGATGCTCGCGCGCCTTAAAAAGCGCCTCGGCTGCGGCGGGACCTTAAAAGACGGAGCCTTCGAGTTCCAGGGCGATCACCGCGATGCGTTGGCGAGGCTTCTGATCGCCCAGGGCTATAAGATCCGCTCCTAGGAGCGTGTCCGAGTAATAGCGTGGCCCTCGGTCAAACACCTTTGACTTCCAGCTAGGCGCGAGGAGCGAGCATACCGGTAGGTATGTAAGCGACGAGCAACGACGCTGGAAGTCAAAGGTGTTTGACCCTTCCCTTGATGTTTTTCGTCGGCAATGCCGACGAAAAACACGATAGGAAAGGGAGGAACAGGTTTGAGTCCTGGCCGCGTTGCTCCTCGCTCAGATAGCGATGCTATCTTCGCTCGTCGCGCCTTGCCAGGGCTCAAACCTGTTCCTCCGAGGGCTACGCTATTACTCGGACACGCTCCTAGCGCGGGCCGACGGCCCGGAAGGACGCCAGGAAGCGCGCGAAGAGGTCGCGGTAGTCCAGGTAGGCCGCGCGGGTGCTGAGCAGGCGGATCAGGTAGTACGAGTCGCCGCGCGGAATCACGGCGACGTAGGCGTGGACTTGGGTCGAAAGGGAGGGGCCCTCGTCGGCGGGCAGGCGCCGCGTCTCAAGGACCTCGAAGACCCGGGCCAGGCCGGCGGGCGTGCGCACGACGCGCACGGGCGAGGCCGAGCGCTCCAGCGCCGGGTCCGGGCGGCGCAGGGCCTCGACGGCCTCCTTGGCCGGCAGGTAGCCGGGGGTTTCACGGTCGAGCAGGCGCACGGAGAGCGCGGCCCGCAGCGTCCCCCCGGGCTCGTCCGGGCCGAGAGCGCGCGCGACCAGGCCGTCGGCGCCCTCTTCCTCCAGCGTCCGCCAGCCTTCGGCGGGGAGGTCGGCCGAGAACAGGCCGGACTCGGGCGTGAAGGAAGTCCAGGAATCCCGGGGCCGTTCGGGCGCGGCGCCGGAGGGGGCGTTTGCGGCGCGCTGGGCGTCCAGCAGCCAGTCGGCGCGGGCCGGCGCCGCCGACAGGAGGAGAGCCAGCACTACGCTAGCGCGCACGCGGTCCTCCCCGGACCTGGCGCGAGCGCCACGTCCTTTCCGCGCGGATCGCCTCGGCCAGCAGCGCCGAGGAGCGGCCCAGGGCCTGCCTGCGTCCCGGGTCGGCGGGCGGGCAGGCGGGCGCGGAGAGGAGCCTGACGCGCTCCCGCGCCTCGGCGTCCGCGGCGGCCGAGGCCGCGGCTTGGGCGGCGGCGGGTTCCAGGAGGCCCGCGTCCTCCAGCGCCTTGAGCGCGCCCGCGCGCGCCGCGCGCCGCCGCGCCGCCGCGGCCAGGCCGTCTTCCAGGGCCGCGCGCGCGCAGTCGGCGCCGCGGGCCGCGTCCTCGGCCAGCCGCTCGGCCTCGGGCGCCCCGCGGCGCGGGTCGAGGACCCAGGCCCGCGCGGCGGACCAGGCCGCGGCCAGCGCGTCGTCCGATTCGTCGGGCCGCGCGGCCCACTCGGCCAGTTCCGCGCGCCGATCCGGGTCAAGGAAGTCGTCGCGCTGGAGCTTCTCCTTGAGGCGGCTCCAGAAGAGACGCTTGGCGGTCAGGGCCCAGCGCCGCGCCGCGTAGGCCGAGGCGTCCAGGGACTCGCGCCCAAGCCCCGCGAGCAGGAGCTGTTCGAGCAACTCGCCGGCCTGCTCCGGCGCGGAGTAGGCGCCGCGCCGGCTGCCGTCGGCGTAGACTTGGGTCGCGCCCCAGGGGCCGGCCTCGACCCGCTCCGGGGCGGCGCCCGGGACCAGCGCCTGCAGGGCGGGCCGGGGCGCGCCGAGAGCAGCCCACGCTTCCGGCGACTCAGGAAGGATCACGACCTCCCTCCCGAACAGGCCCTTGCGCCGCTCCACGAAGACCGGGCCGGGCGAAAGCGCCACGACGAGCGGGGCGTCGGGCCGCGCGGCGTCCTCGGTCCGGCCGGCGCGCAGGTTCCGGCCCGTCCGCTCGCCGTCGAGGACGACTTGTGCGACGCCTCCCACCACCGCGCGGCGAAGCAGGGGAAGACAGAAGTCCGGGGCGTCCTGGCCGATCATGCGGAGAAGCTCCCGGCTTTGGTCGGTGTGGGGCCCCGTCGCCGTGAACGCGTCGTACTCCTCCGCGCCGACCGCCGGGATCGCGAGGGGCTTGGGCGGCTCCGGAGCGGGCGGCGCCGGCGGCTGAGCGGGAGCCGGAGCCTCGGCCGGCTTGAGGTCCGCGGCGGCCGGCGCGTCCGCCGCCGGGGCAGGCTCGGCCGGAGGCGGGGTCCACGGCTGGAGCGTGCCGAGGGCGGGCGTGGGCGGCGTCGCGGGCACGGCGACGGCCGGGCCGGCGATTGCCGCGGCGCCAGACGCAGGGGGGACGGGTTCGGAGGGAGCCTCCTGCGCGGGCGGAGGCTCTGCGGTCACGGGCAGGGGAGGCGGCTCGCGCAGCGGCTCCAGGCCGGCCTGCTCGAAGCGGAGGGGGACCTTGTCCAGGGACTCAAGCTCCTCGGGGGTGAAGTAGGAGCGGAAGTCGCGGCGCGCGCTCAGGCCGAGGACGGCCCAGCTCCGGCGCAGGATCGCGCGCGCGGCCTCGCGCTCCTCCGGCGTCAGGCTCTTGTCGCCGCCGGCCTTGCTGAGAAGAAGGCGCAGCTCGATGAGTGCCTTGAGGCGGCGGGCGCTGGCCAGGCGCGAGATCAGGTATGGCATTTCGCGGGAGGAGACCGGGGCCTCCGCGATCTTGTCCCAGACCTTGCCGTCGTCGCGGATCTCATAGCCGCTGCCGGCGAGGAGGTCGCGGGAGAGCTCGTCCAGGGGCGCGGCCGCGCCGTCATGGGCCGCGGGCGCGGGGGCATCGGCCGCGGCGGCGTTTCCGGACAGGGCCAAGGCGGCGGCCAGCGTCAGCGCGGCGCGCGGGATCATGCGGGACCAGTGTAGGACTCCATGATTATATAAATGTTGCCGTCGAGAGCGCGGAAAAGGCATCATCCCCCGATGTTTTTCGCCGTTCTCGGCGTGATGGTCCTGGCGGCCTGGTTTGGCGGCTTGGGCGTCCGGACCCCGGAGGACTACTTCCTGGCCGGGCGCCGCCTGCCGTGGTGGGTCGCCGCGCTGTCTCTCGTGGCGACCGAGCTCAGCGTCATGACCGTGCTTGGCATCTCGGCGAGCGCGTTCCACGGGAACTGGACCTACCTGCAGTTCTTCGCCGGGGCGGCGGCAGGCCGCGTCCTAGTGGCGCTGGCCTTCGTCCCCGCCATCCATCGCTCCGGCGCCGTCACGATCTACGGCTTCCTGGGCGGCCGCCTGGGGCCCTGCTCCCGCGCCGCGTCCGCCGGCCTCTTCTTCGCCTCCCGCCTGCTGGCCGCGGCCGCGCGTCTGGCCGCGGCCGGGGCCGCGGCAGGGCTCCTGATGGGCTGGCCGCCGGAGCTGGCCCTGGCCCTCCTCGCGGGCGTCGGGACGCTGGCCGTGGTCTGGGGCGGCCTGCGCGCCGCGGTCTGGGCGAACGCCGTCCAGGCGCTCGTCGTCCTCGGAGCGGGCGCCATGGTCGGCGCGCTCCTCCTGCGCCGGCTGGACGGAGGCCTGGACACGGGGCTGTTTCTCGCCGCGGCGGGAGAAAAGCTGCGCTGGTTCGACGCGGGGCCGTCCCTGTGGCCCGTCTTGCTCGGCGGCTTCATCGGCTCGGCCGCGGGCTTCGGCACGGATCACGACCTCATGCAGAGGGCGCTTGCCGCCCGCTCCCCGGCCGCGGGACGACGCGCCGTGCTCGCCTCGATCGCCGGTTCCTTGGCGAGCCTCCTGATCTTTCTATCCTTGGGGACCCTGCTCTTTGTCTACTACAAGCAGAACCCGGGCTTGGCCCTGCCCGACTCTCCCGACGGGATCTACCCGCACTTCCTCGCCACGTCCATGTCCGCGCGCCTGCGCGCGGCCGCGCTGGCCGGGATCGTCCTGGCCTCCATCGACCTGCCCTTGCCCGCCTTGTCCGCCGCGTTCGTGGAGGATGTCTGGAAGCCGGCGGCGGGCGCGCCCGGACGGGAGCTCCTGCTGGCCCGCGGCATCGCCCTGTGGGCGGCGCTGAGCCTGGCCGCGCTGGCTTGGAACCTGATCGAGAACCCCGGCGCCCTGGTCTTCGCGGTCAAGGCCGGCGTCCTGGCCGGCGGCGCTCTTCTCGGGGTCTTTGCCCTCGCCGCCTGTCCGGGCCGCCGCCGGGACCGCGGTCCAGCGGTCGCGCTGGCGGTCGTCGCCGCGTCCGGCGCGGCGCTCCTGGCGCTCTCCGGCCGGGGCCTGCTCGGGTTGCCCTTCGCCTGGCACTGGCTCATCCCGCTCGGCGCGGCCGCGACGTTCGTCCTCGGCCTGGCGGCCGCGCCCCTGCTCGATTAAGGCGAACCGGACGGATGCCAGTTGGTGTGGTCCGCGTATCGTGCCCGGATCACGCGCTCCTCGTAGGGCAACGTCTCTTCAACTTGAACGGCGGGGGGGCGGCCCCAAAGGTCTTGGCGCCAATGGATTCTCATTTCATCCATTCCGAGATGAGCCTGCGGCGGCGTGATCGTAAACTGATCCGCCCAGGGCTCGGCGCTCTGGGCGAGGCCCTCTCCAGGCATCCTTTTTGACGTCCGGGCGCGTAGGAGGACGTTGCGGCCGCCCCGCCGCCCCTGGACCATGAGCTGGAGCTGGAGAGTGCTCCAATAGGTCCGACGCAGCATGGCGGCGTTCCCGACCGGGACGGACAGGCCCGTGATCAAAGCCACGATATGTTCGCTCCGGGGGTCCGGCGCGTAGGCGCCGGTCCGATGTACTGCGGTCCAGATCAACGCCGCGTCGGAGGCCGCGTCCCGCTCCACGGTTCCTCCAACCAGCGTCGCATGCCGCATGTACGTGGCGGTGGCGTCTTCGAGCGCGCCCGGCGGCGTTTCTTCGGCGTGGAGCCACAGTTTGGCGGCTTCTTCGCTTCCCAGATGGGCGGCCGCCCGAGAACGCAGTCCCGCCTCCACGGACATCAAGCGGAAATAGAGGGCGCGCAGCTCGCTTCCATTGACGACGATTTTTCCGCTCCGAAGGGCCGGCGCCATTGCCACCCGCACGGCCCGGATTTGCCGGACTAGGGGCGCGACGGTTTGAGCCGTGATCATGGCGGCCGACCGCAGCGCCGCGTCGCAGCGAGCGGTGACCGTGTTTCCCCAGGGGAGGAGATCAGTTCCCGCGCCGAACGCAACCCGGTCATCAACGCTCGGCGTCAGGGGGATCGAAGGAATAAGAACCGCCGGCTCGGCGCGCGCGGCCAAGAGGTCGACGACGGGCGCGGCCAAGACGGCGCGGATCCCGCCCAGGGTCGTCAGCAGGCCGCAGAGGGCGGCGCGGCGCAGTCGTGGAATCATCGCCAGGCGCGCAGGCCGTCGCCGCAGCGGGCGAAGCCGGGGATGGTGACGGGCAGGCGGCCGCGAGGGGGGATCTCGCCGAAGAGGAGGCGGGCGGCGGCGTCCGCGGCGTGGGGGGTCAGGCCGAAGAGGCAGAGCGCGCAACGCGCCTCGGGCAGGGCGCGCAGGCCGTAGGGGTTCATGAGCGCGAGGTGGACGACGGGCTTGCCGAGCGCCTCTAGGCGGCGCGCCAGCTCGACTTGCTCGACGCCGTAGGGACCCCAGAAATACTCTCCGAAGAGGACGACGTCGGCGTCCGCCGCCGCCGAGAGCGCGGAGGAGGCGGCGCTCGTCGAGGGGGAGACGCCCAGTTCGACGAGGCGGGCGCCGGGGGCGCGCGCGGCGATGCCGTCAAAGAGGCGGCGCGCGTCGTCGGCGCGGCCCGCCGGGCGGGAAAGGACGACCAGCAGGCGCTCGGGGCGGCGTCCCAGGGGCAGGACCGTCGGGTCGGCGCGCAGGAGGGTGACGGACTCCTCGGCGACGCGGCGGGCCAAGGCGAGATGCTCGGGGGGGCTCAGGTCGGGGGCGGCCGCGCCGGCGGCGCGGCCGAAGCGGCGCTTGAGCTCTGCAATGCGGCGTACGGAGGCGTCCAGCCGTTCGGGAGCGATGCGCCCGGACCTCGCGTCGTCGAGCAGGGCCGCGTAGGCGGCGGGGAAATCCGCCTTGCCGAGCAGGAGCAGGTCGCAGCCCGCGGCGAAGGCGGCGCGCGCGGCCTCGGAGGAGCCGCGGACGTTGGCGATGGCGCCCATGTCCAGGCTGTCGGAGACGATGACGCCGTCGAAGCCCAGGCGGCGGCGCAGGTCCGAGAGCGCCGCCGCGGACAGCGTCACGGGAAATTCGCCGCCAAGGGCGGGAAAGACCATGTGCGCGGGCATCACCGCGGGCGCGCCCTTGGCGGCGACGAAGGGCTTGAGCTCCACGGCCTCCAGCTCGGCGCGGGTCCGCGCGCTGACCGGCAGGCCCAGGTGGCTGTCCTCGGACGTGTCGCCGTGGCCGGGGTAGTGCTTGAGCGTGGGGGCCACGCCCGCGGCCAGGTAGCCGCGCACGGCCGCCGCGCCCAGGCGCGCGACAGCGTCGGGGTCCTCGCCGAAGGAGCGCAGGCCGATGATGGGGTTGTCGGGGTTGCTGTTGACGTCAAGGACCGGGGCGAAGGTCAGGCCGATGCCGAGGGCGCGCAGCTCCCGGCCCGAGGCCGCGGCGGCCTGTTCGGCCAGGTCCGGCGAGCCGGCCGCGCCCAGCGCCATATTGCCCGGGAAGATCGTCGCGCCCAAGGAGCGCTGGGTGAACAGCGGCCCGCCCTCGTGGTCGACGGCGAGCAGGAAAGGCGCGCCCGCGCCGCCGGAGGTCCAGGCCTCCAGGGTCTGGGCGAAAGCGCGCGCCTGCGGCCCGGTGAAGCGGTCCCAGCGCAGGAGCCCGCCGCCCAGTCTCCCGGCGCGGATGTCGGCCTCCCGGCGCGCCGCGATCTCGGTGTCGATGGCGACCATGAAGAGCTGGCCGACCTTCTGCTCCAGGCTCAGCTCCGCGCGCGCCGGGAGGGCGGCGGCCAGCAGAAGCGGGGCGAGGAGCATCGCATCTAGAATACAAAATGTCCGCGATTTGCTATGAGAAGGGTCATGCAAAAGGTCGTCCTGGCCGCCGTCCTGGCCGTCGGCGCGCCGGCGGCGTCCGCGCGGGCCGCGGCGGTCAAAACGGGCCTCGACGTGCTGTCGGAGTCCGGCTTTGCGCTGCTCCAGGGCAAGCGCGTGGGCCTCATCACCAACCAGACGGGCAGGGACGCCCAGGGGCGAAGCGCGGTCGAGATTCTGGCGCGCGCGCCCGGGGTCGCGCTTGCCGCGCTCTTCTCGCCCGAGCACGGCTTCGCGGGCGCCGTGGAGGAGGGCGCCGTCAGCTCGACGACCCTGCGCGTCGACGGGCGGGGCATCCCCGTCCACAGCCTCTACGGGGGCGGCATCGCCGGCATGCGCCCCAAGCCCGAGGATCTCCAGGACCTCGACGCGCTGGTCTTCGACATCCAGGACATCGGCGCGCGCTTCTACACCTACGCGGCGACGATGGGCATGGCCTTGGAGGAGGCCAAGAAGGCCGGCCTCGAGTTCATCGTCCTGGATCGTCCCAATCCCATCACCGGGACGATCCTGGAAGGCCCGATCCTGGAGGACGCCCAAGCCCTGCGCGCGCTCACCTCCACCGCGTATTATCCCGTCCCTGTCCGCCACGGCTTGACCGTGGGAGAGATCGCGGCGATGCACAACGCGGAGATCGGCCACCCCCGGCTCACGATCGTCAAGATGAAGGGTTGGTCCCGGGAGATGTGGTACGACCAGACCGGCCTGCCCTGGACGCCGCCCTCGCCCAACATGCCCGACCTCGACGCCGCGGCGCTCTACCCCGGCATCGGCGCCTTCGAGGCGGCCAACGTCTCGGTCGGCCGCGGCACGCCCGTTCCCTTTCGTTGGATCGGAGCGCCCTGGATGGACGCGGCCGCGGTCGTGGAGCGGGCGAGGAAGGCCCGGCTCAAGGGCGTGTCCTTCTCGGTCCAGGGCTACGCGCCGACCAAGAGCGTCTTCGCGGGCAAGTCCTGCCGCGGCGTGCGCATGACGATCACGGACCGCGGCGCCCTGCGGCCCCTGCGCGTGTTCTGCGTCCTGCACCAGGCCCTGCGCGCGCTCCACCCTAAGGAATTCGTCGCGGACCGGGAGGTGACCCGGCGCATGGTGGGCACGCCCCGCTTCTTGGAGCTGGCCGAGAAGGGCGCCTCCGCGCGCGCGCTTTGGGCCCTCTTCCAGCGCGGCGCCAAGGACTTCCAGCGCCGCCGCAAACCTTACCTTTTGTATTGACGGTAAGTTCGTTCGAGGGCGGCGGAGAGTTTCTTCTTATCCATCTGACCTGACGCCGTTTTGCGCGTCGCGTCTTCCAAGGTTTCTTCGCCGCCCATTACGGGATATCCGTTGATCTCCAGGAACGTCAACGCGGCCGTCAGGGCCGTTCGTTTATTCCCGTCCACGAAAGGATGGTTCTGGGCGATATGGTACGCGTAGGCGGCGGCCATTTCAAAGGGGAAGGCATGGAAGAATTCATCGCCGACGCCGCTTTGAGGCATGGCGACGGCCGATTCGATCAAGCCCAGGTCTCGAACGCCGCGACTTCCTCCGAATTCACTGATCAGGTCGTCATGGAAGTCGAGGATTTCAGGCAGCGTCAGAAATTTTGGAGGCACTCAATCCGCCAGATTTTTCAGCGTGCGCCCAAAGCGCTTCTTCACGGATTGATACGCTCTCTTGACCTCCTGTATTTTTTTGAGATCGGTGACGGGAGAGATAACGAGATTTTTGCCGTCGGTCGTGATCTCCAGCGGAGTGTCTTTCGTGATCTTCAGCAAGGAGAGCACTCCCTGATCGATGACGAGCGCCTCGCTATTTCCGACCTTCGTCAGGAATTTGACCATAACCCCTCCAGTAATTACAATGTTATTATAATAGTAATAACAATTTTTGTCAAGACTTTTTAACGCCGTCGATCGAGGACGATGCGCACGCCCGCGGCGCCGATGCGCAGGATGCCCGGAGCTTGGCCCGTGAGGTCGCCGGGGCGGGGGCGGCCCACGTCCCCGCGGGCGTTGAGCTCCGCGTGCACGCGCAGGGAGGCGCGGCGGCGCACGGCCGGCATCAGCAGGTCCTCGGGGCCCATCTCGAAGGGGGCGGGGAACTCCGGGTTGACGATGCGGCGGACCGCGACGGGGACGCCGCCCGCGTTCTCGGCGACGACGAAGAGCACGGCGTTGTCCCGGGGCGCGGCGGCGCGCAGCTCCGGCGCGACGTCCACCTCGCCGGAGAGGCGGAATTGGCCGGTCAGCGGGTCGCAGGCCGCCAGGGCGGCGGCCAGCAGGCCCAGGGCGGCGGCGCGCCTCATGCGGCCGGGGCGGAGGGCGGCGGCTCGAGGCGGGCGGCGGCGCGCACGCCCAGCCACAGGGTGACCAAGGTCAGGAGCGGCGAGATCAGCCGGGCGTAGGGCACGGCGACGGGGGAGAGCTGGTCGAGGGCGCGCAGGAGCGCGGCCGCGCTTTGCGCGTGGACGGCCAGGCGCAGGAGCGCGCCAAAGCCCAGGCTTGCGCCCGCCAGCGACGCCATCAGCATCCCCAGGAGCGCGTAGATCAGCCCCAGGGCGGCCAGCGACAGGGCGAAGAGCAGGAAGACGAGGAGCAGGATCGCGGGGTAGAAGACCCAGTCGAAGCTCTTCTTCATCGCGCGGTAGGAGGCCGCGTCCAGGACCACGGGCCGGCCCGCCGACCGGCTCAAGTCCAGCTTTTCCAGCTGTCCCGGCTTGAGCGAGGGCAGATAGAGCGCGTCCGCGGTCAGGTAGGCGCCGGCCTTGGCGTCCTCCAGCTCCTTGGGAGCGACCGCGGTCGTGCGGTCCGTGTCGATCACGATCGCGACGTCCTTGTAGCGGGGGTGCTCCAGGCGCAGGGGTCCGCGCACGCCGCTGGAGATCCGGCCGCCCGAGAAGCGCAGGACGGGCATGCGCGTCTCCATCCAGGAGAAGGTCTCGGCGAAGAGCGGGGCCAGGCGCAGCTTCACCGAGACGGCGAAGGCGCCCAGGAAAAGCAGGGACAGGAAGGCGACGTAGCTCGCCGCGCGCGCGGGCGTCTCGACGGCGAAGCGGCGGTACTCGCGCGGGCGCGACAGCGAGGCGATCAGATCGTCAAGCATGGGGCCTCTCTCCGGCGGATTCTAGCACGTTCCTAATCGCGGCGGGAGGCGACCGCGCCCGCGGCGGCCAGGGCCGCGGCGGCGAAGGCGGCGAGCACGGCGAGGCTCAAGGGCGCCGCGGCCGCCCCGGAGGCGGCGGCGTGGGCGGGCAGGAGGGCGCGCTGCAGGGCGGAGACGCCGTAGGAGACGGGATTGAGCGCGATCACGGTCTTCAGCCAGCCGGGCGCGCCGGCCGCGGGGAAGAGCGCCCCCGAGAGCATCCACATCGGGATGAGGAACAGGTTCATCACCGCGTGGAAGCCCTGGGTCGAGTCGAGCAGCCAGGCGATGCAGAAGCCCAGGCCGGTCAGGCCGATGGAGGACAGGGTCAGGGCGAGGGCGGCCAGGGCCCAACCCTCGGCGCCGGGGTGCAGGCCGGCCGCGGGGGCGAAGACCAGGAAGCTCAGGCCCTGGAGCAGGCCGACGGTCGCCGCGCCCAGCACCTTGCCGGCGGCGACGGCCAGGCGCGGCGCGGGCGCGACGAGGACGGCCTGCAGGAAGCCCTCGCGGCGGTCCTCGATGATCGAGATGGTCGAGAAGACGGAGGTGAAGAGAACGATGAGCTCCAGCGTGCCCGCGTAGAAGTACTGCAGGTAGGTCAGCCCGCCGGCGGCGCCGGGGACGCGGACGGCGTCCCCCAGGCCCGAGCCGATCAGGAACCAGAAGACGATCGGCGGGGCCAGGGCGCCGATCACGCGGGCGCGGTCGCGGGCAAAGCGCGTCAGCTCGCGCCGCCACAGGGTCGCGGCCGTCAGCCAGGCGAGCCTCACGCGGCCTCCTCGGCGTCGGAAAAGCGGCGGCCGGCGCGGTGGAGGAAGACGTCCTCCAGGCTTGGGCGCGCGAGGCTCACCGTTTTGATGCGGCCCGGGAAGGCCTCGACCAGCGCGGGGATGAAGGCGTGGCCCGCGGCCTTCTCCAGGCGCAGGATGCGGCCGTACACCGCGGGACGCAGGGCGAAGCGGCGCTCGATCTCGGCGGCGAGCGCGGCCGCGTCGTCGGACTCCACGGTGATCACGTCGCCGCCGATCTCGGCCCTGAGCGCGGCCGGGGCGCCCAGCGCGACCACGCGCCCGCGGTCTAGGATCGCCACGCGGCCGCAGCGGTCGCCCTCATCCATGAGGTGGGTGGCCGCCAGGATGCTCGCCCCTTCGCGCCGCAGCTCCAGCAGGTGCTCCCAGAGGTCCTGGCGCGCCGCCGGGTCCAGGCCGGCGGACGGCTCATCGAGGAGGATGACGCGGGGCCGGTGGAGCAGGCTCTTGGCCAGCTCGACGCGCCGGCGCAGGCCGCCGGAGAGCGCGCCGGCCAGGTCGTCGGTCCGCTCGCGGAGGCGGTAGCGCTCGAGCATCTCCGCGGCGCGCGCGCGGAGCGCCGCGCCGGAGAGGCCGTAGAGGCGCCCGCCGTGGAGCAGGTTCTCCCGGACGGTGAGCCGGGCGTCCAGGCTGGGCGACTGGAACACGACGCCCAGCAGGGGGCGCGCCGCGGCGGGGTCGGCGATCAGGTCGCGGCCGAAGACCGACGCGCGGCCCGCGGTGGGGGGAAAGCAGGTGGAGAGGATGCGGAACAGCGTGCTCTTGCCCCCGCCGTTGGGCCCGAGCAGGCCGAAGACCTCGCCCGCGGCGACCGCGAGCGAGACTCCGTCGAGCGCGCGCCGCGCCGGCGTCCCGCGGCGGGCCGGATAGTCGTGGACGAGGCCTTCGACCTCGACGGCGTTCACCGCGTCCGGCCCGTCCAAGGCGTCTCGGCCCGGCCTTCGAGCCGGTTGACGCGGCGCGCGGCGGCGAAGAGCCAGCTCGAGAGCCGGTTGAGGTAGGGCAGCGCCCCCTCGGGCGCGCTCTCCCGCGCGGCGAGATCGACGACCGCCCGCTCGGCGCGGCGGCAGACCGCGCGCGCCAGGTGCAGGGCCGCTCCCGCCGGCGAGCCCCCGGGCAGGATGAAGCTCTTGAGCGCGGGCAGCTCCGCGTCCCAGGCGTCGGTCTCGGCCTCCAGCCGCGCGGTCGCGTCCGGGGGCAGGCCGCCCGCCAGGCCCGCGCCGAGTTTGGCCGAGTCCTCGGGCGGGGTCGCCAGCAGGGCGCCCACGGCGAAGCACTCGGCCTGCACCCGCGCGGCCGCCGCGTCGATCGCGCGAAAATCCGCTCCCGCCGGCAGGGCCGCGCGCGCCGCGCCCAGCGCGCAGTTGAGCTCGTCGAGCGCGCCGCAGGCCGCGACCCGCGGGTGGCTTTTGGGCACGCGCCCGCCCCCGAACAGTCCCGTCTCGCCCTGGTCGCCGGTCCGCGTGTAGCTTGCCACGGGGCGATTCTGCCAAATTCGGACGGCGCTTGGGAGCGGAGGGCGGCCGGTGCTATACTGGGAGGGTCCGAGACAAGCCAAGAGGGAGTTTCCCGATGCCTCTTCGTCTATTGTGCGGCGTTCTGCTCGCCGTTCGGCTTGCTGTTCCGTGCGCTCGGGCCGGCGTGGCCAACACCGTCTTGAAAGTCCCTTGCGGCGCGGAAACGATGGTCGTGATCGGGCAGGCCCAGTATGAACGGATGGACATCGCCTACCCGGCGTCCCTGGGATTGACCACGTTGCTTTCTCCGAGCAACGAGCATGTCGCAGCGCTCTTTCTTGAGCGCGTCGAGGCTCTGTCCGGCGTCAATCTGTATTCCCGGCCGCGGCGGCCGCGCCCGGTGGTCGTCGTGCACGCCGCCGGTCGCTTAGTGGTCTTGCCGGGGGTCTTGAAGTATCCGGGGCCGGCGGACGCACAGGCCGAGGTGGCGATCGCGCTTCAAGCGTCCGCGGCCGGGCCGCGCCGCCCGGAGCTTGAGATCATCCCAATCACTTTAGAGACGGCGCGGGAGCGCTTGGCGCCCGCCCTTCGCCGCGGCGACGCGGCGGCCGTCGCCGCGGCCCTGGGGATTTTCGACGGAGCTCGGGCTCATGAGCCGGCCGCGGCCGCGCCGGCCGACGCGTCGGGCGTCTGGGACTACGATGACTCCAGGCAGTTGTGGACGCGGGAAAAGGCCGCGCGGTGGTCCCTTCAGGCGGCGTCGCTGGAGCGCGGCGAGCTTCGTTCTCAAGTCGCCGCGGCTTACGCGCCGCCCGGGGTTTCTCGGCCGATTCCGGATTTCTTGCCGGACGCGTCCGGCGATCCCTCTCGCGACATCCTGTCGTCATGGCTGGCGGCGCTGGCGATCTTGAGCGAGGCGAGGATCTCCCTGCCGTCCCGTTTCCGCGCCCTGCCTTTGTACGCGGTGCGTTTTCAGCGCGGCTACCAAGGGGGCGCCCGGCGGATTTTCGCGGACGACGGGCTTCTGGAGGGACTCCTGGAGCCCAAGGAGCATCAGGCGCTGCGCGCATTGACTCAGGAACTGCTGCGGCGCGCGGGCGCTCTCAACCGCCTGCCGGTGGCGACAGGCCAGCCCCGCGCCATCGCGTTCAACCGCCTTCTCGACGAAACGAGGAGCGGCACGTCCTGGGCGCAGGCCGTGTGGCGCCATCTCCATGCCGACCCGGCGCAAAATTAGCCTCGAGGCTGACTCAGAGAAGGCGACGGGAGACGGCGTGAAGGCGCTCCAAGCGGGCGCGCAGGCGGCCGCGCAAAACGCGGCCGGGGAAGAGCTTCGCGGCCTCGACGAGCAGGCGCACGGCGCCCTCGGCGTCGGAGAGTCGCACCTTCTCGGGCGCGACGGCCTTGGCCCCCCAGCCGTTGTGGTAGTTGACCAGGGGCACGGCGACGCCCGCGGCCTCATAGCCGAAGGCGAGGTAGGCGGTCGCCTCGCAGGTGCCGCCGGTCAGGCGCAGGCGTTGAATTTTTGCTCCGTGCCGCTTGAGTCGCGCGGCTGCGTCATCAAGCAGGGATATTAGGTTCGGATCAAACGCGGCGGCTCGGTCGCCCAGGCGCAGGGTCGGGCCGCGGCCGGGGCGAGAGCCGGGCAGCTCGCGCGAGGACTCGATGGACAGGTAGGAATCTTCCGGAGAGAGGACGCCCGAGCGGATCATGTCCAAGGCGCCGATGAAGCCTACTTCCTCGGCGCGGTTGAGAAGGACGGTCACGTTGGTCTTGGCGCGCGCGGCGGCCAGGCGGCGCGCCGCCTCCAGGCTGACGGCGCAGCCGAGCAGGTCGTCGATGGAGCGCGAGCTCAGCCAGCCGCCCTGGACCGCGCACGGGGTCAAGGCGAGGACGGCGAAGGCGGGCTTGGCGCCGCGGGGCGGTCCTTGAGTCCAGCGGATCGTCCAAGGCTCGTCGTCCTTTTTCGGTCGAGGCCCGAGCACGCCGCGCGCGAGGGGGACGTTGCCCCGCGGCTCCGCAAGAAAGGCCTCCACGGCCGCGCCGGCCAGAAGATGCGGCGGCAGGCGGCCCTGGAGCTCGGCGACGGCGCCGTCGGAGCCCGCGCTGAGGATCTTGAAGGCCGGATGATCCAGGTGCGCGGCCAGGCACAGGAACGGGCCGGCGCCCGCGCCGCGGTAGGAGACGATCAGCCCGCCGCGGACCTTGCGGACCTTCACGCGTCGCCCGAGATGGAGAGCGATCCACCGGCGCGCCCTGGCCGCGACCGCCTTCTCGAAGAACGGCGCGGTGGGGACCGAGGTCAGATGCCGGAAGAGCGGCAGGACTCCCGGCTTCACCGCGGATAACCGCCGAGATGGCGCAGGAGGAACTCCTCGGCCGCGGCATAGAACTTCAGGCGGTTGCCGGGCTTGGCGAAGCCGTGGCCCTCGTCGGGGAAGAGCAGGTACTCGACGGGCTTGCCCTTGGCGCGCAGGGCTGCGACGATCTGCTCGGACTCGGCCTGCTTGACGCGCGGGTCGTTGGCGCCCTGGGCGATGAGGAGGGGGATCTCGATGCGGTCGGCGGAGAAGAGCGGCGAGCGGGACTTCAGGAACTCGGCGTCCTTTTCCACATGGCCGATGCGGAGGTCCAGGACGCGCTTGAGCGGCTCCCAATACGGCGGGATGGAGTTGCTCAGCGTGATCAGGTTCGATGGGCCGACCACGTCCACGGCGCAGCGGTAGACCTGAGGCGTGAAGGCGGCGCCGGCCAGCGCCGCGTAGCCGCCGTAGGAGGCGCCGAAAATCGCGATGCGGCCGGGGCTGGCCGCGCCGGAGGCCGCGGCCCAGGCCGCGGCGTCGGTCAGGTCGTCCTGCATCTTGGCGCCCCATTCGCGGTCG
>JACQPJ010000055.1 GCA_016207605.1 Elusimicrobiota bacterium
GTGTAGGGCAGGATGAAGTAGCCGTCGGCCAGGCCCTGCATCAGCGCCGAGGCGCCGAGCCGGTTGGCGCCGTGGTCGGAGAAGTTGGCCTCGCCCAGGCAGAAGAGGCCAGGGATCGTGGTCATCAGGTTGTAGTCCACCCACAGGCCGCCCATCGTGTAGTGCACCGCGGGGTAGATGCGCATCGGGACGCGGTAGGGGTTCTCGTCGGTGATGTGGTGGTACATGTCGAACAGGTTGCCGTACTTCTCGCGGATCGCGCTCTCGCCCAGACGCTTGACCGCGTCGGCGAAGTCGAGGTAGACGGCGAGTCCCGTCGCGCCCACGCCGCGGCCGTCGTCGCTCATCTGCTTGGCCGCCCGCGAGGCGATGTCGCGGGGCACCAGGTTGCCGAAGCTGGGGTATTTTCGCTCCAGGTAGTAGTCGCGCTCGCCCTCCGGGATATCCTCGGCGCGGCGCGCGTCGCCGGGCGCCTTGGGGACCCAGACGCGCCCGTCGTTGCGCAGGGACTCCGACATCAGCGTGAGCTTGGACTGGTGGTCGCCGCTGACCGGGATGCAGGTGGGGTGGATCTGCGTGAAGCAGGGGTTGGCGAAGGCCGCGCCGCGCTTGTGGGCGCGCCAGGCCGCGGTGACGTTGCAGGCGCTGGCGTTGGTGGAGAGGTAGAAGACGTTGCCGTAGCCGCCGGTGCAGAGCAAAACGGCGTCGCCCGCGTAGCGCTCCAGCGCGCCGTTGACCATGTTGCGGCAGATGATGCCGCGCGCGGCGCCGTCCGCGACGACCAGGTCCAGCATCTCCCGGCGCGGGAACAGCCGCACCGTCCCCGCGCCGACCTGGCGCATCAGCGCGGAGTAGGCGCCGAGCAGGAGCTGCTGGCCGGTCTGGCCGCGGGCGTAGAAGGTGCGCGAGACCTGCGCCCCGCCGAAGGAGCGGTTGGAGAGCGTGCCGCCATACTCGCGCGCGAAAGGCACCCCCTGCGCCGCGCACTGGTCGATGATGGCGTTCGAGACCTGGGCCAGGCGGTAGACGTTGGCCTCCCGCGCGCGGAAGTCGCCGCCCTTGACCGTGTCGTGGAAGAGGCGCCAGACCGAGTCGCCGTCGTTGGGGTAGTTCTTGGCCGCGTTGATGCCGCCCTGCGCCGCGATGGAGTGGGCGCGGCGGGGGGAGTCCTGGAGGCAGAAAACCTCGACGTTGTAGCCCAGCTCGGCCAGCGAGGCCGCGGCCGAGGAGCCGGCCAGGCCCGTGCCCACGACGAGCACCTTGAACTTGCGCTTGTTGGCGGGGTTGACCAGCTTGAGGTCGAAGCGGTGCTTGTCCCACTTCTTTTCGATGGGCCCCGAGGGGATCTTGGAGTCGAGCGTCACTTGGCGCCTCCCAGGAAGCCGAAGTAGATCGGCATGCTCATGAAGCCCAAGGCGAGGAGGAGCGCCAGGGCCGTCCCCAGCGTCCGGACCGCCGGCGTCCAGCGCGGGTGGTTGAAGCCGAGGGTCTGAACGCCGCTCTGCACGCCGTGGGAGAGGTGCAGGCCCAGCCCGAGCATGGCGGCGACGTAGAAGGCGGAGTACCAGGGGTTGCGGAACCAATCAACCACGAGCTTAAAGAGGTCGGTCTCGCGCGCCTCCTCCGGCGCCAGCCGGAAGGTCTTGAGGTGCACGACCAGGAAAGCCAGCAGGAGCAGGCCGGTCAGGGCCATCGTCCGCGAGCCCGGCGTGCGGGCTCCCTTGTCCGCCCGGACCTCGTAGCCCTGCGGCCGCGCCGCGGCGTTGATCCAGCGCGCGCGCAGGGCCAAGATGATGTGGATCAAGAAGAGCGCGGCGAGCCCGGCCTCGGCCAGCGGCAGGATCGGATTGTCCTCCAACGCCTCGGCATAATGGTTGAAAGGGCCCGCGCCCGCGAACAGGAACAGGTTGCCGGCCAGGTGCGCGGCCAGGAAGACGATCAGCAGCAGGCCGGCCAGCGCGACCAGGACCTTCTTGCCGATGGAGGATTCCAGAAAATCAAGCATGGTCAGGCGATTCTATCACACGCGGAGGCGCCATGCGATTTGACTCAGGTCAATTTTGACAGTGTTCGTCGTATTGATTATTCTAGTGCGGTCCCTCCGGTGGCCGCTTGAACATCAAACCACGAAGATTGGCGTCTTGGTGTCTTTGTGGTTTGTTTTTGCCCGCCTCCGCGCAGCCGCTCGTCAATCCCGACACCTTGACCTACGCCGCGATCCAGGAGGTCTCCAGCCTCGACCCGGCTTTCCCCTACGAGGCTTCGAGCCAGTCGCTGATCCAGAACGTCTACGAGACCCTGATCGCCTTCCGGGGCTCCTCGCTGGAGGAGTTCGAGCCGCGCATCGCCGAAAAAGTCCCGACGCTCGCCAACGGGGGGATCTCCGCGGACGGCCGCACCTACCGCTTCCCCATCCGCCGCGGCGTCCGCTTCCAGGACGGCTCGGAGGTCGCGCCCGAGGACGCGCGCTACTCGCTGCTGCGCTTCATGCTGATGGACCGCCGCGGGGGGCCCTCGGCCCTGCTTTTGGAGCCCATCGCCGGGGTCGCCTCCACGCGGGACTCCTCGGGGACGATCACACTGGACTTCGCGGACCTGTCGCGGCGCGTGCGCGTGGAGGGGCGCGATCTCGTCATCGAGCTGCCCCGACCCTTCGGCCCCTTCCTGTCGATCATCGCGCGCTGGTCCTACGTCCTGCCCCAGGCTTGGTGCGCCGCGCACGGCGACTGGGACGGGCGCGAGGAGACCTGGAAGGCCTTCAACGACCCGCCCAAGGAGAAGTCCTACCTCTACGATCACATGAACGGCGCCGGGCCGTTCCTCCTGGCCCGCTGGGACCGGACCGGGCGCTCGGTCCTGCTCGAGCGCCACGAGGGCTATTGGCGCGGGCCGGCCAGGCTCAGGCGCGTCCTCCTGAAGTCCATCCCCGAGTTCGGCACGCGCAAGCTCATGCTCCAGGCCGGCGACGCGGACATCATCGAGACGCCGCGCCCCTTCGCCAGTCAGCTTGAGGGCCTGCCCGGCGTGCGCCTGCTCGACGGCCTGCGCCGCCTGCAGACCGATCCCGCGCTCTTCTTCACGGTCCGCGTCAATCCCGTTGCCAACCCCGACATCGGCTCGGGCCGCCTGGACGGCGAGGGCATCCCGCCGGACTTCTTCTCCGACCCGGACGTGCGCAAGGGCTTCGCCTACGCCTTCGACGCCGAGGCCGTGCGGCTGGGCGCCTATAAAGGGAAAGCCGCGCGCGCGATCGGCCCCATCCCGCCGGGCGTGGCGGGCCGCGATCCGCGCCAGCCGCGCTACGATCACGATCCGCGCAGGGCCGAGGAGCATCTGCGCCGGGCCTGGGGCGGCCGGGTCTGGGACAAGGGCTTTCGCTTCACGCTCACCTACAACACGGGCGGCGAGACGCGGGAGACGGCCGCGCAGGTCTTGAAGAAGGGCGTCGAGAGCCTCAATCCCAAGTTCCGCGTGGACCTGCGCGCCGTGGATTGGCCCGTCTTCGTGGACAAGGCCCAGCGCCGGCTCATGCCCATGTTCGCGCGCGGCTGGTTCGCGGACTACCCCGACGCGCACAACTTCGTCTACGCCTTCTACCATTCCCAAGGCCGCTACCCCTCGGCCCAGGGCTTCTCCGATCCCGCGTTGGACGCGCTCATCGAGCGCGCCGTGGCCGAGCCCTCCGCGGCCCGCCGAGCGGCCTTATATAGGAAAATCCTGGCCCGCGGCTTCGAGGACTGCCCCGCGATCTTCTCCGTGCATCCTTCCGGCGTCTACGCCATGCGCTCCTGGGTGCGCGGCTTCACGGACAACCCCGTGAACATGGACGTCTACTACTACCCCATCGAGAAGCGCTGAGGACCTTTCAAACACCATGGACCGTGCCGCCCGCGCCCAGGCGCTCCTCAAGGGCTTGCGCCGCCTCTATCCCGGCGCGCACTGCGAGTTGGACTACTCCACCCCGCTCGAGCTCTTGGTTGCGACCGTTCTCTCGGCCCAGTGCACCGACGTGCGCGTCAATAAGACGACCCAGGCGCTCTTCAAGCGCTACAAGACCGTGAACGACTACGCCCAGGCCGGCCCCGGGCTGGAGACGCTCATCCGCTCCTGCGGCTTCTACCGCATGAAGGCCCGGTCCATCCGCGAGGCCGCCGCCGCTATCCGCGATCGCTTCGGCGGCAAGGTCCCCGACCGCATGGAGGATCTGCTCTCCCTGCGCGGCGTGGCCCGCAAGACCGCCAACGTCGTCCTGGGCGAGGCCTATGGAAAAGCGGAGGGCGTCGTCGTGGACACCCACATGCGCCGCCTGGCCTGGCGCTTCGGACTCACCGAGGAAACCGACCCGGTCGCCGTCGAGCGCGACCTGGCCGCCTGCGTCCCCCGCAAGGACTGGATCTTCTGGTCTCACGCCGTCATCTGGCACGGCCGCCGCGTCTGCAAGGCCCTGCGCCCGGCCTGCGGCTCCTGCACTTTGCGCAAGGACTGCCCCCAGCGCGGCGTCGAGGACGTTTAGCATTCCCGCGCTGGTCTGGGCGGCCGTCGGCAAGGATCTCGGCTTTACCCCTTTGTCTCTGTTGGAGCTTCTCAAGCGCCGCGGCCATTACCGACCGGAGGATTTCGAGCGGCTCAGGCTCGCCAAGAAAGTTGACCTGGGATCTCTAAAAAACAGGTGGCGGGCCGCCGTCGAGGAAGCGGAGCGATTCATCCGGAGCCGCCCGCCCGAGGAGGCGGGCTGCCTGTATTATTCTCGAAGCCGGCGCCGCTTCGTGGCTCCCGAGCGCGATCGCCGCGGAGATACGGTCCCGCATTTCGGGAGCCCCGGCGGGGTTTTGCCGCGGCTCTCCTTCACTTCCACTTGATCGTGCAGCCGACGGCGCGGGTCTCGGGGAGGCGCACGGGGCGGCCGGCGATCAAGTCGTCGAGGGCGTCGCGCAGGTAGTGCCGGGTCGGGGGCCTGCGGGCGCTGTATTTGTTGTCGTCGTCCACGCTGCCGGTGTAGGCGAAATTCAAGCCGGCGTCCAGGACGAAGAGGTGGGGCGTGTAGGCCGCGCCGTAGGCGCGGGCGATGTCCTGGCTCTCGTCGCGGAGGTAAGGGAACGGGAAGCGTTTTTCCTGGGAGCGCTTTTTCATCTCCTCGAACGAATCTTCGGGGTATTTCGCCGCGTCGTTGGAGTTGATGACGGCCATGCCCACGCCCTGGGCCTTGTAGTCGTTGCAGACCGCGATGAGGCGGTCCTCGGTCATCACCACGTAGGGGCAGTGGTTGCAGGAGAAGACGACGATCGTCGCCTTCGCGCCGCGCAGGCACTCCAGCGAATGCGCGCGGCCGTCAACGCCGGGCAGGGTGAACGACGCGGCTTTTTGGAGAAGGTGCATGTTTTTTCTCCTTGGGGGCGGGTTTGGGGACGGGTTTGGGCGGCAGCGGGGGAGGCGGGCGGTGGACGCAGGCCTCCAGCGCGAAGGCTTTCAAGCCTGAGACGACCGCGCCGGCCAGGCGGCCGCGGAAGGCGAGGTCGCTGAGCAGGACCTCCTGCTCGGGCAGGATCATCATGGCGTTCTCGACGAGCACGGCGGGCATCGCCGGCAGGCGCGCCACGTAGAGGTTGCCCCATTTAAGACCTTCATCCGGGAGGGGCACGTCGCGGACGTAGGCCGCGTGCAGGGCGCGCGCCA
>JACQPJ010000056.1 GCA_016207605.1 Elusimicrobiota bacterium
CCGGCGGGCGTGGAGATGGTGATGCCGGGCGACAACATCGACATGGAGTGCGAGCTGATCTGCCCGGTGGCCATGGAGAAGGGGCTGCGCTTTGCGGTGCGCGAGGGCGGCCACACCGTGGGCGCCGGGGTCGTCGCAGAGATTCTGGACTAGCCCATGGGGGATCGCCACGTCGTCATCCTGGGCTGCGCCGTCTGCAAGAACAAAAATTATCACTTCCAGCGCGGCAAGAAAAAGGAGTTCAAGCTCGAGCTCAAGAAGTTCTGCCGCGCCTGCGGGAAGCAGTCCCCGCACAAGGAAGTCAAGTAGCTCCTCGGGTCTGGGGGCGTCGGTTAATGGCTAAACCACCGGTCTCCAAAACCGGGACTCCAGGTTCGAATCCTGGCGCCCCCGCCGGGGCCCGACGATTTCGCGACCAATGATCAACAAAGCGACGCAGTTCCTGAAGGAGGCGTACTCCGAGCTCCGCCAAGCCCACTGGCTGACCCGCCAGCAGGCCGTGGGCTCCACGAAAGTGACCGCCCTGCTGGTGGCGGTGATGGCGCTCTACATCGCGAGCGTGGATTACGCGGTCTCCATCTTCATCAGGGCCGTCCTCGGACGATAGGATCCATCCCATGAACGAAGCCGCCGCCGCTCCATCCGCCGCCGCCTCCAGACCCCGGGGCTGGTACGTCGTCCACGTCCAGTCCGGCTGCGAGGACCGCGTCCACAAGGCCCTCCTCCAGAAGGTGGAGGCCGAGAAGGTCTCGGACCGCGTCTTCAACGTCCTCATCCCGACCGAGGACGTCGTCGAGGTCAAGAAGAACAAGAAGAAGGTCTCCAAGCGCAAGTTCTTCCCCGGCTACGTGCTCATGGACATGATCGTCGACGAGGTCACCTACTGGCTCATCAAGGGCGTGCCGGGCGTCAGCGGCTTCCTGGGCGACGCCAACCCCGTCCCACTGCCCGAGGCGGAGATCCGCGCCATCCTCGACTTGACCAGCGCCGCCGCCGAGAGCAAGCCGCGGCCCGCCGTGCAGTTCGAGCGGGGCGAGAACATCCGCATCGTGGACGGCCCGTTCCGCCACTTCATCGGCGTCGTCGAGGAAGTCAGCGAGCCCAAGGCCAAGCTCAAGGCCATGGTCACCATCTTCGGCCGCCCGACCCCGGTCGAGCTGGACTTCCTGCAGGTGGAGAAGATCTGAACGCGGTGGAACCCGAGATCATCCCGCCGGGGCCGGGCTTCGAGGGCGTCCGGGTCCGGGTGGCGCACGTGCGCTCCCTGGGCTTCCTGGGCGCGTTCCTGGCCCTCATGACCATGCTGGCCGCGGTCGGCTTCGGCCTGCTGATGCTCTTCTGGCGGGCCCTGCTGGCCGCGGCGGTCACGGCGATCCTGTGGCCCCACGTGTTCAGCCGCGAGTTCACCCTCTGGGTGTTCGGCGCCGAGAGAGCCCCGTTTTGGAAGATGTTCCTGCTGATGGCCCTGCTCGGGACGCTGGCGAAAGCCCTGCGCCCGACCTCCTGGGAGCGTCGGCGCTAAAGCAGAGAGGAAACTTCAATGGCGAAGAAGGTCAAGACTCAGATCAAGCTCCAGATTCCGGCGGGCGGGGCCAACCCCGCGCCGCCCGTGGGCCCCGCGCTCGGACAACAGGGCCTCAACATCATGGATTTCTGCAAGCAGTTCAACGAGCGCACCAAGGGCCAGGAACCCGGGATGGTCATCCCGGTCGTCATCACGGTCTTCGAGGACCGCACCTTCGCGTTCGTGACCAAGATGCCGCCCGTGTCGGCCCTGCTGAAAAAAGCCGCGGGCCTGGCCAAGGGCTCCGGCGAGCCCAACCGCAGCAAGGTCGGCAAGATCACGCAGAAGCAGGCCGAGGACATCGCGCGCGCTAAGATGCCCGACCTCAACACCAAGGACCTCGAGTCCGCGACGCAGATGGTGAGGGGCACGGCGCGCTCGATGGGCATCGACGTCGTCAAGTAGAGGAAGGGCTTATAACATCTAGGCCGCGATCCTGCGGACGCGGCACAGATGCGCTGAGGAAAGGCTTATAGCATCTAGACCGAGCTCCCGACACGGGGGCGCCAACAGGTCAGGAGAACGAAACATGGGCAAGAGAATGGCGGGACTGGTCAAGGATCTGGACCGCGGCAAGCTGAACACGCTGGAAGACGCGGCCGCGCTCGTCAAGCAGTGCGCCACCGCCAAGTTCGATGAGACCGTCGAACTGCACGTCCGGCTGGGCGTGGACCCCAAGCAGGCGGACCAGCAGGTCCGCGGCACCGTGGGCCTGCCCCACGGTCTGGGCAAGTCCAAGAAGGTCGCGGTCGTGGTGCGCGGCGAAAAGCAGAAGGACGCGCAGGCCGCCGGGGCCGACCTGGTCGGCGCCGAGGACCTCATCGACCAGATCGCCAAGGGCTTCACCGACTTCGACATCCTGGTCGCCACGCCCGACATGATGAAGGACCTCTCCAAGCTCGGCAAGGTCCTGGGCCCCAAGGGCCTCATGCCCAACCCCAAGTCCGGCACCGTCACGATGGACGTGGCCAAGACCATCAAGGAGCTCAAGGCCGGCCGCGTCGAGTACAAGGTGGACGACTACGGCATCGTCCACGTCCCCGTCGGCAAGGCATCCTTCCCGGCCGAGAACATCGCCGGCAACGCCCGCGCGGTCCTGGAGGCCCTCTCGAAGGCCAAGCCCTCCGCCTCCAAGGGCGTCTACATGATGAGCATCGCGCTCTCGTCCACGATGGGCCCCGGCGTCAAGGTCGACCACGGCATCAAGTTCTGACGGCGACGGCCGCCGGAAACAAGGAGGCCCCCGCTTACGCGGGGGCCTCCTTGTTTCGAAACGGCCAGCCGCTAAATATGCTGGACCGGATAAGCGCCATCTTTCTTCCAATGGCGGCGTTCACGAGTCGTTATCGTCAAGCGAACGGTCTCATGCGGCTCTTTCAGTTTTAAGCTGCCTTTCTGGACTATCTCTTGAACCACGATCTCGCAGTCCTGCTCATACGGGATGTTGAGGAATGGACGTTCGACGATGAAAGTCGCTTCATTGCGAAGCGCCTTGTCCAAGTTCACCGACCCGCTGCAGTTCTCCACGATTTGGCGCGTGAATTTAAGGCAGTAGTCGCCGCTGATGGGATTGAAGCCGCAAACTTCTATCCGTGCGGCCTTTTCCACAACGGAGTCTTCGATGAACGGCGACGAAGCGAGCAGATTCCGCGCCTGGGAAACGGCTGACTTGTTGCACTTTGACGGCGGCCATTCGGATGTGAATATCGCGGGTTCGTCTCCACGCTCATGGACGCTGGAGAAATTCCGCGCCATCGTCTGCTTGGCTTTAGCAAGCTCCACGTAAGGGCCGACTCGGTCGCGCACGGATTGCACCAACTTCATGGCGGATTGGGTCCAATCCCTCTCCGCCGACGCCGGCATGACGCCGACCGCCAGCGCTGCCAGCAAACATCCCGCCTGCAATCCCGTTCGCTTCATCCCAACCTCCAACACATTGGGGGAAGTGTAGACGTTTGGGACCCGGCTGGGGAAGAGTCTTTGGGCCTACTTCAACCAAGACAAAGGACCCAGACCGGCCTGGGCCGAAAGACCTAATCTTCGTCGGCGCCGGCCTTGACGCGGGGGGGCTTGCCGGCGGCCAGCCAGGCGAGGTAGGCCTCGGTGAATGGGTCGAGGTCGCCGTCCATCACGGCCTGGATCTGCGAGGTCTGGTGGCCGGTGCGCAGGTCCTTGACCATCTGGTAGGGCATGAAGACGTAGGAGCGAATCTGGTGGCCCCAGGCGATGTCGCCCTGCTCGCCGTAGTGCTTCTCCAGGCTGGAGCGCTTGCGGTCCAGCTCGATCTGGTAGAGGCGGGCCTTGAGCATGCGCAGGGCGTTCATGCGGTTCTGCATCTGGGAGCGCTCGGTCTGGCAGGCCACGACCAGGCCGGTGGGCTTGTGGCGGATGCGCACCGCGGTCTCGACCTTGTTGACGTTCTGGCCGCCCGCGCCGCCGGAGCGGAAGGTCTCCAGCTCCAGGTCGGACTCCTTGACCTCGATCTCCACGTCGTCCTCGATGTCGGGCAGGACGTCGAGCGAGGCGAAGGACGTGTGGCGGCGCTTGTTGGCGTCGAAGGGCGAGATGCGCACCAGGCGGTGCACGCCCAGCTCCCCCTTGAGCAGGCCGTAGGCGTTGGGACCGCGCACGAAGGCGGAGAGGCTCTTGATGCCCGCGCCCTCCCCCTTCTGCAGGTCGGTGAGCTGGACCTCGAAGCCGCGCGTCTCAGCCCAGCGCTGGTACATGCGCCAGAGCATCTCGGCCCAATCGCAGGCCTCCAGGCCGCCCGCGCCGGCGTGGAGGCTGACGATCGCGTCGTCCTTGTCGAACTCGCCGGACAGCTTGAGCTTGACGTCCATGGCGCGAATCAGCCGCTCCGCCTCGGCCAGGCCCTTGGCGGCTTCCTTTAATTCTCCCTCGTCGCCGGCCTCGGCCGCCAGCTCGACGTGCGCCTTGAGGTCCGCGACGGCTCCCGCCGCCTTCTCGTACTCCGCGACCGTTTTCTTGAGGTCGTTGAGCTCCTTCGACTTCTTCTTGGCCTTGGACGAATCCGCCCAGAACGCGGAATCGCCGGCCTCGACCTCGCGCGCCTCGATCTCCTTCCTTAATTTAGGCAGGTCCAGCAGCTTGGCGACGCGGGCGAGCAAAGCCGCCGTCTCGTCGAGCCTAGCCGTCGTCTCGGAAAGCATCGGCCTATTCTAGGAAATCCAGGGCCCAGAACCCGTAGGTCCTTTGTCCCCATTGCGGTGGGACTAAAGACCCATGCGCCGCAACGGGCCGCGGCGGTATCATAGGGTCCCCCATGCGCCCCGCGCGGACCCTCGCTCTCGCCTCTTTGCTGGCCTGGCCCGGCCGCGCCCCGGCCGCAAGGATCGTGGAACCCGGCACGCCGCTGACCTTCGAGCGGCTCGGCGGCGACACGGTCCTGCCCCAGGCCATGTACGACGTTTCCCTGCCGGTCCTGGACCAGGACTCGCTGCCCGACGCGAACATCGCCAGGATCAAGAGCTTGCCGTCCGGGAACCCTCTCTGGGTCATGGCCGCCGCGCGCCTTGCCGACGTCGCAGGCGCGGCCTCGGCCAAGCGCGGCGCGGCGCCCGAAGCGACGGCGCTGGCAGCCCTCAAGCTCCTTCGGAGCCAGACGAAGCGGCGCCTGACCATTCTTGGCGATCGGGCGGCGCAAGACATGCTCGAAGCGGCCGACTTTCAGGAGCTCGCGCTGATCGGGGCCTTGACGCCGCTCCTGGGGGCGAAACAAAGGACCCAAGCGCAGAGCCTGCTCAGCCGTCATGAGGGCGAAATCGCGCCTCATGCGATCAACTTGGTTCGAAGAGACATGCGCGCGCTGGCGGCGCGGGACGCGTCCCCCGAGCTGCTCGTGACCCAGTACGGCCTGCAAAGCCAGTTGAAGCTTTCCGGCAGTCTCCCGGAACAGGAAAGCTCCTTGTTGATTGCCTACGGCAATATTCCGGGCGGAGGGTCCTCCGCCTTTCGCCCGCTCAGCCACGTCATCTTGCGTTCTGACAGGCCGCTTGACGCCGCGGCCAAGGACGTTCTCGACCGCGATCGTCAGCTCCGCTGGGTCGACGTCGGCGGCGGCCTGGGCGCCGCCCAAGGGAGATGGGCTTGGGAAAATCCCGGCGCGGCGGCGATCATGACTCTCGTCGACTTGTTCGACTGGCGGCGCCTGGCCCCTCATCGTCTCGACCCGGAGCGGACGGGGCTTGGGACATACGTATTCCAGCGCGAGCCGGATTTTCTTGTGCTCCAGGACGCCGCCCGGTTCGCGCCGAGAGAGCGGCCGAATTTCATCACGCTGTTCAATGTCCTCGATTACATGCCGGACAAGCTGAAGACGCTTCTCAATCTTTACGACCAGCTGGACGAAGGCGGGATCATGGCCATCCTCTCCGCCCATGAGTGGCCCCGTCTCCTGCAGGAGGCTCAAGCCGCCGGGCGGCCGCAAACCCTCTTTCAGAGCCTGCTGGCCGCGTTGGAAGACATCGGCGCCGAAACCTTAGGATTGACGCTGTCGCCCCGCCAAGGTCCCTTGGATATCTTCAGCTTGTTCATCCGCAAGACGTCGCTGCGGCGCCTGAGAACCTTCTTGCGGCTGGAGGAGACCCGCCGACGCGGCGACGGCTCCTCGGGAAGCTTCTACAGGCGCGGGAACGCAAATCAGCCGTTGTTTCGCAGCATCTAGGATGAGAAGCCATCAAATGTTTGCCGTGCTGGCGTGCCTCGGTCTCTTGGGAATGCCGGGACTTCCCGGCTGGGCTGGAGAAGCGCCGCTCGTCGCGGAATCCGAGCCTGCCGCCCCAATCGCCATAGCCCACTTGCAGGCTTCCCTAGCCGATGTCGGGACGTCTATTCTCTCTCCCGAAGACGGCCTAACATGGGACCACCTCAATGGGCTGGAAGCGGCGATGCGGGCCCCGCAAGCGCACGAGGCAATGGCGGCGAAGGTGTTGGCGGCGGCTTTGTGTGAGCCTGGCTTCATCGGGACGCATCGATCACGTCTTGAGCGATTATTCGGAGGCAAAGAACAGCTTGGGGTCTTAGAGGCGAAAGCTGCGACGCTGGCCGCGGCGACGGACACCCCGAGCCGGGAAAGCGTGCGGAGGATGCGCGCGCGGATCGTCCCGCATTTGGCCGACCTGAATACCGCGATCCTTTCCACGGGGAGGTCCTTGGACGGTGATTTGCCGGACAGCGGCGACGCGCCGGCATCGCCGGCGGAAGCCGAGGCGTCCGCTTCCGCGGCCGGCGCCGGCGAGGTCGCGGCGCGGCGGACGCGGTTCAACGACGAGTTCTCGCCGGAGAAGCAAAAGGCTCTCAACCGGGTCTTGCGTGACCGCATCGGCAGGAGCCCCGATTTCAGCGTGTCGCCGACTCCCGTCTTCCTGCCCAGGGTCCTGTTGGATCGAATGCTCCGCTATATCGCCGAGATGTCCGCGCAGTTGATGACGCCGGAGTACCTCGCGGCCGCGACGGAGATGATCCCGGCCGCCTTCCGGGTGCCCGGCCGGACGCCGCATCCCCTCTTCACCCAATGGGATTTCGGCCTGGTACACGATGAGGCCGGGAACCTGCATCTGCAGCCAAAGGTGATCGAGCTCCAGGGCTTCCCATCGATCATGGAGTTCATGAACGTGCTCGGGCAGGCCTATCAGGAAGTCTACGGCCTCGATGGCCTGCAATACTTCTTGAGCGGCCTGGACTTGCCGAGATACGAGGATTTGATGCGGCGGGCCATTGTGGGGGACCATGCCCCGGACAACGTCGTCCTGCTGGAGATCAATCCCTTCGGTCAAAAGACGCTGGCAGACTTCCTGGCGACGGAAAAACTGCTCGGCATCAAGATCCTCTCGGTTACCGACGTCGTGCCGCGGGGCGATAAGCTGTACTACAGGCGCGGCCGGACGCTCGTTCCCATCGAGCGCATCTTCAACCGCGTGATCTTCGACCAGTTGGCGCGCGACAACGTGCGCCCGTCCTTCGACCTGACCAAGGCGTGGGACGTGACATGGGCGGGGCATCCGCATTGGTTCTATCTCTGGAGCAAATTCGCCTTGGCCCATCTGAAGCATGTCAGCGTCCCCCTAACTCAGACCCTCGACCAGATCGCAGGCCTGGGGCGGATGACGCGGGAGGACTTGATGGCCTATGTCCTCAAACCTCTGTTCTCCTACGGAGGCGCGGAGGTCACCGTTGGACCGAGGCCGTGGCGGCTGACAAAAGTGCGGAAGGCAGAGCGCCCGTCGTGGGCTCTCCAGCAGCGCGTCAAGTTCGCGCCGTTCATCGCCACGCCGTACGGCGAGACCATGGCGGAAGTGCGCATCATGTCCATCTGGCTGGACGCAAAGCTGCCCCTCCCCGTCATCACGCTTCTGCGCATGACGCAAGGGGCCAAGGCGGGAGTCGACTTCAATAAAAAAGGCTGGGTCGGCGTGACCCTCGCCATGTTCGATCCGGATTAGTCGCAACCCCGAAAGCCGGAGAAACTGCTTAACTTGAAAAGAGGTCCTTTGCGATGAAACGACAGGCTCTTGCCGCGCTGGCGTGCCTCGGTCTCTTGGGAATGCCGGGACTTCCCGGCTGGGCCATGGAGGCGCGCTCCGGCGCGGTTTTCGGACCCGAAGGCGCCCCTGCAATCGACGTGGCCGCCTTGCAGGCGGCCATCGAAGACGTGGGCGCGCCGCTCTTCTCCGCGGAGGACGGCGCCGCGCAGGCTCTCGCCGGATTGGAATCCTCTTTCGGGGCCCCGCAAGCGCCCCAGGCAATGGCGGCGCGGGTCTTGGCGATAGCGGTCGCCGAGCCCGGCTTCATCGACGGGCGCCAAGCCGCCCTCGCGCGGCTGTTGGGCGAGAGCCGGCTTCAGGTTCTCAAGGCAAAGGCCGCGGCGCTGGCCGCGGACAAGAGCGCCAAAGCGCAAATATGGGCCGTGCGCGGCCGGCTCGGGCCGGACATGGAAGCCCTCGAGCTCGGCCTCGCCCGGCTGGGGGCGCCCTGGGACGGCGCGCGACTCGCCGCCGGCGAAGCGGAGTCCGCGCCCGCGGTCCTCGGGGCCGTCCCGGACGAAATCGCGGCGCTGCGCGCGGACTTCAACGCGCGCTACACGCCTGCGCTCTACCGGCGCTTCCTCCACCTCCTCGCCTCGAGGCTCGGCGTGCCCTACGTCCCGTTCCGCGTGGGCGACACGCCCGTGTTCCTGCCCAAGGCGGAAGTGGATCAAATGGCGCGCGACGGCCAGAACCTGGCGCTTCAGGTGACGCAACCGAATTATCTCCAGATCGCGGACGCGGCGATCCCCGAGGAATTCAGGACTCCCGGCGCGCCCGACCACCCGACGTTTTTCATTGCGGACTACAACCGAACGCTGGACGGGAACTGGCCGCTGGTCGAGCTGCAGGGTTTCGCCTCGCTGTTCGGCTTCCAAGCCGTCGTCGCGCAGGCCTATATGGACGTCTTCGGGCTCGACAGCGGACTGCAGTATCTTCTGGGCGGTTTGGATATGGACGGATACATCGCCCTTCTGCGGCAGGTCATCGTGGGCGACAGCGATCCGGCCAACGTCGTGCTCATGGAGTTCGACCCCCTCGCGCAGAAAACCTATCCAGACCTGGCGGTGACGGCCCAATGGCTCGGGATTCCCATCGTATCGGTCGCCAACGTCGAGAAGGACGGAAACAAGCTCTATTACCGCGACGATCAACGACGGCGCGTCCGCATCGAGCGCATCTTCAACCGCATCATCCCCGACGAGGTCAAGGGGATGGACCTGCCCTTCAAGTTCACGGACGCGCTGGACGTGACGTGGGTCGAGCATCCGCGCTGGTATTTCCGAGCGAGCAAGCTCGCCTTGCCCCACCTGGATCATCCCCGCGTGCCGCGGACCCGCTACCTCGATCAGGTCGAAGACCTGGAGCGGATGATCAGGAAAAAATTGGCCCGCTACGTGATTAAACCGATGTTCTCGTTCGCCGGCCATGGCGTCCAAGTGCCGGCGACGCCGGAGGGCGTGGCGCGCATCCCGCGGGATGAACGCTGGCAGTACGTCTTACAGGAGTTCGTCGACTTCGTGCCTTTCATCCCAACGCCCCTCGGCCCGACCAAGGCCGAGGTGCGCATCCTGTACGTCTGGCTGAAGGAAGAGGTTCTGCCGCGCCCCGTCACGACTCTCGCGCGCATAGGACGCGAAGCCTTGATGGGCGTCAGCGCCAACGACTTCCCGTGGGCCGGCTCGTCGGCGATTCTATGGCGGCCCTAGGAGCGTGTTGATCCCGGCGAAGAGGCGCAGGGTGGCGGCGTGAAGACGGGCGGTGTCCTCGGGCGTCGGGCCGTAGCCGCCGCCCAACGTGACGGCGACGGGGACGCCCTGGGAACGAAAGGCGTCGAAGACATTTTTATCGCGGACAAGAATGCCTTGCTCCGTGAGTTTTAGGCCGCCGAGCTTGTCTTTCTCCCAGACGTCCACGCCTGATTGATACAAAATGAGATCGGGCTTGAAGGCGAGGACGGCGTCCAGGCCGCGGGCGAGGACGTCCAGATACTCCGCGTCGCGGGCGCCGGAGAAAAGTTCCATGTCGAGGGAGCTTCTTTCCTTCCAGGATGGGTAGAGATCGCCTTGGTGAAGGGAGAAAGTGAAGGCGCGGGGCTCGCCGGACAGGATGGAAGCGGTGCCGTTGCCTTGGTGGACGTCGAGGTCAACGACCGCCACGCGGCGGGCCAAGCCCTCGGCAAGGACCTTGAGAGCGGCGACGGCCAGGTCATTGATCGCGCAGTAGCCCTCGCCGCGGCCGCGAAAGGCGTGATGGGAGCCGCCGCCGCAGTGGAGGCCGACGCCGGTCTCCAGGGCATGGCGCGCGGCCAAGCAGGTTCCCCCCGCCGCCAGCAGGTGCGCGCGGGCCAGCGCGGACGACCAGGGCAACTCCAAAAGGGTCAATTCCTTAAGAGAAAGACGGCCCTGCGAGAAGCGGTCGAGCCAGTCCGCGTCATGGGCGCGAAGAAGGTCCTCGCGGCTGGGCTCGGGCGGGGCGATCAGCTCGGCGTCGGGCGAGAACGCCTCGGCGGCGAGTTGAAATTTGCGCGTCGTGAAAACATGGCCGCCGTCGTCGAAGGCGTAGTCCGGGGAAAAAATAAGACGAGGCTTCACGCCTGCGCCCGGATACGGATAAGAGCGGCGAGAGCCAGGAGCGCGAGACACGTCATCCCGAACCAATCTCCGTGCCTCGCATAGAAGGAACGCTCGGGAAAAGGATCTTCGAGCGGGATCTCCGTGTCCAGGCGGCCGCGGGCGCCCAGCGGGAGCATGGCCGTCACGACGCCCCAGGGGTCGATGGCGGCCGAGACGCCGGTGTTGCCCGAGCGCAGGACGGGGATGCGGTTTTCGACCGCGCGAAAGATATTGGCGCGGAAGTGCTGCTGCGGGCCCCAGGTGTCCTTGTACCAGCCGTCGTTGGTGACGTTGACGAGCAGGCGCGCGCCGCGCGCCGCGTCGCGGCGGGCCCAGCGCGGGAACATCGCCTCGTAGCAGATCGTGACCGCGGCGGGGCCCAGCGGGGTCTCGAGGAGGGGCTGGACGGGAGAGCCCGGCGTCATGTCTCCCATCTGGTCGAGGACGCGCAGCCAGCGCTCGACCACGAAGCGAGGCGCGAGGCCGCGCCAAGGAACGTACTCGCCGAAAGGCACCAGCTCGCGCTTGGCGTAGAAGCCCGCGGCGCGGCCGTCGGGGGCGACGCGCTGGACGCCGTTGGCGGCGCCGGCCCCCGGCTCCGGCGCCGCAAGCACGCCCACAAGCTGGGCCGCGCCCAGGGCCCGGGCCCAGCGCGCCGCCTCCGGCGCGGCCTCCCGCCGCGGGGTCCAGCGCGGCAGGGCGGTCTCCGGCCAGACCACGAGCGCCGGCGGGCCGGGGCGCGGGCGCGCGAGGAGCTCGTCGTAGCCGTCCAGGATCTCCCGGACGAACGCCGGGTCCCACTTGCGGTACTGGTCCACGTTGGGCTGGAGGATCTCCACGCGGAGGGACGGACCTGGGTCAGCCGGGCGAGCGAGCAGAACCCAGGCCCCGTGGGCCCAAAGCGCCCCAACGGCCGCCAAAGCGCAGGCGAGCGGCGCGGCGGACGGCCTCGCCGCGCCGCTTGACGCGTCAAGCCAAGCCTCGGCCAGCGCCGCGTTGACCAGGACGACCGCGAAGCCCAGCAGGTGCGGCCCGCCCCAGGACCCGCACTGAAGGAGGGCCAGGCTGGGCCATTGCGTGTAGGCGGGCAGGTCCACGGCCAGGCGCGGCGTCCAGAACCCGGCCGCGGCCGCGACGCCGGTCCAGACGAGCGCGGCCAGGAACGGCCGCAAGACGCGCGGCGAAGCCGAAAAAAACCAGGAAAGGACTCCCGCCGCCAAGGCCCAGGACAGGGCGAGGACGGCCGCCAGCGCGCCCCAGGCGAGCAGGGCGCCGGAAACGGGCACGGCCGCGAAGCGGCAGGTCTGATAGACCCAGTGGAGGGCGACGGCGTGGAAGACGAACCCGGCGGCCCCGCCGGCTGCGGCCGCCGCGCCCGGGCGCGAGCGCCCGCAGGCCCAAAACAGAGGCGCTAGGCCGACCCAGCCCAGCGGCCAGAACCCGAGGGGAGGAAGGGCCAGGGCCAGGAGCCCGGCCCCGAGCGCGGCGAAGGTCAGACGGCCGAGCCCGCCCCGTGGCATTTCTTGTACTTGCGCCCGGAGCCGCAAAAGCAGGGGTCGTTGCGCCCGATCTTCTGGATGTCGGGCAGGACGCCGCGGGGATTGCCCACCGGCGCGAGCACGCCGCGCGCGGCAGGCCTGGCTGCGGGAGCCGCCGCGGGCCGCTCCGGCGACTCGGGCCCTGATTCCATATCGGGGATCGTCGGGGGCGGAGGCGCCTTGGGCGCCTGGACCCGAAAGACGTACTCGACGGTCTGCTCGCGCACGCGCGAGAGCATGGCCTCGAAGAGCGCGAAGGACTCCTTCTGGTACTCGACCTTGGGATCCTTCTGGCCGTAGGCGCGCAGGAAGATGGCCTTCTTGAGGTGGTCGAGATCGTAGAGATGCCCCTTCCAGGCCTTGTCGATCATCTGGAGGAGGACCATCTTCTCGACCTCGCGAAAGTCCCAGCCGGAGAACTCCGCGGGGCGCTTGGCGTACAGCTCGAGGGCCCGCGCCGCGAGCCGCTCGACGAGGCCGGCCTCGTCGAGGCCCGCGCGCTCGGCCGCGTCCGGCGCCCAAACCATGTCGAAGGTGCGCTCCAGGTAGGCGGCCAGCTCCGCGACGTTCCAGTCCTGGGGGTCCTCGCGCCCCCCCGCGGCGGCGGCGATCTCGGCGGCCACGTCCTCGGCGATCATGGCCCGGATCTGCTCCGAGACCGAGTCGCCGAAGAGGACGCCGTCGCGCAGCTTGTAGACGACCTCGCGCTGCTTGTTCATCACGTTGTCGTAGTCGGTGAGCTGCTTGCGCACGTCGAAGTGGTGGGTCTCGACGCGGCGCTGGGCGTTCTCGATCTGGTAGCTGACGAGGCCGGACTCGATGACTTCGCCCTCCTTCATGCCCAGCTTCTCCATGAGCGGCGCGATGCGGTCGGAGCCGAAGAGGCGCATCAGCTCGTCGTCGAGGGCCAGGTAGAAGCGCGTGGAGCCGGGGTCGCCCTGGCGCGCGCAGCGGCCGCGCAGCTGGTTGTCGATGCGGCGCGACTCGTGGCGCTCGGTGCCCAGGACGTGCAGGCCGCCCAGCGTCTTGACCTGCTCGTACTCCGCAGCGTCCTGCGGGCTGCAGCCGAGCAGGATGTCGGTGCAGCGGCCGGCCTTGTTGGTGGCGATGGTGACCGCGCCCTTGCGGCCGGCC
>JACQPJ010000059.1 GCA_016207605.1 Elusimicrobiota bacterium
CACCGGCTGATCAAGGCGACGTTGTTTCAAAAGCTGAGCCTCATCGACATCCTGAACCTCACGACGCGTCGGCTCAGAAAGATCAGAGACGGCGACCCCCAATTATTGCTCGCCTTCTAAGACTTTCTTGGGACAGCTCTGGGCCTAAAGTCCTAGAAGCGTCTAGGCCTTAAGTCTCTTGCGGCCCGCGTGCGGCGTCTCTATACTGGACTGATGATGCGACGGTCCCGGCGTGCGGCGCGCGGCGTCCTGGCGGCGGCCCTGGCCGCCGCCTTTCTCGCGGCCGCGCCGGCCCATGCGGCCAAGACCGCGCGGCGCGGGCGCGACGCGGCATCCTACTTCCGCCTGGGCTGGACGCGCTACGAGCGCGGCTTCGCGGGCGGCGTGGTCGAGACCGCCGACCAGAACGATGCCCAGGCCGCCGCGGACGCCTACCGCACGGCCCTCAAGAAGGACCCCGGCCTGCGCGGCATCCCCGATCCCTACCGGCTCTACTTCAGCCTGGCCCTCTGCGAGGAAGCTCTCCAGTCCTATGACCGGGCGCTGGCCGCCTACCGGACGGCCCTGCGCCTGGCTCCGGACAAGGCCCTCATCCCGCTGCACGCCGCCCGCCTGCGGCTGAAGATGGAGGATCCAGACAAGACGGCCGCCAACATCGCCCTGGCCCTGGACAAGGCCCGCCGCACGGGGCAGGAGAAGGCCCTGCGCGAAGCCGCCCGCAACGACCCCGTCTTCGCGCCCCTGCGCGCCGACGCCTCGGCGCGGCGCGCCCTGGGCCTGGACGCGCCCCGAGACGAGACCTTCGCCGCCGGCGCCCAGGCGGAGACCCTGCGCGACGCGGTGCGCGACGCGCCCAAGCCGGCGCCGCCGGCCCAGGAACCCGCGGTCCTCCAGGCCATCGCGCGGGGCGACCTGGAGTCCAAGTTCCGCCGCTGGCACGACGCTCTCGTCCACTACAACCAGGCCCTCTCGCTCAACCAGGCGCGCCCCACGCTCTCCGCCCGGCAGGAGGCGGCCGTGTACGCGAAGATCGGCGCGGCCGACAACCGGCTCGGCCTGGCCGAGGCCGCCGCCCGCGCCCTCCAGGAGTCCCTCCGCCGCAACCCCGCCGACGCCGGCGCCCGCTACCAGTTCGCGCTGGCCTGCGCCCTGGACGGCCGGACCGAGGAGTCGCTCCAGGCCCTGCGGGAGAGCTTCCGGACCGCCGCCGACGCCGCGGAACTGCGCCGCTACGTGCTCTTGTCCAAGACGGACGTCGAGCTGGAAGCCGTCCGGGACCTCCCCGGCTACCGCGCCGCGGTCGCCGACGCCCGGCGCGTCGCGCGGCGCTGAAGCGACGCAGGTCCTTAGTATATAATGGCGTCTCATGGCCTACTCGCGCCGCGAGGCCCCCAACTGCGACTGGTGCCCCTATCGTAGGAACTGCTTCTACGACCTCCTGGGCACCAAGGAGGCCCGCAAGGCCTGGCGCGAGATGCGCCTGGCCAACTCCTTTCGCCGCGGCGAGGTCGTGCTCCAGGAAGGCGCCCTGCCCCAGGGCGTCTACGTCGTCTGCACGGGCAAGGTCAAGGTGTACAAGTCGAGCCGCACGGGCCAGCAGCTGACCACCCGCATCGAGAGCCCCGGCGACCTGCTCGGCCACGTGAGCTTGTTGGCCGCCGAGGGGCCCTATATGGCCACCTGCGAGACCCTCGAGCCCAGCGTCGTGTCGATGGTGGACGCGCGCACCTTCCGCGACTTCCTCGCCAAGTTCCCGCAGGCCTCCATGGCCCTCATCCGGGAGCTGGCGCGCGACGTGCGCCGGGGGGAGAACAAGGCCCGCGACATCGCCTTCAAGTCCGCGCGCGGCCGCCTGGCCGACATCCTCCTGCGCATGATGCAGGGCGGCCGCCCCTGGCCCATCGTGGCCGGAATCCGGCGCCGCGACCTCGCCGAGCTGGCGGGGCTCACCATCGAGACGACCGTGCGCCTGCTCAAGGAGTTCGAGGGCGACGGGATACTGCGCAAGCGCGGCAAGGACCTGCTCATCGTCGCCGCCGAGCGCCTGCGCGCGGTCTCCGGAAACGCCGCCTAACGGCGGCCGCTAGGCCGCGATCCTGCGGACGCGGCACAGATGCGTCGAGGAAAGGTTCATAGCATCTAGGTCCCGAAGAGGCGGTCCCCGGCGTCGCCCAGCCCCGGGACGATGAACCCGCGGCGGTCGAGCGCGGGATCGACGGCGGCGGTGTAAATGGGGACGTCGGGATGCTCGCGGCGCACGCGCGCCACGCCCGGCCGGGCCGAGAGCAACGTCAGCAGGGAGACGCTGCGGGCTCCCGCCTCCTTGAGCACGCGCAGGGCCTCGCAGGCCGAGCCGCCGGTCGCCAGCATGGGATCGCAGAGCACGACGAAGCTCCGCGACAGGCGCGGGGGCAGGCGCAGGCAATAGCGCACGGGCCGGAGGGTCTCCTCGTCGCGATAGAGGCCGACGTGGCCGACCGCGGCCTCGGGCGCCAGCGCCAGCAGGCCGGGCAGCATGCCCAGGCCGGCCCGCAGGACCGCGACGAAGACGAGCGGCTGGTCGAGCACGCGCGCAGGCGCGGATTGAAGCGGCGTGCGGACCTTTGCGGCGCGCGTGCGCGCGCCCCGCAGAATCTCCCCGCCGATGAGCGCCGCGACCTCCGCCGTCAGACGGCGGAAGCTCTCCGAGGACGTGGACTTGTCGCGCAGGCGCGCGAGCTTGTCCTGCACGAGGGGATGAGCGCTGACGCGAAGACCGCCTTTCATGAAGTCTCCTATTTCACCACGCCTAAAATGACGCGGCCGCGGCGAGGGGGCTTGGGCCCGATCGACAGCGCCTCGCGAAAGGCCGCCTCGCCCGCATCGAGGCGCGCCGCGTCGGACGCGTACAGCACGGCCAGAGACCCACCCCGGCGCGCGCGTTCGCCGACCTTGGCGCGCAGGGCGATGCCCGCGCCGTGGTCGACGGCCTGCTCGCGGTCGGCGCGGCCCGCGCCCAGGAGCACGGCGGCCTCGCCGACGCGGCGCGCGTCGAGGCGCGCCACCCAGCCGTCGCGCGGGGCGGGCACGACGCGGGACAGCCTGGACGCGGGCAGGCGCCCGGGGTCGTCCACGACGGCCGGGTCGCCGCCCTGAGCCTTGACGACCTCCCGGAAGGCGCGCAGCGCGGAGCCGTCGCGCAGGCGCGCCGACGCCAGCTCCCGGCCCCGCGCCGGAGACGCGGCCTTGCCCGCCAGCGCCAGCATCCAGCCGGCGAGGGCGAGGAGGCACTCCAAATAGTCGGCGGGGGCCTCGCCCCCGCGCAGGACCTCGACGGCCTGGCGCACCTCCAAGGCGTCGCCCACGCAGCGGCCCAGCGGCTGGTCCATCGCGGTCAGCACCGCGACGGCGCGCATCCCCAGGCCGCGCGCGGTCTTGACCAGGGCCCGCGCCAGCGCCCGCGCGGAGGCCGCGTCGGAAAAAATCGCGCCGGAGCCGACCTTGACGTCCAGGACCAGGGCGTCGAGCTCCTCGGCCGCCTTCTTGGAGAGAATGCTCGACACGACCAAGCCGCGCGCCGGGACCGTCGCGGTCGCGTCGCGCAGGGCGTAGAGCGCGCGGTCGGCGGGCGCCAGCGTCTCGGTCTGGCCGAAGAAGCAGACGCCCAGACGCCGCATCTGCTCGCGCACGGCCGCGGGCGCCAAGCGCACGCGCAGGCCCGGGATCGCCTCCAGCTTGTCCAGCGTGCCGCCCGTGTGGCCGAGGCCCCGGCCGGACATCATGGGCACGGCCGCGCCGCAGGCCGCGACGAGCGGCGCCAGCGCCAGCGAGACGCCGTCGCCCACGCCGCCCGTGGAGTGCTTGTCGACCTTGGGCCGGTCCAGCCCGCCCAGGCCCAGGCGCTCGCCGGACCCGGCCATGGCCGCAGCCAGCGCCGCCGTCTCCGCGTCGTCGAGGCCGCGGCAGAGCGCGGCCATCAGCCACGCCGAGAGCTGGTAGTCCGGGACTAGGCCGCGCGCGGCCGCCTCCGCCACGAAAGCGAGCTCCTCGGGCGCGTGCCGCCCGCCGTCGCGCTTCTTGGCGATGAGGTCGAGGAAGCGCATGGTCCGCGTCAGAGCGCGCGCAGAAAATCGGAGAGAACGCCGCGCAAATTCCTTGAGACGCGTCCGCCTAACGCCAGGACCTCGGCATGGTCCTGCGTCGAGCCGGGCAGGCCTGCGGCCATGTTGGAGACCCACGCCAGGGCCGCGGCCCGCACGCCCATCTGGCGCGCGGGGATCACCTCCGGCGCCACCGACATGCCTACGACGTCGGCGCCGAGGCGGCGCAGCGCGCGGATCTCGGCGGGCGTCTCGTAGGAGGGACCGCTCAACGCGGCATAGACGCCCTCGCGCGCCGGCGCACCCGCTCGGCGGCACGCGGCCAGCAGGGCCCGGCGCAGGGCCGGATCGTAGGCATTCAATAGGCTCGGGAACATGGTCCCATATTTTTTTTGATGGAAACCCCGCAAGGGGTTGGCGCCCATCAAGTTGATGTGGTCCGAAACGACGACAAAATGTCCCGGCTTGGCCTCCTTTCGCAGCGAGCCGACCGCCGCCGTGACGATCAAGGTCTCTAGGCCGAGCGCGCGAAGCGCGCGCAGAGGCAGGGCGATGTCCTCCATCGCGTGGCCCTCGTAGTAATGGAAGCGGCCCTGAAGGACAGCGACGCCGCGGCCGACCGCTCGGCCCAGGATCAGCCGGCCCTCGTGGCCCGGCACCGTGGGTCGGGGGAAACCGGGAATGCCGCGGTACGAGATCGCCGTCGTCTCGTCGAGAGAGGGGACCGCTCCGGCCAGGCCCGAGCCGAGAACGACGGCGACCTCCGGCCGGAACCCCGGCGCCTTTCTCCGGAGGGCGGCCGCCGCGGCGCGGACCCGCGCGGAATAATTCCCTTCGCTCATCTGCCGAGAATTCTACTTGTTTTTGGTAAAATGGGCCCATGCCCACCGCGACCGCCGCCCCAACGGATCTTCGCGAGCTCATCCGCCGGATGAGGGTCGACATCATCCGCATGATCGAGGCGGCCGGCTCGGGGCATCCCGGCGGCTCCCTCTCCGTCATCGACCTGCTCGCCGTGCTCTACTGGAAGTTCCTCAAGCACGACCCGCGCCGTCCGAATTGGCCGGAACGCGACCGCCTCATCCTCTCCAAGGGCCACGCCTGCCCCGCGCTCTACGCGGTCATGGCGCAGCGCGGCTACTTCCCCGCCGAGGAGCTGCCGAGCCTGCGCAAGCTGGACAGCCCGCTCCAGGGCCATCCCGACCGCCTGCGCCTGCCCGGCATCGAGTTCTCGTCGGGCTCGCTCGGCCAGGGCCTTTCCGTCGGCCTGGGCATGGCCCTGGCGGCCAAGCTGGACAAGGCCGCCTGGAAGACCTACGTCGTGCTCGGCGACGGCGAACTGCAGGAAGGCCAGGTCTGGGAGGCCTTCATGGCCGCGCCCAAGTTCAAGCTCGACAACCTGGTCGCGATCGTGGACCACAACAACGGCCAGATCGACGGCCCGGTCCAGCAGGTCATGGACCTCGAGCCCCTGGCCGACAAACTGCGCGCCTTCAACTGGGACGTGCAGGCGATCGACGGCCACGACCTGGCCGCGGTGGAGAAGGCGCTCTCCGCGGCCTCGGCCGCCGGCGGCCGGCCGCGCGCGATCATCGCCAAGACCGTCAAGGGCAAGGGCGTCTCCTTCATGGAGCACAACATCGCCTGGCACGGCTCGGCGCCCAAGAAGGCCGACGCGGACAAGGCGGTCCAGGAGATCCTCGATGCCTAAGGCCACGCGCGAATCCTTCGGCGAGGCGCTCCTGGCGATCGCCGAGAAGAACCCCGACGTGGTCGTGCTGGACGCGGACCTCTCCAAGTCCACGATGACCCAGCCCTTCCTGAAGAAGTTCCCCGAGCGCCACTTCGAGCTGGGCATCGCCGAGCAGAACATGGTCGGCGCGGCCGCGGGCCTGGCGCTGTCCGGCAAGATCCCGGTCCTGACCTCCTTCGCCTGCTTCGTGACCGGCCGCCTGGAGACCATCCGGATCTCGGCCGCCTACAACCGGACCAACGTCAAGATCGTGGGCACCCACGCGGGCATCGGCATCGGCGAGGACGGCACCTCGCAGATGGGCCTGGAGGACGTCGCGGCCATGCGCGCCCTGCCGCACATGACCGTGCTCCAGCCCGCCGACGACGCCGAGACCCGGCAGGCCGTCGCTTGGATGATCGAGCACGAGGGCCCCGTCTACCTGCGCCTGACCCGCCAGAAGATGCCCGACGTCCACGGGCCCGGCTACCGGTGGGAGCTCAACAAGATCGACGCGGTCTTCGAGCCGGCCAAGAAGCCCGCCAAGCACCAAGCCACCATCATCGCCTCCGGCGGTCCCGTGCCCTGCGCCGTCGAGGCCGCCAAGAGCCTGGAGGCCAAGGGCTTCGCCGTGCGCGTGGCCAACGCCTCGACCCTCCAGCCTTTCGACGGCGAGGCCGTCGCGCGCTTCGCCGCGGACTCCCAGCGCCTGGTGACCGTCGAGGACCACAACGTCCACGGCGGCCTGGGTTCGGCGGTCTGCGAGGCCGCCGCCGAGCGCGGCCTCGCCGTCCCCGTCGTGCGCGTCGGCCTGCGCGACTTCGGCGAGTCCGCCTCTCCCGATGAACTCTACGAGAAGTACGGCCTAGCCGCGCCCGCGATCGCCGAGGCCTGTCTTAAAAATCTGGGCTGAGGCGGCGCGCCGGCCGACGAGCTTCGTCTCGACTGGACGCGGGAACTGCCGTTCTATATGGCGGCGGCGGCCGCGCACGCGGCGCTGCTTTTCCTCAACCCGACGATCCAATGGAGGGCGACGCGGTCATGCCGGCAAGGGGCGTGCGTATTGCGCTATTTTGCATAGTGTATTACACTATACAGAGCAATGGCGAAGTTTAAGTTCGTCGAATGGCTGTTCCTGTGGCTGCAAGAAACTTCGCGCTTTGAGTTCAATTGGGACGATGGAAACCGGACAAAAAGCACGACGAAGCACTCGGTCACAACGACGGAAGCAGAAGAGGTCTTCTTGTTGGGCCAGGCAGCACCTTTAGGAGTGCAAATAAGTCCGGAGGCTCCCGAGGAACGGCTGGGCATCGTGGGAACGACATCCGGGGGACGCAGCCTGCATGTGGTCTTTACCTTGAGGGAAGGCAAGGTTCGACCGATCAGCGCGCGGCCTGCCCACAAAAAGGAGAGAGAATTCTATGAAGCATACCTACGTGAAGTCTGAAGGCGCGTATGACGTCGTGTCTGGATTCGAAAAAAAGAAAATCCTTGCGGCTGCCCGGCGCCTCAAGAAAACGCGCAAGCTCCCCACGAGCGTGGCTCTGGAGGAAAGGACAATCAGGGAATTGAAGGCCATAGCGGAATGGCGCGGAATGCCTTATCAGGTTCTCATGCGAATGTTCATCCTCGACGGCTTGCATAAATCCCAGCCGGCGAACGCGCACTGACCGCGCCCTTCTTACGGCCAAGATTAACCGGCGCTATTCTAGCGGCAATGTCGTTCGTGGATGAACCCAACGTCGAGTGGCGGAGCGATATCCCGTTCTATCTCATCGCGGCGGCGGCGCACAGCGCGCTGCTGATGCTCAACCCGACGATCCAGTGGAAGACCCCTCGACGCGCGATTGCGGCGTCGGTGCCCGTCGAGTTCGTGGCCCGGCTTCCCGCGCCGCCCGCGCCGTCGCCGCGCCTGGCGCCCGCGCCGCCGCCCTCCAAGGAGATCGGCCGCGGCGGCTCCCCGCGCCGCGCCGTCCAACGCCGATGGACCGCCAAGCCGAGCCCCGCCGCCGAGGCCGCCCGCCAACGCCGCGCCGCGCGGGCCGCCTCCCAGGCCGCGGCCCGAGCGGCCGCGCAGGCCGCCGCGCGCAAGCGCCGGCGGGAGCGCGCCCTGGCCGTCGCCGCGGCCGCGGCCCAGCAGCGGGAGACCACAGCCAAACGCGCCGCAGCGCTGGCCGCGGAGCGGGAGGCCCGGGCGCGCAGGAAAATCCTGCTGGCGCAGGCCCTGGCGCAGGCCGGCGGACCCGCGGAGGCGGCGGGAGCCGCTGAAGCGGGCGCGCTGCCGGGAGCAGAGGCCGCGACGGTCCTGGCGGAATCCCCCGAGCCGGGCGACGGGACCGACGGGGCGGCGGACGGACGCGGGACGGCCGGCGGCGGAGAAGGGGTCTCCTGGGCGGTGGAAGGCCCTACGGGAAGCCGCCGCGCCCTGCGGCGCGAAGCGCCGATCAGCCCGGCCTGGGTGGGCGAACGGGGTCTCGACCTCACGGTCGCGGTGCGCTTCCAGGTTCTCGCCGACGGTTCGATCAAGGGCGGGGCCGTGATTCGGAAGACCTCGGGCTATCCCGAGCTCGACCGCCGCGCGCTCGCGGCGCTGTCGCACTGGCGCTTCGAGCCCGCGGCCGCGGGCGGCCCGCCCGTCTGGGGACGCGCCTCCTTCCGCTTCGCGCGATGAGGCGAGCGTCGAAGGCGGCCCTGCTCGCGGCCGCGCTGGCCGCGGCCGCGAACGCGCCGGCGCGGGCCGCGGCGCCGGCGGCGGACGCGCCCTACGTGCCCGCCCTGCCCGCGGCCACGCCCGAGGAGGGCTTGAGCCGGCTGCGCGAGGCCGTCGCGCGGCGGCAGGAGGACGCCGCGCTGGGCGAGGTCTACGACTTCCTCAAGCGCTACCCCGCGCGCGAGGAGGGCGGCGAGCTGCGCCTGGCCGCCGGCGCCCTGCACTTGCGCCGCGGGGAGTTCGGGCGCGCGGCGGAGTTTCTGCGCCCCCTGGCGCAAGACGCCGGCTCGCCCCTGAGCGGCCGCGCGACGCACCTGCTGGGCGCGGCCCTGCTCGCGCTCGACGACGACGCCGGCGTGCTGGAGGCGGTGCCGGCCGCGGACCCGACCGCGGGCGCGGACCCCTGGCTGGCGCGCGCGCAGGTCTGGCGCGCCGCCGCCGAACGAAACCAAGGCCGCGTCGAGGACGCCGCTCGGCGCGATCAGGCCCTGGCGGAGGCGGGGATCGAGTCGCCGGTCCGCGCCTACGCGGCGGCGGCCGCGGCCGCTGACGAGGACCGCCGCGGACGGCCCGAACGGGCGCGCGGCGCGCTCGCGCGCGCCGAGGCCGACGCCGCGCGCTGGGGCCTGGCGCGGCTGCGCGAGGTCCTCAAGCTCTCCCGGGCGGGACTGGACGCCCGGAATGGACGCCTGGCGGAGGCGGCCGAGGGCTACGCCCGCTTCGCCGCGGAACACCCCAAAAGCCCTCTGCTGGCCCAGGCGCTCTACGAACGCGGCCTCGCGCTCAAGGGCCTGGACCGCCGCGCGGACGCGGCCGAGGTTTTTGGCTCCCTGCTCCGGCGCGTCCCCGGCTCGGTCTACGGCGCCGACGCCCACCTTCAGCTTGGGCTGATCGCCGCCGAGCAGGGGCGCGCGGAGCAGGCCGCCGCCGAATACCGGAGCATGGCCGAAGCCGCGGGAACGCCGGAGGCCGGTCGCGAGGCGCTTCTCCTGACGGCCCGGGCGTACTACAACGCCAAGCGCTGGGCCGAGGCCGTTCCGTTGTACCGGCGCGCCTTGGAGGGCGCGGCGGACGTTCCCCGAACGCGCGAGGTGAGGGGACTGCTCTTCGTCGCGCTGTGGGAATCCGACCGCGCCGACCCCGAGCTCACGGCCCTCGCCGAGGCGCTGCCCCAGCACCCGCTCGCGCCCCGTGTCCGCTGGGAGCTGGCCGCCGCGGCCTACCGGCGCGGCGGCTGGGCCGAGGCCGCGGACCGCTTCGGCCGCGAGCTCGCGGTCGACCCGAAGGGGCCCCGCGCGGCCGACGCGGCCTTCCACCGCGCCGAGGCCCTGCGCCAGCTCGGGCGCGGCGCCGAGGCCGCGAACGCCTATCGGGACTTCCTGCGCGCCCATCCCCGCCACCCGCGGGCCAAGGACGCCGCGGCGCGCCTGGACGCCGAGGACGCGGACGCCGCGCGCGCCCGCGCGCAGGCCCTGGGCGAGAGCGGGGCCGCTGCCGCGGCCTGGGAGGCATTCGGCCGACGCTGGCCGCGCCATCCCAAGGCCGCCTGGGCCTGGTGGCAAGCGGGACGCCTGCGCGAGAGACAGGGCCGGACCGCGCAGGCCAGGTCCGCCTACGCCCAGCTGCGGGACGCCGCGCCTGCCGATGACCCCGCCCGAGTCTCCGGCCTCCTGCGCCTGGGGCTCCTGCTCGAGCTCGACGACCGGCCGCGCCAGGCCGCCCCGCTCTACGTCGAGATCCTCCGCCGCGCCGGCCGGCGCAGCCCGGCCTTCGAGACCGCGCGCCGGCGCCTGCAGGCGCTCACCGGCGACAAGTCCCTGCTGAAGCGCTGACCCCTTTTTATCTAGAATCCCCCCCATGAAACCGATGAAGACGGAGTGGATCGTCTCCTTGAGCCTGGTCATCCTGGCCGGCCTGCTGGGACTCTGCGTGTCCGCGGCGCCGCCGATCGTCGTGGGCGGGCCGATCTCGACCGGCGACACGGCCTGGATGCTGACGGCCACGGGCCTGGTCCTGCTGATGACCCCCGGCCTGTCCTTCTTCTACGGCGGCATGGTCCAGCGCAAGAACGTCATCTCGACCATGCTGCAGAGCTTCATCTCGATGGGCGTGCTGAGCCTGGTCTGGGTCCTGGTCGGCTTCTCGCTCTCCTTCGGGGAAAGCTGGGGGGGCCTCATCGGCGACCCGCGCACCTATCTCCTCTTCCGCGGCGTCGGCGGAGCGACGCATCCGCTGCTCGCGCCTACCATCCCCCTGGCGCTCTTCGCCATGTTCCAGCTCAAGTTCGCGATCATCACGCCCGCCCTGATCACGGGCTCCTTCGCCGAGCGCGTGCGCTTCTCGAGCTACCTGCTGTTCATCACGCTCTTCTCGCTCTTCATCTACTGCCCGCTGGCCCACTGGACCTGGCATCCGGACGGCTTCCTGCGCCGCTGGGGGGTCCTGGACTTCGCCGGCGGCACGGTCGTGCACATGTCCGCGGGCTTCGCCGCCCTGGCGGGGGCGATGTACCTGGGCCGCCGCAAGGTCCACCTCGCCCACGAGTCGCACGCCCCGGCCAACATCCCCTTCGTGCTCCTGGGCACGGGGATGCTCTGGTTCGGCTGGTTCGGCTTCAACGCGGGCTCGGCCCTGGCCGCCAACGACGTCGCGGTCCTGGCCTTCATCAACACCAACACCGCCTCCGCGGCGGCCATGCTGGCCTGGGTCTTCTTCGACGCGGTGCGCGGGCGCCGCCCCTCGGCGCTGGGCGCCTCGGTCGGCGCGGTGGTGGGCCTGGTGGCCATCACGCCCGCCGCCGGCTACGTGCCCGTCGGGGCGTCGATCGCCATCGGGGCCGTCTCCAGCATCGTCTCGAACCTGGCCGCTCATTGGAAGTCGAAGTCCACGCTGGACGACACGCTGGACGTCTTCCCCTGCCACGGAGTCGGCGGCATCCTGGGCATGATCGCCACCGGCGCGCTCGCCGACAAGGTGGGTCTGATCCACGGCGACGCGACCGTGTTCCTGCGCCACATGGCCGCGATCGCGATCGTGGGCGTGTTCTCCTTCGGCGGCTCCTGGCTCCTCTACAAGATCACGGACATGGCCATCACGCTGCGCGTCCGAGCGGAGCAGGAGGAGGCCGGCTTGGACTTGAGCCAGCACGCCGAGAGCCTCAGTTGACGGCCCCGCGATGACCCTCGGCCAGGCCCTGCGCGCGGGCGCGGCGATGCCGCTCCTGCTTCTTCTCTCGCTGGCGGTCCTGGCCCAGGCGCTGGAGAGGGCCTTCGCCTACGCCCGCCTGCGCCTGCCCTCGGACCTCTGGGAGCGGATGCGCCAGCGGCTGGCGTCGGGGGACCGGCTCGGGGCGCTGGCGCTGGCGCGGCGCGACGCGAGCCCGGTGGGCGCGGCGCTGGCCGCGCTCCTGGCCCTGGAGACCGCGGACGCCGAGCGCCTGGTCGAGGCCTTCCAGGTGCACCGCCAGCGCCTGAGCCTGGCGCTCAACCGGCGCGTCGGCCTCTTCGGCACGGCCAGCTTCATCGCGCCCCTGGTCGGCCTGCTGGGCACCGTGCTCGGCATCATGCGCGCCTTTCACGATCTCGCCGCGGCCGGCTCCGGCGGCCCCGCCGTCGTGGCCGCGGGGATCTCCGAAGCCCTGGTCTCGAAGGCCTTCGTCATCGGCGTGGCCGTGGCCGCCGCCTTCCTCTACAACTGCTTCACGCTGGCCTCCCGGCAGCGGCTGGGCACCGCGGACCTCTGGGTCCTGGAGCTGGCCGAACTCCTAGGCTCCAAGCGCGGCCTTTGACGACGACGCCTAACCCCTGGGGCCGGGAGGAGGACCCCGCCCCCATCGCCGACGTCAACGTCGTGCCGCTGGCCGACGTGTCCCTGGTCCTGCTCATCCTCCTGCTGGTGCTGGCGCCCATGACCTCTCAGTCCATGCTGCGCGTGCAGTCGTCCGGGGCACGGGCCCCCGCCGCCGGCGAGACCACGTCCGCGCCCGGGGCCGGGGAGCCCGCGCTGATCCTCCTCCTGTCGCGGGCCGGCTGGGCCGCCGAAGACGGACCCATCGGCGACGACGCCGCCCTGAGGGCCTGGCTGGCGCCGCGGCTGGCGCGGCGCGGCGACAAGCGAGTCTTTCTCGCTCCGGAGCCGGACGTCCCCAACGGGCGCCTCGTCTCCGGCGTCGAGGCGCTCCAGGACTGCGGCGCCGCCGTCGCCCTGGTCCAGGCGCGCGACGAGCCGCAGGCCCGCTGATGGCGCGCTACGCCCTGGCGCGCCTGGGCGCGCAGACGCCGCGGCCCGAGCCGGTGACCGAGGTCAGCGTCGTGCCCGTCATCGATATCTCCCTCGTGCTCCTCGTGATCCTGTTCGTGACCGCGCCCCTGCTGTCCGATCCCGGCCTGCCCGTGGCCCTGCCCGCCGCGCGCCGGGCCGCGGACCCCGGCGACGCGCTCGCCGTCACCTGCACGGCCGACGGGCGCCTCTCGGTGCTGGCCGCGCCTTCGTCCTGGCCGGCGCTGGCCGCGGACCTCCAGAGGGAGCTCGCGCGCCGGCCCGGCGCGGAGGTGCTCCTGCGCGCGGACGCGGACGCTCCCTACCGACTCGTCTCGCGCCTGCTGGCCGCGGCCAAGGCCGCGGGCGCGGAGCGCATCGCTTTGGCGACGGCCCCCGTGAAATGAACGCCTCGCTCCTTTTAGCGGCCGCCGCGCTCGCCGCCGCGGCCGGCGCGAGCCGCGAGGCCGCCGCGCCCCAGGACGCCTCGATCCAGGCCCGCTCCCCAGGCCCGGGGCTGGCGGTCCCGCCGCCCGAGCCTGCCCCGGCCGTGGTGGACGAGGTCCTGGACTCCCTGCTTCTCGGCCGCGGACGCGGCGGGCCCGCGCCCGCGCGGGTGGGGGTGACTCCCGAGCCGGCGCGCGCCCCGCGTCCCTTTCCCGAGCCGCCCTACCTGGCGCTCTCGCCCGCCAACATCGAGGCCCTCTACGACGCCTGGATTTTCGAAGTGTTCGACGGCCTGGAATTGGTGTTCCGGTCGGAGGGCATCGGGCTGCTGCAGGAGCCTTTGGAGTGGGCGGGGGAAGGCTCGGACGGACGGACGGCCGCCGTCGCGGGGCGCGGCTACCGCTATCGCTTCACCGGGCGCAGAGGCTCGCGCTCCTTCCTCATCGACAGCGAGCCCGTCCGACTCGACTCGCTCTCGCGCCCCGAGTTCTCGGGCGCGACGCGCCTGGAGGCCGCGGCCTCGGCCCTGTTTAAGGAGGGGCAAGCGGAGTTCGCGGACTCGGCCAAGCTCCTGCTCGACGCCCTCGTCGAGCGACTGCGCCCGCCCGAGGCCCGCCCCGGCGGCGTCTGCCGCCTGGCCTTTTACGCCTTCAAGCCGCGATCCGCCGCGGCCAAGGCCCGCGCCGAGGCCCTGTCCGGCTTTCTCACGTCCGCCCTGCGCCTCAAACCCTCCCAAGTGGAGGTCTCCGTCCTGCCCGCCGAGAGCGGCGAAATCCTCGCCGTCGTCATGCCGCCGTCCTCAGGTCCGATTTTTCAGCTCGACCAGCCGAACCACCCCGATCGAGAGCGCGTAGAGCCCTAGGAGCACGACGCCGAAAAGAGCGCTCGTGGCGATCACGTCTCCGGGAGTGAGGAAGGCGGCGGCAAGCAGAATGGCGACGGCCGCCTCGCGCCAGCGGCGGAGCATGGCGCGAGAGCCGATCAGCTCGAAGCGGGCCAGGAAGTAGAACAAGACGGGCGCCTCGAAGCAGGCTCCCACGCCCGCCACCGTATAAAGGAGAAGATCGAGATACTCGGCCGGGCGCAGGCTGGGACGCAGGCCCGCGGCGAACGCCTCGTCCAGGAGCAGGTCGCACAAGAGGGGGAAGGCCAGGACGTAAGCGAAGGCCGCGCCCGCGGCGAAACAGACGCTGGTCGCGGCGACAAAGCGCGTCGCCAGGACGCGGTCGCGCGGCCGCAGGGCGGGACGCACGAAGGCCCAGACCTGGTAGAACAGATAGGGCGAGACAAGCAAGACCGCGGCCCAGAAGGACAGGCGCATGAAGGAAAAGAAGGGTTCGGCCAAGCCGGTGTAGGCGAACGGGGCCAGCTCGGCGGCGTCCGCCCGGCGCGAGGCCAGCGCGGCCAGCAGGGGGCGCTTGGCCAGGGCCCAGAGGCGCAGGCGCAGAACGTAGCACGCCGCGGTCCCCGCCAAGAGGGCCAAGGCCGCGGCGACGAGGCGCACGCGCAGCTCGCCCACGTGGGACCAGAAGGGCAGGGGACGGTCCTCGTCGAGGCCCGGCAGGGCGCGGGGGACCAGCGCGCTCACGAGCCCGCCTCGAAGGCCGCGGGGATGTGCTCCAGCCGTCCCGCCTCCAGCGCCACGACGTCGAAGCGGCAGGGACCCTCCCAGCGGCGCGCGGCCAGCCACCGCCGGGCCGCGCGCGCGATCCGCGCGCGCTTGGCCCGGTCCACCGAGGCCGCCGCGCCGCCGAAGCCCGCGCCGGCGCGGGAGCGGACCTCCACGAAGACCACCTCCTCGCCGTCGCGCGCGACCAGATCGATCTCGCCCGCCTTGGTCCGGAAGTTGCGCTCAAGGACCGCCATCCCGCGGGAGGCCAGGTACGCGGCGGCGCGCTCCTCGGCGTCGCGCCCGGCCGCGGCGCGTCCCGCGGGGAGCGTCATCGGAGCGCCTCGGCGACCGGAGCGAAGGAGCGGCGGTGCGCGGCGCAGGGGCCCAGGCGCTTGAGCGCGGCGGCGTGCGCGGAGGTGCCGTAGCCCTTGTGGCGGGCGAAGCCGTAGCCGGGATAGCGCCGCTCCAGGCGCGCCATCCAGCGGTCGCGCACGACCTTGGCGACGATGCCGGCGGCCGCCGCGCACAGGGACTTGGCGTCGCCGTCCACGACGGCCTCCTGGGAGAGTTCCAGGCCCGGGACCCGGCGGGGGCCGTCCACGATCGCATGCGCGGGACCGCCCGCCTTGGCGGCCGCGCGGCGCGCGGCGCGCCCCATCGCCGCGAGCGTGGCGCGCAGGATGTTGTCGCGATCCACCGCGGCGGGATGCGCCCAGGCAAGGGATACGGCGACGGCCTCGCGGCGCACGAGGCCGTAAAAGCGCTCCCGCGCCCGCGGGGTCAGGGTCTTGGAGTCGCGCGCGGCCGCCAGCCCCGCGGACGGCCGCTCCGGCAGAACGACGGCCGCCACCACGACCGGGCCCGCCAGCGGACCCCGCCCGGCCTCGTCCACGCCGACCAGCCGCGCGGCGCCCGCGCGGATCCTGGCCGCTGCGTCGAAGCGACGGCCGTCCAATCGCGCTACTGGGCGACGGGCCTGGGCTGAGGCTGGGGCCGGGACGCGGGCTTGAGCTTGGACTCCGCCTTCGGCGCGGGCTTGGCCTCGGGCTTGAGTTCCAGCTTGGGCTCGGGCGGCTTGGCGGCCTCGGACTCCGCGCGCTCGTCGAGCCGCGCGGAACGGCCCGTCAGGCCCCGCAGGTAATAGAGGCGGGCGCGCCGCGCGCGGCCGGCGCGCACGAGCTCCACCTTGTCGATGTGCGGCGAAGCCAAAGGAAACGTCCGCTCCACGCCCACGCCGAAGGAGACCTTGCGGACCGTGAAGGTCTCTCCCGGTCCGCGGCCGCGCCGCGAAATCACCACGCCCTCGAAGACCTGGACGCGCTCGCTGTCGCCTTCCCGGACCTTCATGTGCACCCGGACGGTGTCGCCGGGACGGAACATCGGCACGACCTGCTTGTCCTCCATTGCAACCATCATGCGCTTTCTCCTGACGTCCTGGTTCGCCCCGCCGCTATAAGATCGGGACGCTTGCGCCGCGTCGAGGCCAGGGCGGCTTGGCGCCGCCAGGCCCGGATCTTGGCATGGTCCCCGGAAAACAGCACCTCGGGGGCCTTGCGGCCGCGCCAAACGCGCGGCCGCGTGTACTGCGGAAAATCGAGCAGGCCGGACGCGAACGACTCGTCGGCCGCGGCCTCGTCCTTCTTGAGCACGCCCGGAATCTTGCGGACCACGGCGTCGGCCACGACCAGGGCGGGCAGCTCCCCGCCGGTGAGGACGTAGTCGCCGATGGAGAGCTCCTCGTCGAACAAGCGCAGCGCGCGCTCGTCGACCCCCTCGTAGCGCCCGCAGACGAGCACCAGGCGCTCCCGCTGGGAGAGCCGGACCGCGGCGGCGTCGTCGAAGGTCACGCCCTGCGGCGATAGGAAGATCACCGCCGCGTCCTTGGTCCTCACGCGGCGCACGGCGCGAGCCAGGGGCTCGGCCATGAGCACCATGCCGGCCCCACCGCCGAAGGGGCGGTCGTCGACGCGGCGGCGCTTGTCCGCGGAAAAATCGCGCGGGTTGACGCAGCCCCAGGACAGCAGCCCCTTGTCCCGGGCGCGGCCCAGGATGCCGGCGTCCATCACCGGGGGGAACAGCTCCGGGAACAGCGTGACGAAGTCGATGCGCATCTAGGCCTCGACCCGTTGGGCTCGGCACAGGTGTGCTGAGGAAAGGTTCATAACACCTAGGCCTCGACCCGTTGGGCTCGGCACAGGTGTGCTGAGGAAAGGTTCATAACACCTAGGCCTCGACCCTTCGGGCTCGGCACAGATGCGGCCGGGGAGAGCCTGGTCGCATCTAGTCGATCTCCACGACCGCGTGCCGGCCGGCCTTCTGCGCCGCCACGCCCACCAGGGCGCGGATCGCCTTGATCACCTTGCCCTGGCGGCCGATGATCTTGCCCTTGTCCGCCTCGTCGACGATGAGCTTGAGGACGGAGGCGTCGCCGTCCCGGCTCTCCTCGACGCGCACCGCGTCGGGCCTGTCGGCCAGGCGGGAGACGACGTAGAGCGCGAGCTCCTTCATCGGCTCACTTCGGCGCGGCGGCCTTGCGCGCCGCCTTGACCAGAGCCTCGACGGTCTCGGACGGCCTGGCGCCGACCTTGATCCAATGCTCGTAGCGCTCGTTCTTGAGCGCGATCTTGCGCCCGGCGGATTCCTCGCGCGGGTTGTAGGTGCCCAGCACCTCCACGGGCTTGCCCGCGGCCGCGCGCGCCTTCTCGATGGCGACGACGCGATAGTAGGGCTGGTGCGGCTTGCCCGTGCGCTGCAGTCTGATGACGACGGCCATGTGTTTCCTCCGTTGCTTCTAAGTCTGCGAAGCCTTGGCCGCGAACGCGGCCCGGGCCCGGGCCTCGAGGGCGCGGAACGCCGCGGCGCAGTCCGGCGCGCCGAAGACGGCCGAGCCCGCGACCAGGCTGTCGGCGCCCGCGCCGGCCGCGGCCGCGATCGTGGACGCGCCCACGCCCCCGTCCACCTGGATCCAGCAGTCCAGGCCGCGGGCGTCGACGGCGGCGCGCAGGGCGGCCACCTTGGGCAGCATGTCCGCCATGAACGCCTGGCCCCCAAAGCCCGGCTCGACGGTCATGACCAGGGCGAGGTCGCAGGAGTCCAGCGCGGCCAGCAGCGGGGCGACGGGAGTGCCCGGCTTGACCGCCAGGCCCGCCCGCACGCCCAGGCCGCGCACGGCCGCCAGCGCCGCGGCCGCGTCCGCCACGGCCTCCTGGTGGATGGTGACGAGGTCGGCCCCGGCCCGCGCGAACCACGGCGCGGCCGCCAGCGGATTGGAGACCATGAGGTGGGCGTCCACGAAGAAGCCGCGGGACTTGGCCAGGCGCGCGAAATCGGGGCCGAAGCTGAGGTTGGGCACGAAGTGGCCGTCCATGACGTCCACCGAGACCCAGCCGCAGCCCGCCGCCCTGACCGCGTCGAGCTGGGCTCCGAGCCGGGCAAGGTCGCCGGCCAGCAGGGAGGGCACGACCTCCGGGGTCTTCACAGGTCCCGCTCCTCGACCAGGACGTCGTTGACGTAGATCTTGACCCGGCCGCCGCCCGAGGACTCGACCGGGACCTCGACCTTGGCGCCGGGCCCGCGCAGGCCGTTGAAGAGCTCCCTCTCGCCGTACCTGTCCGCCAGCAGGATGCGCACCTGGCTGTCCGAGCCCCCCGGCCCCAACTGGTAGCGGAAGGTCCGGACCGCGCCCTGGACCGCGCTCGGGCGCCCGCTGGCCGTCACCAAGATCGCGGCGTCGGGGGACAGGGCGGCGTCGGGCGCCGGGCTTTGGGTCAGCACCGTGCCGGCGGGAAACGGGGAGGACGCATCGACGCGCACGTCCACGCGCATGCCCGCGCCCGCGGCCCAGGCCTGGACGGCGCCGACGGTCTTGCGCTGGAAGTCGGGCATCAGCGTCACGCCCGCGGGCGGCGGGCCGCCGGACAAGACGAGGCTGACCAAGGTCCCCTTCTCCACGCCCGCCTCGGAGCGCGGGTCCTGGGAGAGCACCAGTCCCTTGTCCATCTTGAGCGAATAGGCCTCGCCCACCTCGCCCAGGGCGAGCTGGGACTGGCGCAGGAGCATCTCGGCGTTGCGCAGGGGCAGGCCCGCGAGGGAGGGCGTCAGCACGGCTTGCCCGCCCTGGCTGACGACGACGCGCACGGTCTTGCCTTCCCGCACCACGGTCCCGGCGGCGGGCTCCTGGCGCAGGACCGCGGCGATGGGCGCCGAGGCGTCGAACTCCGCGCCGGTCTTGCGCAGCCCGAGGTTCAAGGAGGAGAGCAGGTCCAGGGCGTTGGCGATCGAACGGCCCTTCAGATCGGGCACGACCTGGGTCCGTCGGCTGTGCACCAATCCCTCCAGACTCCAATTGACGGCCCAGGCGGCGAACGCGCAGACGACGGCCGCCGTCGCCGCCGTCTCCATCCACGTCGCCCTCGCGCTTTTCGTCGTCAAGCCTCGCTCCCGGAAACGGGCAAAAAATCGCCCTCGGCCAAACGCAGGCCGTTGGCGAATTCCGCAGCGTTCAGCGTCTTTTTTCCCTCAGGTTGCACGTCGAGGAGCCACAGACGACTGCGGGACGCGCATTCTACCAAAATCCCGCGGCCTCGTTCAACGCGCAGAACGCGCCCCGGGCGGCCGGTCCCGGGCGGATCCTCGGGCCCCGGCAGCGCCGCGCGCAGGACCCGCAGGGAGCCGCCGCCCCGCCGCTCCAGCCAGGCGCGCGGCCAGGCTCGGAACGCGCGCACGCGGTCGTGGAGCTCCCGCGCTGGACGCGACAGGTCCAGGCGCGCGTCCTCCCTCCGGATCAGCGGCGCCGGGCTCGCCTCCCCGGACTGCGGCCGACGGACCGCGCGCCCCGCCGCGAGCTCGGCCAGGGCCTCGTCGAGCAGGCCCACGCCGAGCGGCGTCAGGCGCTCGAGCAGGGCCGGCGCGTCCTCGTCGAGCCCGATGGCCGCCTCGCGGACGGACTGGACGGGCCCGGTGTCGAGGCCCTCGTCCAGCCAGAAGAGAGTGACGCCGGTGCGCGCCTCCCCGCGGGCCAGGGCCCACTGCACCGGCGCGGCGCCGCGGTATTGGGGCAGGACGGAGAAATGAACGTTGAGAAAACCCAGGCGCGCGGTCCTCAACACGTCGGACGCGAGCAGGCGGCCGTAGGCGACGACGACGGCCAGATCGGGGGCCAGGGCCTTGAGTTCGTCGACGGCGTCCGCCGGGCGCTCGGGCTGCAGCACGCGCAGGCCCAGCCCGACCGCCGCCGCCTTGACCGGCGTCGGCGCCAGCGCCAGGCCCCGGCCCGCGGGCCGGTCCGGCTGCGAGACGACGGCGAGCACTTCGGTCCTTGCCGCCAGGAGGCGCAAAAAGGGAACGGCCGTCTTGGGCGTGCCGAAGAAGACGGTGCGCATCACCGCTTGCTCCGGAACAAGCCGCGGCGCCGGCACATCGTTAAGCCCAGCCCGGCTTGACGCGCTTGACCACGTCGAGGACCTTCAGGCGCTCCTCGAAAGGCAGGCGATCCACGTAGAGCTTGCCGTCGAGGTGGTCGATCTCGTGCTGGAGGGCCCGCGCCAGCAGGCCCTCGGCCGCCAGCTCGAAAGGCCTCCCGCGCTCATCGAGCGCGCGAGCGCGCACGCGCGCGGCGCGCGCCAGCGGGGCGTAGACGCCCGGCAGGGACAGGCAGCCCTCCTCCTCCCTCTGCTCGCCCTCGGCCCAGACGAGCTCGGGGTTGACGAGCACCAGCCGCCGCGAGCGGCCCTCGGGCCTGACGTCGACGACGGCCAGGCGCAGCGAGAGGCCCACCTGCGGCGCGGCCAAGCCCACGCCGCGCGCCGCCTCCATCGTGGCCCATAGATCGCGCAGGAGCGCGGGCAGCCGCGGGGCCAGCGCCGCGAAGTCGACGGGCGGACAGGGCGTCTTCAGGACCCGCTCGCCGTGCTTGACGACGCGGCGGATCGGCATGGGTCTAGTCCCGCGCGCGCAGGAGCGCCAACGCGGCGGCCGGGTCCGGGGCGGCGGCCAGGAGCTCCAGGAGCGCGGGCGTGAACAGGGCCGCGGCGTCGCGCAGGAACTGAAGATGCCGGGGCAAGTCCTCCGGCCGGTCGGGGGAAAAGAACAGGAAGACGGCGCGGACGGGACGGCCCGCGTCGCGCGCGGGCGTCTTGAAGACGCTCAGGCCGGCCAGGAAGGCGGTCAGCCCGCCCACGCGCGCGTGCGGCAGGCTCAGGCCCGTGTCCAGGATCGTCGAGATCCCGCGCTCGCGCTCCCGGACCTTGGCCAAAAGCGCGGCCGCGTCGGCGACGCCCGCCCGACGGCAGATCGCGCCGGCCAGGGCCTCCAGGGCGGCGTCCTTGCCGGCGTCCGCCGGCGCAAAGAGCACCACGTCCTCGCTGAGCAGGTCGGAGATGCGCTCGATCATGAGGGAGGAATTTTACAATACCTCCCCCGATGGATAGAATGCCCCCATGACCGAGCATAGGCGAGGAAATGGTTGCTCCAAGCGGAGCGAGTAAAGCAACCATGCGCAATTCACTCGCCGGGAAAACGGTGATCGTGACGCGGCCGGAGGACCGCGCCGGGGGATTGGCCGCCGCCTTGCGGCGCCGCGGCGCGCGCGTCGTTCTCGCGCCGCTGATCCGGACGCGGCCCCCGCGGTCCTGGAGGCGCCTCGACGCCGCCCTGCGGGGCCTCGCCCGCTTCGACGCGGTCGTCTTCGCCAGCGCCGCCGGCGTGGAGGCTTTTTTCGCCCGCGCCCGGAGGCTCGCGGTCCGCACGCCGCCGCCGGCCGCGGCCGCGGCGGTGGGACCGGCCACGGCGCGGGCCCTGGCCGCGCGCGGCTGGCGCGCGTCGGTCGTGCCCGAGGAGAGCCGCGCCGAGGGTTTGGCGGCCGCCCTGCGCCAGGCGCGGGGGCGCCGCGCGCTCCTGCCGCGCGCGGAGCGCGGGCGCGAGGCGCTGCCCCGCCTGCTGCGCGCGGCGGGCTGGCGCGTGCGCGTCGCGGCGGCCTACCGCACCGCCGGCGACCCCGCGGGCCGGCGCGCCCTGCGCCGGGCCCTGGCCGCCGGCGCCGACGCCGTGTGCTTCGCCTCCGGCTCGGCCGTGGACTCGGCCGCGGCCGCGCTCGGCGGCGCGAGGCTGCGCCGGGCCCTGCGCGGCTGCGCCGCGGTCGCCATCGGCCCGGTCACGGCCGCGGCCCTGCGCGGACGCGGCATCCCGGCCGCGGCCGTGGCGGCGCGCGCCGACGGCAACGCCCTCGCCGCGGCCGTCGCCCGCGCCTTGAGGACGAAGTGACCCGGCGCGAATCGCTCGCCGACGTCATGCGCCGCGCCGGGCGCGTGCTCTCCCGGCTCTTCGGCAGGGTTGGCTACCGCCGGAAGCGCCGCGCCGACCTGGTCACGGCCGCGGACCTGGAGAGCCAGCGTGAGATCCTCGGCGTCGTCCGCCGCGCCTTTCCCGGAGACGACTACCGGGCCGAGGAGGACGCGGTCAAGGACGCGGGCGCCGAGCACCTCTGGCTCATTGACCCGCTCGACGGCACCACCAACTACGCCCACGGCTACCCCGCTGCCTGCGTCTCCGTCGGCGTCCTGCGCCGCGGGCGCCCGCTGCTGGGCGGCGTGCTCGATCCGTTCCGCGGGGAACTCTTTCTCGCGGAGCAAGGCAAGGGCGCAACCCTCAACAGCCGATCCATCCGCGTGACCAAGACAAATCACGTCTCCGACGCCCTGCTGATCACGGGATTCGCCTACGACCGCGCGGAGCGCGCCGACTTCTACCTCGCCCGCTTCAAGGCCTTCATGACCCGCTGCCACGACGTGCGCCGCTCCGGCTCGGCCGCGCTGGACCTGGCCTGGGTCGCGGCGGGCCGCGCCGACGGCTTCTGGGAGTACGGCCTGAGTCCCTGGGACGTGGCCGCGGGCTGGCTCCTCGTCGGCGAGGCGGGGGGCAAGGTCAGCGACTTCTCCGGCCGCCCCTGGCGCGACGTCAAAAGCCTCGGCGCCGAGACGCTCGCGACCAACGGCCGCGTCCACGCCGGGATGCTCGCCGTTCTCAGAAACGAACGGCGAACGTGAGGCGGTGGGAGTCGCCCACGTCCCCGAAGGGGACCCAGGCGTAGTCCACGCGCAAGGCGGCGAAATCCAGGCCCAGGCCGAAGGACCCGCCGGAAAAGCCCTCGATGCCGGTGGAGCGCGCGGAGTCGTAGCCGGCGCGCAGGGCCGCGGTCCAGGGCAGGACCGAGCCGGCCGGGCCGACGAGGAAGCGCCGCTCGACGCCGACGGCGACATAGGCGGCGTCGTCGACCGGGAAGACCGCGTCCAGGGCCGCCTCGAAGGATGGGGACGCGCGCCAGGAGAGGCCCGCGCGGGCGCTCAGCGGCAGGGGATCGGCGGCGGAGCCGAGCTTGAGCCGGGGGCCGAGGTTCAGCAGCGCGGCGCCGAAGTCCACCGGGGCGCCGGCCAGGTCCGAGGCGTCCGGCGCGACGACGCCCAAGTCGACGGCGGCCCCGTCGGCGCGACGGTCGCTGAGCGCGGAGTGAATGAGCTTGAAGGCGGCGCCGACGTCCCAGGCGCCGACGCGGCGCGCCAGACCCGCTCCCGCGGCCAGATCGAGCGGCGTGAAGCGGCCCGCCGCGTTGCCCTGCGAGTCGTAGGCGGTCTGGGGAGACTGCGAGGCGTAGACGAGACCCACGCCCAGGGCGCCCTGCTCGCCCAGCGGCCGCGCGTAGGCCATCGAGCCCTGGTAGGCCGTCTCAAGCAGCGCGTCGTAGCCCAGGGCGGCCTCGGCGGGCGAGCCGGGCCTGAAGCGCGCCAGCGCCGCGGGGTTCTGGAAGAGGGCTTCCGCCCCTTGCGCCGACGCGGCGACGGCGCCGCCCATGGCGGCGGCGCGCGCGCCGAAGGGATTCTTGAGGAAGGAGGCCCCCGTGGTGCCGACGGCCGACGAGGAAAACGCGCCGGGAGGAAGCAGGCCGGCGCGGACGACGGAGGGCAGGGCCAGGGCCGCGGCGGCGAGGAGAAACGTCAGACCGGCCAGACGGGCCCCCGGCGGGGCGGCGTCGCCTCGGCGGGCGCGTCCACGGACGCCGGGGGAGAGGCGACCTCGACGGACGCCTCGGCCGGGACGGCCAGCGGCAATTCCACGGCGGGCTCCGGCGCCGGGGCAGGCTCGAGCCGGCGGACTCTCCTGGGGGCGGCCTCGGCCGCGGGCGCCTGGAGCTTCTCGACGCTGCGGGCGAGCGCGTCCAGGCGCTCGATGAGGAACTCGTCGCGTCCCGTCAAGGACTCCAGCCGCCCCGCCACGCCCCGAATCTCGCCGCGCAGGCTCTCCAACGCGATCTGGAGCTCACGGAGGGCCGCCGCGGATGCCTGCTCCGGACCGCCCTCCGGGGCCAGCGACGCGACCGCGGGCGGAGCTTCCTCCGCCTCGAACACGGGACTCGCCGCGGGCTCCGGGACGGACCCGGACTCGAGCTCAGACTCGGCGTCCGGCTCGCGGCGGTCGGCCGCCTCCGCCGCGGCGCGATATTGGCTCAGGAGGAAGAAGAACAAGCGGCCGCTCACCAGCAGGCCCGCCGCCGAGACGTAGAACCAGCCGTCCGTCAGAAGCCCCGCCATGTTTTCCATATCCTGGCAATGGTACCCGCGCGCGGGGCAAGGTGTCAAGCGCGCCGCACTCGTGCTAAGATACGAACTCGCCGTTCGCCCCCGACTTCCGTGAAACGAATCCTCAACGCCCGCCGGGCCGCCGCGGCCGTCCTCGCCGCGGGATTCCTGTTGACGGCGGCGCGCCCGCGCGCCGCGACCTTCGGCCTGCCCCGCTTCCCGGCCATGACCCAGACCCTGGCGCTGGAGGCCCTCGCCGACTTCCTGCAAAGCTCAGACGCGGCGCCGACGCAGGCCGTCCTGAACGCATGCGCCTTCCTGGGCGATCTTGACTCCGCCGATGTCCCGGCCGCCGGAAACGCCCTTGGGGCCGCGACGGCGATCTCCGCTTTTCGGACGGCCGCGGCCGCGATCCCTCGGCTGACGTCCCGAGCCGAAGCGCGGGCCAACCCGGCGGCGGCCGCCAAATCGGTCATCCTCCATCGCCTGCGGCGCGTCCTGCCGCTCGACGCCAGGGAGCGAGCCAAGCTCGCGGCCAACCTCCGGCTCGTCCCGCCAGCCGCGCGCGCCGAGCTGGCGGCGCCGTTTGGGACCGCCCAAGCCATGCGGCACGCGCGGCAAATCGCGGAGGCGCTCCCAATCGATAAGATCGACGCTCAGCCCGACACGGCCGCGGGACCGCGAACCGGCTGGCGGCCCGAGCAGACGCTCCGGAATATGTCCGCGATCCTGGAGGCATACCGGAACGACCCCGGACAACGCGCCTTCATTGCGCGCGGTCTCGAAGCTGCCGGCATCGAGCTCGATCCGAACCACGGCAGCTCCGGCGAGCAGCCTCGCACGCTGCGGTACGTGAGCCTCCGCGATCCGCGGCTGATCCAGCTCGTCAAGGACATGATCGAGGACGGGCTGCTGCGGGCGCTGCTCGACTCCTGGGGCATCGAGGAGAAGCTGCGGCTCATCCTGTTCGGCGGCGAAGTGACCCTGGACGTCTTCAGAGCCCGGGACCAAGGCGGACCCCTGGCCGCGACGATCTGGAGGTACGCCAACGGTCAAGGCGAAGAATATCCTGTTCCGCTGCAGCCCAACGGCGAAAACGACGCCAGCATCGTGACGTCCATCCAGGAACATTTCCTGCGCGAGCACGCGCTTGCGAAAATCAACGCTCTTCGCCCCGGGGTCGGCCGGCTGCTGGAAACCAGCTGGTTCGACCCGCTCGGCGACGACTATTACGACGCCTACTTCATGCTCCTGGCCCTGGGCTACGACGTGGACGTGGCGGCCGCCGGCGAGGACTACATGCGCCGGGTAGACGACGCCCGCGCGGCGCGATCGTTCCGCCGCGAGGTCCGGCGGGATCCCGGCTTCTTCGCGTCGCAGGCGCCCGCGGGCGACGCCGCGCTGGACGCGCTCGCCGAACAGGCAAGAAAAGCCTATCTCCAAATTGTGACCGCGCTGGGCGTGCTCGCCCGGCACCCGGACCGCCGCCTCGTGAGCCACAACGCGCGCTCGAGCCAGGACCACAGCCGGGGACCGGTCGGGGTGATCACCGAGGAAGAGTTCCAACGGCACTATGCGAGAAGAGGCTACCGGCTGGTCGTGGGAAAAGCCAAGCCCTCGGCGCTGCTCGACGGCGTGCTGGTGCGGCCGGAGTTCCTAGACTTGCTCCGCTTCGTCCAAGGCGAGTTGGGCTACCGTTATGACGCGGCACAGGCGGCCTGGCTCCCCGCGGACGTCCCCTGACCGAACGGAGGTCCTAGATGCTATGAGCCTTTCCTCGGCGCATCTGTGCCGCGTCCGAAGGATCGCGGCCTAGGCCCAGGTCCTAGTCAAGGTAGGACCAAAGGCTCATGCGGCCCTGCCGGAGCTTTCGGTAGAATAAAAGGCCTTGACGAAGCATCGAGACGCGATAAGCCTTTCCTCAGCCCTGGCCGCCTGCCTCCTCCTTGCCGCGCCGGCGGCGCGGGCGGCCGTCCCGATGGAGGGAAGGGCGGAACAGCCTTCCATCGCGGACGCGCCGAGCCTGGAAAGCCCGACGCCCCCGGCGGAAGAGCTCTCGCCCCTGATCGCGCTGAACGTGCTGACCTTCGCCCTTCGCGGCGACCTCAATAATATGCCCGAACTCGCGCGGGCCACGGCGCGCCTGCGCGCGTTGGACGCGGACCAGATCGGAGCGTTGGCTCGGTATACGGGCCTCGTGGACGCTTACCGCAGCGCCGTCGAGGAGGTGCTGGAGAAATCCGACGCGGCGCAGGCCGCGACGCGCCTCGCGGCGGCGCCACACCTCGCGCCGGAAACCGCGCTCGCGTCGAGCCGCAAGCTCGCCCTGCTGAGTCACCTGCCCGCCGCCCTCGCCCTTTTGAGCCGAGAGACGCACCAAGACGGGCGGGTCCGAGCGTTTTGGAACGCGCTCCCCGAACCCGCCAAACAACGGCTTGAGCGGGACCTGACTGCGCGCGGCATCCCCGCAGCGAACCGGTGGCGGGATGGCCTGACGGCGGACGCACTGAGAAAAATCGGAGAGGCCGCGCCGTGGGGCAAGGCAACCCCGGCGGGCAAGACCGCAAGCCCGGGGTCGGCGCGGCCGGTCAAGGCCGCGCCCATCCAGCCTGCGGGGTTGGGGGAACTGATGGGGCTGGCGCGCAATTATGCTCAAGCCGACGAGCGGGAAGCGGGCCGCATCGAACAGCTCATCCAAGACGCCGGGGCCGCCGTCCGCTTGGACGGCGACGCCCGCCACGACGATCTGGACGAAGCCCACGAGTCCCTGGTCCCCGACGGGTTGATCCATCTGACGATCTCTCGACCCGCCGCGATCGAGGACGTCAAGACGAAGCTGCAGCAGGGCTCGCTTCTGCGTCTTCTGCGCCAGGGGGGCGTCTACCGGCTCACGCTGGATATCGGCGACGGCGCGCGCCTCACGCTCCTGCCCATGCGGGATGGCCGCGCCCGGCAGGACGTGTTTGGGATACGGCGGCTGGATCGGGACGGCGAAATGGAGTACCAGGACCTTGCGCAGGCCAGAGCCGCCGACGGCCCCTGGAAGATCGTCTCCCTGATTGACGAGCTGATCCAGCAGCGCCATGGCTCGGCCATGCTGGCGGGTCTGGGCTACAAGAATCTCTCCGCGCTCCTCGAGGCCTTCAGGAACGCCGGCCAGCTCGGGAACGCCGATTCGCACATTCGGGCCATGCTTCTCGCCAAGAACCTGATCGCGGACCTCTCGGCGCGCGAGACGAATTACCTGCGCCTTATGCGCTCGGGCGAGGCGGCCGACGCATTCAAGCGCGAGACGAGGAGCCGGCTTCTGTCCGCGTATTCCCGCCCGGAGGGAGAAGCCTCGACTGAGCAGGACGCCGCCTCCGCGATCCGCGCGATCTACCTCAAAATCCTGGGAGCCCTGGGCATCTTGAGCGAGATCGAGGGGTTCATGCCGCGATCCTACGACGGCGCCTCCGTCGTGGACGGCTTAGCGGTGCCCGCCGCCTTCGCCTTCGCCGTTTGGCACGTCCAGCAGGAGCTGGGCTACTCCTACGGCCCGGCCGGCTGGCGCAGGCCGAAGTGAGCCCGACATAGTATAATGGCGGGTCGAGGGAGGCCCGATCATGGCGGATAAGGACGCCGTCAAGGACGTTAAGACGCCGCGGCCCGCGGCCGCGAGCGTGCAGAGGCTGCGCAAGGCCGTGGAGAAGGCCCGGGGCGGGGGCGGCGCGGCCCGGGTCGAGGCGCAGAAGGCGCGGGGCAAGTTCACGGCGCGCGAGCGCGTCCAATACCTGCTCGACGAGGGCAGCTTCCAGGAGCTCGACCTGCTCGTGTCCACGCGGGCGACGGCCTTCGGCCTGCAGGACCGGGAGATCCCCGGCGACGGCGTCGTCGCGGGCTTCGGCCAAGTCAACGGGCGGGAGGTCTGCGTGTACGCGCAGGACTTCACCGTGCTGGGGGGCTCGCTGGGCCTGGCCCACGCGCAGAAGATCTGCAAGGTCATGGACCTGGCGCGCGACAACCGCGTGCCCGTGATCGGCCTGCTCGACTCGGGCGGGGCGCGCATCCAGGAGGGCGTGGACAGCCTGGACGGGTACGCGGAGATATTCCTGAGAAACGTCCAGGCTTCGGGCGTGATCCCGCAGATCTCGGTGATCCTGGGGCCCTGCGCGGGGGGAGCGGTCTATTCGCCGGCGCTCACCGACTTCGTCTTCATGGTCGAGGGCATCAGCCACATGTTCGTGACCGGACCGGACGTGGTCAAGGCCGCCACCGGCGAGGAGGTGAGCTTCGACGCGCTCGGCGGCTGCGAGGCGCACTCCGCCAAGTCGGGGGTGTGCCACTTCGTGGCCAAGTCCGAGCCCGACTGCTTCCGCCAGGTGCGCGAGCTGCTGAGCTACCTGCCGCAGAGCCGCGAGGAGAAGCCCCCGCGCGTGGCCAACCCGGACCCGGTGCGCCGCGCCGTGCCCCTGCTCGAGAAAATGTGCGACCTGGACCCGCGCAAGCCCTACCGCGTCCACCACGTGATCTGGCAGATCGCCGACGAGCACAAGTTCTTCGAGGTGCAGGCCCCCTACGCCAAGAACCTCGTGACCGGCTTCTGCCGCCTGGGCGGCGAGACCGTGGGCATCGTGGCCAACAACCCGGCGCACCTGGCCGGGGCGCTCGACATCAACGCCTCGGACAAGGCCGCGCGCTTCATTCGCTTCCTCAACGCCTTCAACATCCCCATCCTCACCCTCGCGGACGTGCCCGGCTACTGGCCCGGGGTCCAGCAGGAGCACGGCGGCATCATCCGCCACGGCGCCAAAATCCTCCACGCCTACGCCGAGGCCACGGTGCCCAAGATCACCGTGGTCCTGCGCAAGGCCTACGGCGGCGCCTACATCGCGATGAGCTCCAAGCACATGCGCGGCGACTTCAACTTCGCCCTGCCCTGCGCCGAGATCGCGGTCATGGGCCCCGCCGGCGCCGTGGAGATCCTCTACTCGCGCGACCTGGCCGCGTGCCGAAGCGAAGCCGAGCGGGCCGCGCTCAAGACCAGGCTCACCGCCGAGTACGCGGCCAAGTTCGCCTCGCCCTACCAGACCGCGTCGGCGGGCTCCCTGGACGAGGTGATCGAGCCGGCCCAGCTGCGCCACAAGGTCATCCGCGCCCTGCGTTTCCTCAAGGACAAGCGGACCCCCGGAACGCACGAGAACCGCGGCAACATCCCGCTGTGATCATCAAGGCGCGAATTCTCGTGGTCGAGGACCAGGCTCCCACCGCGAACCTGATCCTGGACGTGCTTCAGGCGGAGGGCTACGGCGCCCAGGCCGTCTCCTCGCTGGCCCAGGCGCGCGAGCGGCTGCGCAAGGCCCCGCCGGAGCTCGTCATCCTGGACCGCACCCTGCCCGACGGCGACGGCGCCGACCTCCTCGCCGAGATCCGCCGCGACGAGGCGCTCGCGCGCCTGCCCGTGCTCATCCTCACGGCCCGCAAGGACCCCGCTGACAGGGTCGCCGGCCTGCGCGGCGGCGCCGACGACTACGTGGCCAAGCCCTTCCACGTCGAGGAGCTGGCCGCGCGCGTCGGGGCCCTGCTGCGCCGGTCCGGCCGCGCCGAGGAGGAGCCCTCCGCGCTCGAGGCCGCGGGGCTCAAGCTCGACCGCGCGGCGCGCACGGCATGGACGCAGGGCCGCAACGCCGGGCTCACCGCCCGGGAGTTCGACCTGCTCTGGCTGCTGGTCCGGCGCCGGGGCAGCGTGCTGACGCGCGACTTCCTGCTCCAGCACATCTGGGGCTACGACCAGGGCGCGGAGCTCACCACCAAGGTGATCGACGTCACGCTCTCGCATCTGCGCCGCAAGATCGGCGCGCCCGCCGACAAGATCGCCGCGGTTCGCGGCTTCGGCTACCGCTTCGACGGCTGAGCCGGCATGCTGCAGGACATAACCCACCCCTATACGAGGGTCGAATCGTTTGTTTATGACAAAATGATGGCTCCCGCGGTCGCATCCGTCGCAGAGCAGCGGGCAGGACCATTGATCAACGCCGTTCCGGAGAACGGCGCGATTCTCGACGTCGGCTGCGGCGGAGGACAGATGATCTGCGTCATCAAGAAACTGCGGCCTGATCTCCGCGCCTGGGGCATCGATCTCTCAAAACAACAAGTCATAAGAGCCCGAAAGCGAACCAAATCCCTTGGGGATGCGGTCGATATCAAGGAAGGCTCGGCGCTGCAGATGCCTTACGACAGCGGTTGTTTCGATCTCGTCGTCTCCATCGCATCCATCAAGCACTGGCCCGACAGGGCGCGCGGCCTGCGGGAATGCGTCAGGGTCTTGAAGCCGGGCGGAAGGCTTTTCGTCTCCGAGGTCGATAAGGAGTTCGATCGCGCGGCGGGGATGGAGTTTGTCGGCAACTGGCGGATTCCCTTTTTTCTAAGACCCGTGGCGCTGCGCTTTTTCACACGATATGTGGCCGATCCCTCACTTGGACTCGACGAAGCTAAAATGCTCGCAGCGCAGCTGCCGGCAACGGAGGCGACCGCGTCAAAAACCGATGGGCTGCCGGTCTGGGAAATCCGCGTCACAAAATAATTCGCGCCTTATCGCGCAGGAACACAACTCGGATTCACGACGCGAACCGAACCGCCGGCTCCACCCGTAAACGAAGCTTGGACGCGACCATCACCCGGACGATGCTCTTCCAGTCCGGGTTTCCGCGCTTGGAAAACATCTTGTTAAGGCTCACCCGATCCTTGCGCGCGTGAGCGCCGTCTTTCGCGTCTTCGGAGGAAGGCGACGGCGTCCGCACGGCGTCAAAGCCAAAGGCGCCGAACAGGCTCTGCAAGGTTGTCCAGCGCGCGTCGCCGCCGCGCTCGAGCCGAGCAATGACGGCTTGGTCAATGCCCGCTGTCTCGGCGAGATGGCGCTGAGAAATGCCGCGGAAACAGCGCAGCGCGTGCAATTGCTCGCGCGGAGAGGCCCGACATCAAGCGCCGGGGATTGAATCGGCAGCGCGGAAGACCCGATCCAAAGTTTCCTGAAGTTCCACCCTCTATATACGCGCCGGGGGGTCTAAAAGCTTCCGTCAAAAACGGCCTCTCAGCGGTCAGGGATCGGAACGGAAAAGCGCAGGGCGTCGCCTTCCTTGAGTTTATGGCGCGCGGCGGCGCCGGAGGGGAGCTCCAGGACGTACTGGCCGAGGCCGCTGGCGCGCGCGACCCGGTCTTCGGGAGTATCGAGGCGGGAAGCGGGAAGACGGGAATGGACCGCGGTCACGCGCTTGTCCGCGCCGATCCAGAGGAGGTCGAGCGGCACGAAGGTGTTCTTCATCCAGAACTGCAGGCTCATCTCGCGGGGGAAGACGAAGAGCATGCCGTAGTCCTTGGGCAGCTTGGTCCGGCACATCAGCCCGATCTCCCGAGTCGCCGGAGCGTCCACGACGTCCACGCGCAAGGTCCGGCCCGAGGGCAGCGTCAGGACGGCGTGCTTGGCGGCGGTCTGCGGCCGGCAGGCTGGCGCGGCCGCGGCGGCGGGCGGCGCCAAGGCCGCAAGCAGGATGAAAATCATCATTGAGCCGGATCATATGATATACTGCGCCGTTCGAGAATCTCGTCGAGAAGCGGAGGCAATCCCGATGGTGACCGGACTGGTGCTGGTGCGTCTGATGGCGGGCCAGGAGAAGAAGGCCCTGACCCGGATCAAGGAACTCAAGGGCGTCTCGCACGTGACCGCGGTGTTCGGGCGGTGGGACCTGGTCCTGGACATCGAGACCGAGGACGTGGGCACGCTCTCCAACGTGGTCGTGCGCGACATCCGCGCCACCCCCGGCGTGCTCTCCACCGAAAGCCTGGTCACGACCTCGATCTAGGACCTCGTGGAGCCCGTCCTCTCGGTCCGCGGCCTGCGCGCGCATTTCGTGACGCCGGAGCGGACGGTGAAGGCCGTCGACGGCATCAGCTACGACCTGCACGCGGGCAAGACCCTCGCCGTCGTCGGGGAGTCGGGCTCGGGCAAGAGCGTCCACGCGCTGTCCATCCTGGGCCTGCTCCCCTCGCCGCCCGCCAAGGTCGTCGGGGGAGAGATTCTCTTCGGCGGACGGGACCTGCTCCGGGCGACCCCCGCGCAGATGCGCGCCGTCCGCGGCAACCGCATCGGGATGATCTTCCAGGAGCCCATGACCAGCCTCAACCCCGTCCTGCGCGTGGGCGAGCAGATCGCCGAGGCCGTGCGACTCCACCGGAAGGCCTCCCCGGCCGCGGCCTGGGCCAAGGCCGTGGAGCTCCTGCGCAAGGTCGGCATCCCCAATCCCGAAGAGAGAGCGCGCGACTTCCCGCACCAATTCTCCGGGGGCATGCGCCAGCGCGCGATGATCGCCATCGCCCTGTCCTGCGAGCCCGACGTGCTCATCGCCGACGAGCCCACCACCGCGCTCGACGTCACCATCCAGGCGCAGATCCTGGAGCTGATGCGGGAGCTCCAGAGGGAGTACAAGACCGCCTTGGTGCTCATCACGCACAACATCGGCGTGGTCGCGCGCATGGCCGACGAGGTCGTGGTCATGTACGCCGGGCGCGCGGTCGAGCGCGCGCCGGTCGACGCCTTGTTCAAGACCCCGGCGCATCCCTACACGCGGGGCCTGCTGGCCTCGGCCCCGTCCCTCTACGAGCGCCGCGAGCGCCTCGACGCCATCCCGGGCCAGCCGCCGGACCTGGGCGGGGAGCTGGCGGGCTGCCCCTTCGCGCCGCGCTGTCCCCAGGTCATGGACCGCTGCCGCATCGAGGATCCGCCCTTCTTCCGCCTGACCGGCGGGCGCCGTTCGAACTGCTGGAAGAGCGAGGCCGCGGCGGCATGAGCGCGCCTCTGCTCGAGCTGCGCGGCGTGCGCAAGCGCTTCGCCGCGCGCCAGGGCCTTTTCGGCGGGACGGCGTCGGTGCGCGCGGTGGACGGCGTGTCCCTGGCGATCGCGCCCCGGGAAAGCTTCGCGGTGGTCGGCGAGTCGGGCTGCGGCAAGACCACGCTCGGCCGCCTGGCCCTCGCGCTGGAGGCCCCCAGCGAGGGGCAGGTCCTCTTCGAAGGCCAGGACCTCGCGGCTCTCTCCGGCGCGCGGCTGCGGCGCGTGCGCCGCAGCCTCCAGGTGATCTTCCAGGACCCCTACGCCAGCCTCAACCCGCGCATGACCGTCGAGCGCATCATCGCCGAGCCCTGGGACATCCACGGCCTGCACAAGAGCCCGGCGGAGCGCGCCCGGCGGCTCGACAAGCTCCTCGACGACTGCGGCATCGCCCGCGGCCTGCGCGCGCGCCATCCCCATGAGCTCTCGGGCGGCCAGCGCCAGCGCGTGGGCATCGCGCGCGCGCTGGCCCTGGAGCCCAAGCTCGTCGTCGCCGACGAGCCGGTCTCGGCCCTCGACCTCTCCGTCCAGGCGCAGATTCTCAATCTGCTCAAGGACCTGCAGGCCGAGCACCAGCTCGCCTACCTCTTCATCTCCCACGACTTCTCCGTGGTGCGCCACCTCTGCACCCGCATCGCGGTGATGTACCTGGGCCGGATCGTGGAAACGGCCGACTCCGAGAGCCTCCTGCGCGACCCCCAGCACCCCTACACCGAGGCCCTCCTCTCCGCCGTCCCCGTCCCCGACCCCGAGGCGGAGAGGCTCCGTCGGCGCGTGATCCTGTCGGGCGACGTGCCCAGCCCCTTGAGGCCGCCGCCCGGCTGCCGCTTCCACCCCCGCTGCCGCTACGCCGTCGCCGCCTGCCGCACCGAGGACCCGGCGCTGGCCGAGGCCAAGCCCGCTCACCTCGCCGCCTGTCCCGTCCTGCCGTTCCGGGCCCGGCCCAGCGAGGCGGCCCTGACCGCCCCCGGACATTGAGGAGAAATCCATGAGCCACGCGCCCGCCGAAACCGCGACCGCGCCGCCGCCGGCCTACGTCCCGGCCCAGTCCCGCGTCCCCGAATTCACCATCCAAGCCGTGATCCTGGGCTTCGTCCTCTCCATCGTCTTCAACGCGGCCAACGCCTACCTGGGCCTCAAGATCGGCCTGACGGTCTCCGCCTCGATCCCCTCGGCCATCATCTCGATGGGCGTGCTGCGCATGCTCTTGCCCCGGCTGATCGGGCGCGGCGGCACCGTCCTCGAGAACATGGTCGTGCACTCCATCGCCTCCAACGGCGAGGCGCTGGCCGCGGCCGTGATCTTCACCGTGCCCGCGCTCCTCTTCATGGGCCAGGGCCTGTCCAATTCGCGCGTCTTCCTGCTCGGCGCCGTGGGCGGCGTGCTCGGCATCCTCATCATGATTCCGCTGCGCCGCTCGATGGTCGTCCAGGAGCACGGCCGCCTGCCCTTCCCGGAGGGGACCGCCTGCGCGCAGGTCCTCATCGCCGGCGACAAGGGCGGCGCCAGCGCCAAGCCCGTGTTCATGGGCATCCTGGCCGGCGGCTTGTTCCGCTTCGCGATGTCGGGGCTCAACCTGTTCAAGGACATCCTCTTTTGGTCCTCCCCGCGACTGAACATGGCCGGCTTCGGCTACGAGGTCTCGCCGCTGCTCGTGGGCGTGGGCTACTTGGTGGGCCTGCGCATCACGGCCATGATGCTGGCCGGCGGCCTGCTCGGCTACTGGGTCCTCATCCCGCTCATCCACGCCTTCGGCGGCCACAACGTCGTCGCCCCGGGCGCGATCCCCATCGACGAGATGAGCACCGGCGCCCTGCGCGCCACCTACGTGCGCTACATCGGCGCGGGAGGCGTGGCCTTCGGCGGGCTGGTGAGCCTGCTCAAGTCCCTGCCCGATATCCTCTCCTCGATCCGGGAGAGCCTGGCCACCCTGGCCGCGGCGGGCGGCGCGCGGGGAGGGGGAGAAAAGGCGGAGACGGACCGCGAGCACCGGGCCGTCGTTTTCGGCGGCGGGCTTCTCGGCTTCCTGGTCGGCGCCTTCGTCGGCGACCACGACTCGGCCTCCGCGATGGCCCTGCAGGTGGTCCTGGGCGGCGGCGCGGGCGCGCTCGTCGGCGCGGGGCTCTTCCACTGGCTGGCGCGCGGCGCCGTGCGCTGCGGCGCGGGCGCGGCGCGCACCGACCACGACCTGCCCCTGCCCTTCGTGGGCCTGGGCATCGCCGCGATGTTCGCGGCCCTCTGGCTGACGCCCGCCTTCGGGCTGAGCTTCCTGGAGACGCTCATCGTCGTGGTCTTCTGCGTCTTTTTCGTCGCCGTGTCGGCGCGCATGGTGGGGCTCATCGGCACGACCAACCAGCCCGTCTCAGGCATGACGATCACGGCCCTGCTGGCGCTCACGCTGCTCTTCGTGGCCCTCGGCCACGACGCGGGGAGCGTGCAGACCGCGGCGATCATGGGCGGCGCCGTGGTGTGCATCGCCATTTCCCTTTCGGGGGACTTGTCCCAGGACCTCAAGACCGCGATGCTGGTGGGCGCCACGCCGTGGAAGATCCAGCTCACCCACGTCATGGGGACCCTGGTCTCGGCCGTGCGCTCGGGCTTCATCCTGCTCATCCTGTACAAGGCCTACGGCTTCGGCGCGCCCACGCTCGAGCACCCGCATCCGCTGGAGGCCCCGCAGGCCCGCTTGATGGCCGACTTGGTCCACGGCGCGACCGGAGGGAACCTGCCCTGGACTTTGCTCCTGCTCGGCGCGGGGATCGGTCTGATCGCGGAGCTCTGCGGGCTCTCGGCGCTGGCCCTGGCCATCGGTCTCTACTTGCCGCTGACGAACTGGCCGATGATGGCGCTGGGCGGCCTGCTGGCCTGGGTCATGGCCCGGCGCCACGGCGGCCATGAGCGCGAGGACAACCCCGGCTCCCTCTTCAGCTCCGGCCTCATCGCGGGCGACGCCCTGATGGGCATCGGCCTGGCCCTGATCACCGTGCTGGGCAAGGCCGCCTTCCTCAATATGCGCCCGGGCCTGCCCGAGGCGAGCACGGCCGCGGAGACCCTGCTCTCCACCGCGCTCTACGCCGGCGTCGTGCTCCTGCTCTGGCGCTGGGCCTCGGGCCGCCGGCGCCATGCGTAGCCGCGCCCTGGCCGCGGCCGCGCTGCTGGCGGCCGCGGGAGCCGCGTCGCCGGCGTCCGCGGACAACCCCGGCACACTGGTCTACGACCTAGCGGCCGACGTGGACACGCTCGACCCCGCCTGGGCCTACGACTCGACCTCCCTGTTCGTCATCTCCCAGATGTACGAGGGTCTGGTGGCCTTCGACGGCCCGGCCCTCGACCGCTTCCAGCCCCGCCTGGCCTCGGTCGTGCCCACGCGCGAGAACGGCTTCCTCTCCGCCGACGGCCTGACCTACGCCTTCCCCCTGCGGCGCGGAGTCACGTTTCATGACGGGAGCGCCGTGACGCCGGCGGACGTGAAGTATTCCCTGATGCGCTTCCTGCTCACCGACCGCGACGGGGGACCCTCCGCCCTCCTGCTCGAGCCCTTGATCGGCCGCCGCCGCGCGGCGGGCCCCGACGGCCGCCCCGACCCCGCCGTCTTTGACGCCGCGGACAAGGCCGTCTCGATCGAGGGCGGGGCGCTGGTCCTGCGCCTCAAAAAACCGTTCGCGCCGCTCTTGTCCGTGCTCGCGGGCTTCGCGCCCGCGATCTCGCGGGCCGACGTCGCCGCCCACGGCGGCTGGGACGGGACCAAGCAGGCCTGGCCCGCGCACTGGAACCCGCCCAAGACCGCGGCCGCCCTCCACGGCCGCGCCGACGGCACCGGACCCTTCAAGCTCGCGGCCTGGGACCGGGCCGGCCGGGTCCTCCTGCTGGCGCGCCACGACGGCTACTGGCGCCGGCCCGCGGCCCTGGCCGCGGCGCGCCTGGAGACGGTCCCGGACGACCGCGAGCGCCGCCGGCGCCTCCTGCGCGGCGACGCCGACGTCATCCAGGCCGATCCGGTCCTGGCGGCCTCGCTGGCCTCCAGCACGGGCGTGACCGTGGAGGCCAACCTGCCCGCGCTCGAGGTGCCCGGCGTCGTTCTCTTCAACTTCTCGGCCGCGGCCCAAGACAACCCCTGGCTCGGCTCCGGCCGCCTGGACGGCGACGGCGTGCCGCCGGACTTCTTCGCCGACCGAGCCGTGCGCAAGGCCTTCGCGCTCGCCTTCGACGGCGACGCCTACATTCGGGAGAGCTGGCGCGGCCTGGCCCGGCGCGCCGCGGGGCCCATACCGCCGGGCTTGCCCGGGTACACGCCGACCCTGGCGGGCTGGACGCGCTCGCTCGAGCTTGCCGCGCAGTCCCTGCGGTCGGCGCGCGGGGGGGCGATCTGGGCTGCGGGCTTCCGCCTGCCCGTCGCCTACGTGGAGGGCCGCGGCGAGAGTCTGGCCGTCTGCCGCCGCCTCCGGGCCGACCTCGCCGCTCTCGACCCGAAGTTCCGCGTGGAGTGCCGCGGCCTGCCCCAGCCCGCCCTGCTGGGCGAACTGCGCGCCCGCCGCCCGGCCTGCCTGATCCACCGCTGGATCCTGGACTACCCGGACTCCCACAACGCCGCGGAGCCCTTCCTCGGCGCCCACGGCGTCTTCGCCGAACCGCTGGGCTACGCCAATCCCAAGGCCAACGCGCTCGTCGAGCAGGCCGCCGCGGAGTTGGACCCCAACCAGCGCAAGCCGCTCTATGCGGAGCTCCAGGCCCTGGCCGTCTACGACGCCCCCCAGCTCTACACCGTCAACACCTACGGCGCGCTGGCCCGCCGCGCGAAGGTGCTCAACTGGACCTACAACCCCGTCCAACCCCACGGAAACTTATATGAGGTCTCGAAACTCCCATGAACTGCATGCAAAACGCCATCGTCCTGGCCATCCTCGCCGTCCCAGCCGGCGCGGCCGTCAAGAATCCCGACACCTACACCTACCTGACCATCGGCGACGTGGACAACCTCGACCCGGCCTGGGCCTACGACACGTCCAGCCAGCATGTCATCCAGAACGTCTACGAGCACCTCCTCTCCTTTCCGGGGACGGGCCTGCGCGCCGAGGACCTCGCGCCACGGATCGCAACCCGGGTTCCCAGCCGCGCCAACGGCCTGATCTCCGCCGACGGACTGACCTACCGCTTCCCCATCCGGCAGGGCGTGAAGTTCCACGACGGCTCGGCGCTGACGCCGCAGGACGTGCGCTACTCGCTCCTGCGCTTCATGCTCCTCGATCGCGCCGGCGGCCCGTCGTCGCTGCTCCTGGAGCCGATCCTGGGCGCCGTCTCCACTCGCCGGAACGGCGCGCTCTCCCCCGACATCGCGGCACAGGCTTTCGCCGCCGTGACCGTCGAAGGGGGCACGGTCGTCGTGCGGCTGGATCGCCCGTTCACGCCTTTCCTGTCCGTACTGGCAAGCTTCGGCGCGGTGATGTCCCAATCCTGGTGCACGGCCAACGGACAGTGGGACGGCCGCCCTGAAACCGCGGCCCGCTTCAACGACCCGCGCCGCGAGGGCACTTTAGGCGCGCGCATGAACGGCACCGGCCCTTTCCGGCTCGACCGCCTGGACCCCGTCCTCAAGCAGATCACGCTGAAACGCCACGACGCATACTGGCGCGGGCCCGCGCGGCTCAAAACCATCCTCGTCAAAACCGTGGATGAGTTCGCCACCCGCAAGCTCATGCTCGAGGCTGGGGACGCGGACTCGATTTACGAGCGGCAGAGCAACTTCTCCCAGCTCCAGGGACTGCCGGAGGTGCGGATCATCGACGACTTGCACGGGTTGGAGCGCATGGAGGTGCTGTTCTTCACCTTCAAGATCAACCCCTCCGCCAACGGCAACATTGGCTCCGGCCGATTGGACGGCCACGGCATCCCGCCGGATTTCTTCTCCGACAGGGACGCGCGCGAGGCGTTCGCCGCCTCCATCGACTACGAGGGCTTCTCGCGCGACGTCGGCCGCGGCCGGACCAGCCAGTCGGCCGGCTTCCTCCCGCCGGGGCTGACGGGCTACGATCCGGCGCGGTGCCCGCGGCACCGCTTCGACCTGGCTGAGGCCAAGACGCGCTTACAAAAGGCCTGGGGCGGCAAGGTGTGGGACAAGGGTTTTCACGCCGCGCTCGTCTTCAACGCGGGCTCGATCGAAGCCCAAGCTCTCTGCCAGATGCTCAAGAAGAACATCGAGTCGCTCAACCCCAAGTTCCGCCTGGACGTGCGCATGCTGCAGTGGTCGAGCTATGTGGAACAGTCGCGCCAGCGCAAGCTCCCCATCTTCCTCGGGGCCTGGCAGGCCGATTATCCCGACGCGCACAACTTCGCCTTTCCGTTCCTGCATTCCGCCGGCTACTTCCCGACCAAACAGGGCTTCTCCGACCCGGCCGCGGACCGGCTCATCGAGGAGGCCGTCGCGACGCTCGATGAGACCCGGCGCGCCGCGCTCTACGGCCGACTGGAAGACCTCGCCGCCGAGCAGACGCCCTTCGTCCCCGTCTTCGACGGCACGCGCTACCGCGCCCAGCGCTCCTGGGTGAAGGGTTTCGTTTTCAAGCCCACCTTCCCGGCGATGCCCTACGCCAGCGACTATTACGACCTATACAAAGCCGAGTAAACTCGGCTAGAATGGGGCCATGAAACGACGATCGCTCCTCCCTGTTGTCGTCCTAAGCCTATCCTTGGGAGTTGGCGGCGCGGCGGCCGAGACCGTCAAACACCCCGACACCTACACCTACCTAACCATCTCCGACGCCGACAGCCTGGACCCGGCCTGGTCCTACGACGTGGGCAGTCATCTCGTCGTCCTCAACATCTACGAGCCCCTGTTCCAGTTCGACGGCTCCTCGACCGAACGCCTGCTCCCGCTCAGCGCGGCCAAGGTCCCCTCGCGCGCCAACGGCCTGATCTCCGCCGACGGGCTCGTCTACACCATCCCCATCCGCCAGGGCGTCAAGTTCCACGACGGCGCGCCCATGACCGCCGAGGACGCGCGCTATTCCATCCTCCGCTTCATGCTCCAGGATCGGGCCGCCGGCCCCTCGTCTTTGCTCCTGGAGCCCCTGCTTGGCTATGCGGGCACGCGCGGACCGGATGGCAAGACTCTCCCCAACGTCTGGGAGGACGCCAATCGCGCCGTGACGATCTCGGGCGACAACTTGGTCCTGCGCCTGCCCAAGCCCTACGCGCCGCTGGTGGGCATACTCGCCTCCTGGGCGCCCGTCCTGTCCAAGGACTGGGCAACCAAGAACGGCGACTGGGACGGAACCGAGGCGACGTGGGCCAAATACAACAACCCGCAAAAATCCGCCTCGCCCTTCTTCGAGCGCGCCAACGGCACCGGCCCCTTCAAGCTGGAGCGCTGGGACCGCAAGACCAAGGAGTTCATCCTGACGCGCAACGACGGCTACTGGCGCGCGCCCGCCCAGCTCAAGACCGTGGTGATCAAGGCCGTCGACGAGTTCGGCACGCGCAAGCTCATGCTTCAGGCCGGCGACGCCGACAACATCCGCGCCGATTTGCCCATGCTGTCCCAGCTTCAGAACCTGCCGGGCGTGCAGATCGTCGACAACCTACCCACGATGAACATGGACCCGACCGTGTTCTTCACCTACAAGATCACCGCGGCGGGAAACTCCTTCCTCGGCTCCGGCCGCTTGGACGGAAGCGGCATTCCGCCGGACTTCTTCTCCGACGCGGACGTGCGCAAGGGCTTCGCCTACGCCATGGACTACCAGGGCTTCATCGCCGACGTCCAGCGCGGCAAGAGCACCCAGGCCACGGGCGCCATCCCCAAAAGCCTGCCCGGCCACAACCCCAAGGGACGCCAATACCGCCTGGACTTGGCCAAAGCGAAAGAACACTTCCGGAAAGCCTGGGGAGGCAAGGTCTGGGAGCAAGGCTTCAAGTTCACGATCGCCTACAACACGGGGAATATCCCGCGTCAGACCCTTTGTCAAATCCTCAAGGGCAACGTGGAGCGCCTCAACCCCAAGTTCCGGATCGACGTGCGCGCCGTGGACTGGCCGACCTTCCTGGACGCCTACAAGGCCTCCAAACTGCCCATCTTCGTGATGGGCTGGAACGCGGATTTCCCGGATCCGCACACCTTCGCCTTTCCCATGCTGCACTCACAGGGTGACTACCCGGCCACGCAAAAATTCGGCCGGCCGGACTTCGACCAGCTCATCGAGCAGGCCAAGTTCGAGTTGGATCCGGCCAAGCGCAAGGCCCTGTACTACAAGCTTCAGGACCTGGCTTTCGATGAGTGTCCCCAGCTCTACATCAACGACGACGTGCGCTATCGGGCCCAGCGCAGTTGGGTGAAAGGCTGGACCCCCAATCCGGTCTTTCCGGACCCTCCGTGGGGCAGCTACTACTACCCCATCTCCAAGCGATAGCGTGCTGAAATACGTCCTCAAGCGCCTGGCCTTCCTGCCGCTGGTGATGGCGGGGGTCACGCTCCTGCTGTTCGCCTGCCTGCAGTTCCTCTCGCCGGAGATGCGCGCCTCGCTCTACGTCCGGGACCCGCGCCAGCTCAACCAGATGGAGGCGATCATCGAGAAGTACGGCCTGCGCAAGCCCATGCCCGTGCAGTACGGGCGCTGGCTCAAGCAGGTGGCGCGCGGCGACCTGGGCTACTCGGAGACGGCCAAGATGCCCGTGTCCGAGGCCATCGGCGCCTTCTTCCCCGCGACCTTCGAGCTGACGCTCGTGACCTTCTTCCCGATCCTGGCCGTGGGCGTGGCGCTGGGCGTGCTCTCGGCCGTGTACAAGGACCGCTTCCTGGACCACGCCTCGCGCTTCATCGCGGTCACGGGCTACTCCCTGCCCAGCTTCGTGCTCGGCCTGGCCCTGCTCATGGTCTTCTACGGCCGCCTGCACTGGTTCCCGCCGGGGCGCTACGGCCTGGAGACCGACCTTCTCGTGCACGGCGCAGGCTTCCGGCATTGGACCGGCCTGCTCACCCTGGACTGCCTGCTCAACGGGCGCTGGTCCGCTTTCGCGGACGTCGTCAAGCACTTGGTCCTGCCGGCCTGCACTCTGCTCTACATCTCGGTCGCCCTGCTCCTGCGCATCACCCGCTCCTCGATGCTCGAGGAGCTCTCCAAGGACTACGTGCGCACGGCCCGCGCCAAGGGCCTGCCCGAGCGCGCCGTCATCTTGAAGCACGCCCTGCGCAACGCCCTCATCCCCCTGGTCACGCTCTCCAGCCGGCTCTCCATCGGCCTGCTCGGCGGCGACGTCATCACCGAGACCATCTTCGACTTCCCCGGCATCGGCCGCTGGGGCGTGCAGGCCGCCCAGCAGCTCGACATCCCCGGCGTGCTGGGCTCGACTTTGCTCGCCGCCGGCCTCTTCGTGCTGGCGAACCTGGTCGCCGACCTGCTCTACGCGGTCGTGGACCCGCGCATCCGCGTGGGGAGCTGATCCGGTGGAGCGCTTGAAGGGAATCTGGAAGGTCCTGAGGCGCAGGCCCATGTCCCTGCTCGGCTGCGCCCTGGTCGGCTTCTTCCTCCTCGTCGCCGTCGCCGCGCCCCGGCTGGCGCCGCCGCCGGCGGGCAGCCGCGACCCCTACCTCATGCCGCAGAGCGGCTACAGCCCCGATCCCGTGCTCCCGTCCCAGGAGCACCGGTTCGGGACCACCGAGCAGCAGTACGACCTCTACTACGGCATGGTCTGGGGCGCGCGCACCGCCTTCAAGGTCGCGCTCTCGGTCGTGGGCTCCGCGGCGCTGGTGGGCATCCTCCTGGGCGGCGTGGCCGGCTACCGCGGGGGCTGGACCGACGAGCTGGTCATGCGCCTGACCGACGTGATCCTGGCCTTCCCCGACATCGTGCTGGCCGTCGTGATCGTGGCGGTCTGGGGCCCCAGCCTCCTGCACGTCATGGGGGCCGTGGCCTTCACGGCCTGGCCCTCCTACGCCCGCCTCATGCGCGGCGACGTGCTCTCGGTCAAGGAGCGCGACTTCGTGACCGCGGCGCGCGCGCTGGGCGCCTCGGACGCGCGCATCCTCCTGCGCCACATCATCCCCAACGCCATCTACCCCGTGCTGATCGTGGCTTCGCTGTCGATGGGCCGGACCGTGATCACGGCCGCGGCGCTCTCTTTCCTCGGTCTGGGCGAGCCCGCGGGCTACGCCGACTGGGGCCAGCTCATCTCGCTCTCGCGCAACTGGATCATGGGCTCCGCGGGCGACCCCTTCGCCTACTGGCACACCGTCTTCATCCCCGGAGCGGCCATCTTTCTTTTCGTGCTGGGCTGGAACCTGCTCGGCGACGCCGCCCGCGACATCCTGGATCCGCGGCAGAAATAAATATCTCGGCGCTTTCCCGTACGACCGCGCGTATGCGTCTCTTGCGTGAATAATGCTTTACATTTGAGAGCGGATATGCCATCCTCCGACCATGGACGCTCCGCTCTCCGTCCTGGTCGTTGAAGACGACGCGCTGGCGCGCAAGGTCCTAGCGGCGCACCTGGCCCCGCACCGGGCGGACCCCGCGCCCGACGCCGAGACGGCCCGCCGCAAGCTCGCCTCGGGCCGCTACGACATCGCCTTCATCGACCTTCAGCTCGACGCAAGCGGCGGCTACGCCGGCCTGGAGCTCATCAAGCCCGCCTCCGCCAAGGGCATCTACACCGTGGTCATGTCCGGCCACGACTCCGAGAAGTGCGTCGAGCGCGCCTACGAGCTCGGCTGCGACGACTTCTACGCCAAGGGCAACGAGCAGGACAACGTCGGCCGGGTGCTGGCGCGCTTCCTGGAGAGCCGCGACGGCGCCCGCAGGGAGCGTTTGTTCACCGAGCGCTTCGTCACCGGGGACGCCGACACCCGCGCCGCCGTCCTGGCCGCGCTGGAGTACGCCCCCTCCGAGCTGCCCATCCTCCTCCTGGGCCCCTCGGGCACCGGCAAGACCAGCCTGGCCCGCGTCATCCACGACCACTCCGGCCGCAAGGGGGGGTTCGTCGCCATCAACTGCTCGGCCTACACCGAGGACCTATTAGAAGCGGAGCTCTTCGGCTACCGCAAGGGTGCTTTCACCGGCGCCGGCGAGAGCCGCAAGGGCAAGCTGCTTCTGGCCGACCAGGGGACCCTGTTCCTAGACGAGATCGGCGCCATGAGCCTCAAGATGCAGACCAAGCTGCTCAAGGCCATTGAGGAGCGCTCCTTCTACCCGCTGGGCTGCGACCGGCCCGAGACCTCGCAGTTCCGCCTCGTCAGCGCGACCCTTGAGGACCTGCACGGCCTGATCAAGGGAGGCAGGCTGCGCTTCGACTTCTTCCAGCGCATCCACGGCTTCACCCTCAAGCTCAAGCCCCTGGCCCAGCGGCCCTGCGACATCCTCCCTCTCGTCGCCTTCTTCACCAAGGGGGCGCGGCGGCTGTCGTTCTCGGCCGAGGCCAAGGCCAGGCTGCTGGCCTGCCCCTGGCCGGGCAACATCCGCGAGCTCAAGAAGTTCGTGGACCTCTTGGAGGCCGGCCACGAGGGCCGCGTGGGCCCCGAAGCCGTCGAGCGGCTCCTGGCGGCCCTGCGCGTGGAGCAGGGCCCCGAGGGCTTTGCGAGCGACGAGCAGTACCGCTTCGCCCTGAGCCGGGGCCTCAACGAGGCGGTCGACCGCTTCATCGACGTCCTCATCCAGCGGAGTCTATCCGACAACGGGGGCAAGAAGACCAAGGTCCTCGACGACATGAAGATCTGCACCCGGCTGCTCTACACGTCCCTGGCCCGCAGCGGACGTCCGCCCCAGCCCAAAGAGGCCAAGGATGAGCGCGAGCTCGAAGAAGTCGCTTGAGAGCCTGATCCACGACGTCGGCTCGAAGTGCGCTTCCCTCAAGAGCGCCGCCGCTCTGTTGAAATCCGCCTCACCGCAGGAAACCAAGGAATTGTTGGCGTTGATGGCCCAGCAGGCTAAAAGCCTTGCCGAGACGATTCAGAACTTTAGGATGCAATCAGAACATGAGCGGCGGGCTTTTCACTAATCATATGGGCACAAACTGGTTGCAGGACTCCATCATTGGCGGCCTTCTCAAATTCACGGGCAGCCAGAAATTTCTGACGGCACAACTTAACATAACAAACGCCTGCAATCTAAGTTGCGTCCACTGCTATCACGCACACCATTCCAACGCAGGTGCTTTAGATTTCCAAGGATGGCGAAGCATTCTTGATCAGTATGAACGACTTGCAAAGAAGCTCTACTTAAAGCCCTTTTTTGTTATTTGTGGAGGGGAACCAACTATCAGCTCCCTGTTCATACCCATGCTCAAGGAATTAAACTCAAGATGGCCTGGTGTGAGGGTAGACGTTCTTACTAATGGGACACGACTTGCTAGAGGATTTACGGAGTCCCTTAGACAGTTCAATCTAGGCATTCAGATTTCTCTGGACGGTCCTGATAGAGAAAGACATGATCTTATTCGCGGGCATGGAAGCTTCGATCAGACTCTCAGCGGGCTCAACAATCTGCAAGAGGCGGGATTAAACGCATGGTTTCTTGCAACGTTATCCCATCGGACTTCATTGTGGATCGAAGACTTCTTTAAGATGGCAGCAATATCCGAAGTAGAGGGAATGAATTTTACGCGATTTATTCCTGAGGGAACTGGACGCCTGCTAGAAGAAAGTCATGCGGATCGACCGCTCTCAGGAGTTGATCTGCGGGATACTTATGCAGCTATTCTTAAATCTTCCAAGGGAACGGGGGTCGCTACCAATACAAATGGCCCATTGTTTCACCTCATTGATTCCAATCTTGGAGCCAATGGTAAAGCTGGATTCCAAGGGTTGATTATTGACTATAAGGGAAACTTAAAGTTTTCAAGTCGTGTCGATTTCAAGCTCGGCAATATCTTGGAGGAAGGTTTAGAGAATTTATTTCTTGGCCATCCTCTCATGCGGGCTCTGCGGAACAGAGAGATTGAGGGATGCGGCACGTGTGTTCACTACGAACATTGCGGAGGCGACAGAAATGCCTCTTTTGTCGCTACTGGAAGCTTTCTTAAGAAGGACCCTGGTTGTTGGTTGGACACCGCGCCTCAGGAGGTTGTATGCCGAAAAAAATGAAACGTTGCGGATTGTTGCTGTTGGCGATGATGCCGATTGCATCAGTTGCGTTTGCGGCCAAGGCAGCGCTTAGTATCGCGCAGCTTGGAAAAAAAGGCGTCACGGACATTGAATTATATTCATGTTCGTACGACAGTAAATAAAACAATCGGGCGTTTTGTTTGCGAAGGAGCCCCTCCGCCGTCATTTCTGCTCATATTACGGCGGAGGGGCCTCTTAGACTATAGGGCTTCGTGTTGAATGTAGGATTGGAATTTATTGAAAGCACAAGAATATTTTTTCAATTTTCGGGGCAAGTGGTTGCTCCTACTTGTCTTCGGTGTAATTTTTATTGCCGGCAAACTATTGATAGAGAGGCATCATGTGGTAACTACGACTAAGACTTTGCTCGTTGGAATCCCGGGCTATTGGGGAACGGTTGTGCCTCCATTGCAACATTCCGCTTATGGTTCCGCTGTATTGGATAACCAATTCGAACCTTTGGTCCGACGCGGACAGAATGGATTAATCGAACCCTTGGCTGCCATATCCTGGGAAGTCAGCCCAGATAATTGCGTATTTCGATTTAAGATCGACACAAAACGACGATTTTCCGATGGTTCAAGCTTAAGCGCTACAGACTTTAAGAGATCTTGGGAAAACGGGCTTCGCATGCAAGCTAAATCCAACAATAAGGCTGTGGAAGATGCTCTTTACACCGTTAAAGGCTTCGCAGCATTCGCCGAGAAAGGGACAATTGAAGGAGTCCGGGTTCATGGGCATGACTTATTGGAGATTGAGTTTGACAAACCTGTACGTGTCGCGTTGGAGTATTTGGCCGGTGTTCGCTATGCCGCCTATAAATTTGTCGGGAATCGCCCAATTGGTACCGGTCCCTACGTCATGGAGGAGAAGGACAATGAGTTGTTTTTAACTCCCAATACATACTACACAGGGAATGAACCGCGATTCGATAAAATCAAAATTGTAGTAGCAGCTCCAGAGACTGTTGAAAAGAAACTTCAATCAGAAGAGATTGATGTGCTGATCTTTGCGGAGCGGACACATATGCCGGGATGTCTTGATGAGTCAGCGGGCAAAATTCGATGCGCTTTCAGCCAGGAAGCCTCTCATGTTTCTATTGACATCAATGGCTTGCGCGGACGGATTTTCTCCAATCGCAAGTATCGGCTGGCCCTGCAGGCCCTGGTCCACAAGAAACTGGAAGAGATCGGCTTGCCCAAAGAACTTCAAGCAGGCCATTTTACTTCAGACTCCCAAAGCTTCTTGAAATTTCAATCGGGCAGGCTGTCAGATACTGAGGTAGGAGAAATCATACGACTCGGGCGCAAATACATTCCTGAGCTTGTAGAGGCTTCGCTGAGGACTCCTGTTTATTTGGTTTCTGCAGATGAATGCCGGTGGCTGATCACCATTTTGCACGATGAAGGAGTGAAAATTGCCGAGAACTCGGGAAGGACCGAATTCTCCAAAATGCTCGAAATGGAATATAAAACTTACGAACCGGATATTATCCTGGGCAGTTTCTCTGTTTACAACGGTGATCCTGATGGACTCTATCATTTGCTTGGGAAACATGGGTCCATCTTTTCTCCTATGATGGATAGAGAAGGCATAGGAGACTTGTTAGACGCAGGGCGTGAGATCATGGATCGAAATTCATTGGCTCCTCACTATGAGAAATTAGCCCGAGTCATCTTAAAGGAAGTCCCCTATGTTCATCTAGGCTATACCGCTAGAGTGATCGCTTACAATTCAGATAAAATTCGCGTCAATGATAATTTCATCAGTAGGGACTACCGTCGACTAACGATATTAGAGCCCCGATGATCGATCTGAAAGCCTGGATCAATAGTAACGCAAAACAACCACTTATATGCGCAATCAGCGCCGCCATTTGCCTGCAAGCAGGGTATCTCGTCCATCTAGCTCATGATCATTACTCGGCTCAAATCCACCGTATCGAGCGTGTAGTCCAGACCGCAAGCCTTGGAGTCCAACAGGCTAATAGGCCACTTGTTGAGTCGGCTCTCATTGCGAGCTTGCATAATTCAGATGCCGTTCAAGTGGCTTTATGCCAGGGAACCAAAGCGGACTTAAGGTACCCACTCTCAAACAACGATCCATGTCAGACCGCACCCAAAGGAATTTTTCATTGGACAATTCGAATCCCGGCAATTGGAGTGGCAGGGCATGATTTCGTCTTCGTGGTCAATAGACTGGATATCTTTGCCTCATTAATGGTGTTGGTCGCCATAACCGCGCTGCTATCCCTGACTATGGTTTTGATTCTTATCCACATGCGTAGGAAGTTCGAATCGGAAGTCCTCGAGCCGCTTTATCATGGGCTCGATCAGGAGAAGCCGTTGGAGATATCCGAATTAGATGATATTAGGCTCAAAATCCATGAGCATCATGCGCTAAATCAAAAGCGAGCTGTCTCTGAAGCTCTCTTCGAAATGAGCGCTCAAGTCGCGCATGACATTCGCTCTCCCCTAGCCGCCCTGGAAACGGTAGTCAAGGATGTTTCCTCATTGCCTGAGAATCACCGGATCATCGTGCGCAGCGCCGTCAGCCGTATACGAGACATTGCCAACAGCTTGCTTGATAGACGCCGAGAGGCGTCTGGTTCGCAAGTTGCTCAGGTTCAATCTGCTATTGCAGAACCTGTAGCAGCCTGCTTGCTTTCAGGTCTCCTTGACCCGCTAGTTACTGAAAAGCGCTTGCAATTCCGTTCCCGCATTAATGTCGAGATAGACTTGCGTATGGATGAATTTTTCTGCGGCCTCTTCGCCAAGGTTCAACCTGTCGAGTTTCAACGAGCTGTTTCCAATCTAATCAACAATGCGGTCGAGGCGCTGAAAGAGAAAGGAACTGTTACAGTTAATTTAAAGTCTTCGGATAATGAGATTCTTATAGAAGTCAGCGATAACGGCGAAGGCATCCCACCTGAAATACTGGCTAATCTGGGCCAAAGAGGCGAAACCCACGGTAAGACCGGGGGCTCGGGCCTTGGACTTCACCACGCAAGAAGTTTCGCTGAATCTTGGGGCGGGCGGCTTGAGCTTGCGTCCCAAGTCGATAAGGGCACTACTGCTACCATAGTCTTGCCGCAAGCTTCCGCGCCGGAATGGTTTATATCGCAGCTCTTATTTGAACCGGGGCAGACTGTCGTGATCCTGGATGACGACACCAGCATCCACCAAGTGTGGCAAGGGCGGCTGGATTCCTTGTGCTCCGCTGGTACCATTCAGGCCATTCATTTCTCGACACCCCAGGAACTTATTAAATGGGTAGGGGAAGACAGGGTCAGGGCGCAGGCTGCCTTATACTTGCTCGACTATGAACTTCTGGGCTACAAGGAAACAGGCTTAAAACTTTCCGAGACGCTTGGACTTGGCAAGCAAACGATCCTCGTGACAAGCCGCTATCAAGAATCTGGCATTCTGGAATGCTGTCGTAAGCTCAAAGTTCGGATGATCCCAAAGGGGCTGGCGGGGCTGGTGCCTATCCGAATGCGCTGGGTCACGGGACAAGATAATTCAGACAAAATTGATGCCGTTCTCGTTGACGATGACCCATTAGTCCGTGCGACATGGGCTTTAACGGCAACCAAGGCGGGGAAGCAGTTGGCGGTATTTTCTTCAGCCGCAGAGTTTTGGGGCGCAATGGCTCGTATTGGTCGCTCCACTCCGATCTATTTAGACCAGGAGCTTGGCGACATCGTAAAAGGGGAGAAGCTTGCAGCGCAGTTAAACGGGCTGGGGTTTGCTGAAATCTACTTGGCAACTGGACATAAACTTACCCTTGTAAAAACGCCCAATTACATAAAAGGGATTGTCGGCAAGGAGCCGCCTTGGGTGGTTGAAGAAATAGGTGCAACAACTTGAGGAAAATTGTCTGGAGTCGAGTTCGTTGGCTACAACCTGAAGTATATTCTCTGTTTTGAAAATCTCCTCGGAGAAGCTTACCACCTGTAAGACGCTCAGTTGTTTGGCTCATGACAGATTTTTGTGAACATGGACCCAGCCCCACGGGGAAAACACGCCCATCCATGGGGTGCAGACTTGGATGATTTTCAGCCGCATGTACTCATCGTCCCGGAAGCCATAGGCCCGGCGAATGAGATTCTTGGCCTTGAGATTGGTCGCTTCGATGTATCCCAACGATACCCGTTTGTCGCAGCAGGCAAGGATGCCGTCGAAGTGAGAGTCCACCATGCGGGCGAACTTGTGGTAGGGCTTGAGCCGGCTCCACTTGAGCTGATCGACCCAGGCGTTGAAGAAGCGCCACGCGCAGGTCTTGGATTTGTAGGTCCAGATCTGCACCCGGCTGCTCTACACGTCCCTGTCCCGCAGCGGACGTCCGCCCCAGCCCAAAGAGGCCAAGGATGAGCGCGAGCTCTCGCGAGTGATAAGGCAAGGAGCCCCCGTGGGGAGAAAGTGCGATTAGCTGAGCGCCAGACCGTCCATCGTTTTGGCGGAAACCAGTGGTTGTATCATCAGATTCCAGATGTCTTCGCCGGTGAGGTTCTATATCCCCTTAATCAATTGGTTGAGATTGCTCCGGAGGTCGCCAAGGTGGCGAAACGAAAATATGAGGGGCGAGAACATCTGATGAATGTGAGGCTTCCGCTTTTGAACTGCCTGTGGAACGACGTCTTGCATCTTAGTCCGATCCATCCTTCGAGGATCCGAGACGCGCTCATGGAGACCGGCTGTCTGCGGCAAGCGGATATTAAACCCCGACGTTTTTTTGTCATCGCTCCTGAAGGGTTAGAGCCCAGGCAAACGCTCTATTTCCAAAACTCTCATGATACCGGCTATAAGTATGATTTTCTGGAGAGCGACTTCGCTTTCTTCGACTTCCAACGCTATCGTGAATTGGCAGCGGTTCCTGACGAACAATTTGGATACTTCATTCAAATGAAGGACGCGCAGAAAACTCCATTGCTTTGGGCGCGCACGCCCCATGTGTTTTATCGCGGGGCCATCCGCATGGCAGGTCTAGAGATCATCGATTGGTAGGCAAGGAAAACGAATCATGAGAAAACTCAAACCTGCGAAGGAAAATAAAAAATCGCGCATGATGGATCGTCTTTACGGGACCGGTTATTCGGAGGAAGTATTTCAACAACTGGAAAAACTCGATCCGGCATTCAACGATATTGTTCAACAATTCGCCTATGGCGAGATATGGGCGCGTAGCGGTCTAAGCATTCGCGATAAGAGTTTGGTGACCATTGCGGCTTTGATCGCGCTGGGTAAAGAAGAACAAACCAAGATCCATATACGTGGATTTTTGCGCTCAGGCGGTACTGTTGCGGAACTTAAAAGCGTGCTGATCCATCTTGTCGTTTATTGCGGATTCCCTGCGGCAATGAACGGATTCTCCGCTTTGCAAATCGTTTTGGAGCGGATGCGCAATGAACATTATGAACGGCAATAAGCGCCAGATGAAGGACTTCGCGGGCTAAACATGAGGGGGGACCAGGAATCCTTGCGGATTTGCGAGTTGGCGTCTTGGCGTCTCGGCGGTTCATCGTTGTGACGTTGAACGGCCTTCTCGACCGGGCCGCCCAGGAGGGGGGAGAGCGGACGGCGCTGATCGCGGGAGAGCGCGAGGTCTCCTTCGCGGACCTGCGCCGCGAGGTCCTCTCGCTGGCCGAGGGCCTGCGCCGCGCCGGCGCCGCCAAGGGCGCCCGGCTCGCGATCGTCCACCGCAACGCGCCCGAGTTCGTCGCCGCCTATTTCGCCGCCCTGCGCCTGGGCGCCATTGCCGTGCCGCTCAACTTCCTGATCCACAAGCCCGACGAATTGGCTTATCTTCTCAACGACTGCGGCGCCTTCGGCGTCGTGACCCAGGCCGAGTTCCTGCCCGGCCTGAAGGCGGCGGCCGCGCGCTGTCCGGCCCTGCGCGCCCTCTGGGTCACGGACCGCGCGCGCCATCACGAGGGGGACGAATTGGTCAAGCCGTTCGCCGATCTGCGCGGGCCGGCCGCCGAGGAATTTAATGCCGACGCCGCGTCGGCCGAGGACGTCGCCGCCGTCCTCTACACCTCCGGCACGACCGGGCGCCCCAAGGGCGCCATGCTCACCCACCGCAACCTCGTCTCCAACTGCGCAAGCTCCCTGCGGCGCATGGGGCTGACGCGCCGCGACGTCTCGGTCTGCATCCTGCCCATGTTCCACAGCTTCGCCTGGACCGGGCTGGTGCTCGTCTCGCTGCGCCTGGCCATCCCATGCGTGATCGCCCACGCCGTGGCGCCGGCCAAGCCCTGGCTCCAAGCCATGGGGCGGCACGGCGTGACCCTTATTGCCGCCGTGCCCCAGGTTTACGCGGCCCTGGCCCGCGAGGCCAAGAGCTTCGAGGTCCGCTGGTTCCTGCGCCTGTGGGCCTTCCGCCGCGTGCGCGTGGCCGTCTCCGGCGCCGCGCCCCTGCCCGCGGCCACGGCCCGCGCCTTCGAGGCGGCCGTGGGCGTCCCCATCCTGGAGGGCTGGGGCCTCACCGAGACCAGCCCCGTGGCGACCGTCAACCCGCCCGGCCGCGCCAAGCCCGGCAGCGTGGGCCCTGCCATCGACGGCGTGCGCTTGAAGGTCGTGGACGAGGAGGAGCGCGAGCTGCCCGTCGGCCAGGACGGCGAGATCTGCGTGCAGGGCGAGAACGTCATGAAGGGCTACTGGGGCCTGCCCGAGGACACCGCCGCGGCCTTTACGAAAGATGGGTGGTTTAAAACGGGCGACATCGGCGCGCTCGACGCGGACGACTACCTCGCCATTCACGACCGCAAGAAGGACATGGTCATCGTCAAGGGCCTCAAGGTCTTCCCCGCGCAGGTGGAGGCGGTGATCGCCGAGCACCCCGACGTCGCCGAGTCGGCCGTCATCGGCGTGCCCGATTCCCTGGGCGACGAGACCCTCAAGGCCTTCGTCGTGCCCAAGAGCGGGCACGCGCCGGAGAAGGCGGAGCTCCTGCGCTTCTTCAAGGAGCGCCTCGACCACTACAAGCGCCCGCGCGACGTGGAGCTCGTCGCGGAGCTGCCCAAGAACGCCCTGCACAAGGTGCTCAAGCGCGTCCTGCGCGAACGCGAGCTCCAGAAGCGCGGCATCAAAAGCGTGAACCACGAAGACGCAAAGAATGTGGGGAACTGATGAAAAATTCCGCTGATTTTTGGCAAAATTTTACTGGCGCCGGCGCCGGTCTTTTTCTATGCGCCTGACGGCGGAGGCGGTCGCCGCCCTGCGCCGTTTATCGGCTCTGCGCCCGGAGCCCGTCTGGCTCGTCGGCGGCGCCATCCGCGACGCCGCCCTCGACCGCCCCGTGGCCGACTTGGACGTCGCCTCCCGCGGCGCCAAAGCCTTGGCTCAAGCCGCGGCGCGCGCTTTCGGCGGAAGCTTCGTGATCCTCGACGCGGAGAATAAGGTCTACCGCGTCGCCCTGAGGCCGCGGCCGCGAAGCGCGCTGCGCCAAATTGACGTCGCGGAGATCCAAGGCAAGGACATCGCCGAGGACCTGGCCCGCCGCGACTTCACGGTCAATGCCGTTGCTCTTTGGCTTCCCATCGCCTCGACCGCGATCCCGCCCGCGGCATTTCTCGATCCGCGCCGGGGACTGGCGGATTTGAAACGCCGCGTGCTACGCTGCGAATCCGGACGTTTATTCACGGACGACCCGCTGCGCCTCCTGCGCGCCTTCCGCGTCGCGGCTCAGTGCGGCCTGACGATCGAGCCCAAGACGCTCGCCCTGATCCGCAAGCACTGCGGCCTGGCGCGCAAGCCCGCGGCCGAGCGCGTCCAGGCCGAGCTCATGGCCCTGCTCGCCGTCCCCGGCGCTCCCGCCTGGCTCAAGCTGATGGATGACGCCGGCCTGCTGACCGCGCTCCTGCCCGAGCTCGAGCCCGCGCGCGCCTGCGCCGAGGAGTACTACGGCGTCGGCGGCGTGCTCAAGCACTCCCTGACGGTCTGCGCCCGCCTGGACTTCCTGCTCGAAAACCTGCGCGCGGTCTACCCCGACCTGGCCCGCTCCATGGCCGCCGCCCCGCGCGCGCCCCTCATGCTCGCCGCGCTCCTCCACGATATGTCCAAGCCCGAGACCGCGCGCCGCGACGGCGACCGCCTGCGCTTCTTCGGCCACGACGAGCGCGGCGCCCAGCGCGCGGAAAAGATTCTGCGCGAGCTCCGCTTTTCCCGGGAGCACGTCCGGCTCGTCGCGGCGATCATACGCCACCACCTTCGCCCCGGCCACCTGGCCGGGGGGGAGACCATCACCGAGAAGGCCGCCTACCGCTTCTTTCGCGACCTCGGCGCCGACGCGCCCGGCCTGCTCGCGGTCGCCTGGGCCGACCATGCCTCCTACCTCCCCGCGCCGCGCCTCAAGCGCCTGCTCCCGCAGGCCTGCGCCCGCAAGCCCGGCCCCTTGGCGCGCATCCGCCCGGCCGAGGCGCGCAAGACCGTCCGCCACCTGCGCCTGGTCTCCTGGCTCCTGCGCCGCTTTTTCAAACACGACCAGGCGCCCGTCCCGGTCCGCCTCCTCGATGGCCGCGACGTCATGAAGGCCCTGAAAATCTCGCCCGGCCCCCGCGTCGGCGAAATCCTGGAGCTTCTACGCGAGGCCCAGGCTGAGGGCCGCGTTCAAGACCGCGCTCAAGCGCTGGCCTTCGTTTCCCGCCTAGGCCTCGACCCATAACATCTAGCCTGTTGATTTTTTATAGTTTTTAGTTTATACTAAACTATAAACTATGAAGACTGAGAGTAGATCGAAAATACTCAAAATCATCAATCAAGGCGCCGGGGCAAGACCCATTGAGCTGGTGAGAAGTCTGGGGATCTCCGCCCAGGCCATCCACCGTCACTTGAAGGCTCTCATGTCGGCCGGCGTCCTCGAGTCTCGCGGCCGCGGACCCTTGACTCGCTATTTCATCGCCGGAGCGGCCGAAGTCGGCAAGGCCCGCCGATGGTACTCTTCGACCGGCGCCCCAATCGAAAGCCCGAGCGAGTTCCTCTGCGGGACGCGCGACGTCTTTTCAGCGCGCCTTGGCCGCCTGAGCTCTCTGCCGAGAGCGGGGCTCAAGGAGCAGGACCTGCCGCTGGTTCTCTCCGTCATCGGCGAGGTCGGCAACAACAGCTTCGATCACAACCTCGGGAAGTGGCGGGACGACCCCGGCTGCTGGCTCGAAACGCAGATCACGGGAGGGCGCTTGTGGATATGCCTCGCCGACCGCGGGCAGGGGGTGCTTCGTTCGCTGTCCCGGGTGGACCCGGCGCTTCAGGACGAGCACGCGGCTCTCACGGCCGCGTTCGAGAGAACGCTCTCCGGCCGGGCCCCGGAAAAAAGGGGGAACGGCTTGAAGTTTGTCCGGCGCATCGTCACCGGCAGCGGGGGGCGCGGGCTCGCCTGTCGGTCCGGAGCCGCGCTGGTGGCCTACGGCGAGCTCGGAGGGATTTGCCGCGAGGAATTGGCCCGTTTTTCCTCTCAGGCCGGCGGAACGGCGACGCTGATCGCATGGGATTTGAAATGAAAATCAAGCTGAGACGTTTCGGGGACATTTTGACGTCGAGGCCCGCCGGCCGCGAGGCGGCGCTGGCCATGAAGGCCTACCAAAGACCGCCCGCCGATGAAAACGTCGAGCTGGATTTCGAGGGAGTCCTGTCGGTCGGCCCCTCCTGGCTCGATGAAGTCTTGAGCGAGCTGCGCGACGAATTTGGACGGGACCGCGTCGTATGCCTGCCGACCAAGAACCCCTCCGTGATCGAGTCCTTGAAGGTGATTGATTCAGCGGACGAATAGCGCCAAGACCGCGCCCCGGCCCTCGCCTTCCTCTCCCGTCTGAAACAGCGGTTTTCGCCGCTGTTTCGGCCGTGTTACAAAGCCGCGAAGTCGTCTGGAATTTCGCCGTTTCCCCGTCTATCCTTATACCGCGTGAACTCCATCTCCGCCCCGGCGTGCAAGCGCTCTCAAGGGATCGCCGTCCTGCTGTCGGCGCTCTTGACGCTGGGCCCTGCCGCGCCGGGACTCTGTGCCTCCGCGGACGATTACGCGCTGGCCCAGCTCACCGGCGACATCAGGAATCAAAACACGACCTTCTGCGGTCATTTTCGCGCGGGGAACTGGCTCGAGGCCGACAAGGATTCCTTCCGTCTCCGCAAAGCAAGGGATGAGGGCAGGAAAAAGCCCGCGCGGATCGCGCAGACCATCGACTACATGTATGGGCAGCTGAAGCTCGACGAAAAGCTGACCGCGTACGGCTACCTCACCCAGGCCATCACGCCGGACGCCCAATCCCAGGCGGCGGCCGCGAACGCGAAGACACTGGAACGGTTCAACCGCGACCGCAAGACATACATCGACCGGGCCGTCCACGCCTTGGATGATCTGTTCGCGGCAGACGAGTGCCCCCGAACGGACGTGGGACCCATCGTGGACAATCTCCAGGGCTGGTACAAGAAGCGGATCGAGCAGCCCTTGGCCGCCGCCTTGCGGGCGAAACGCGACGTCGAGGAGAAAAACCGCCGGGCGCATCGCTTCATTCGGCAGGAAGCGGCGAAGCTGGGGGTCCCCGCAAACGCGACGAGCGCTCCGCCCGCTCCAACGCAACCCTCCGCCCGCCGCGCTCCGGACTTGGGCGTCTACCGCACGGACATCGTGGACGGCGAGCTGCGCCAATGCCTCAAGATCACGAGACTCTGCGGCGAGACGACGGTCAGCCAGTTGAAGCGCATCGTCGAGGCCTACGATCAGACCTGGAGCGCCGAGGACCGCCGGCTCCATCCGGAAGTGCGGCCGTTCGTCGAACGCGCCAGACACTACGTGCGGCTCCATCAAGCATTTTTGCGGCTGGTCGAAAGCCGCAGCGGCCGATTCCAGGAACTGGGCCCCATCCTGAGAGCCCTGGGTCCTTGGATGGGCCCGCAATTTCCCGACCCCGGCGAGCTGTACAAGGGATACGCCGCGCTCGCCAAATCCCTGGTCGGCTCCGCGGTCAACGAGACTCGCGCGCAAGCGGTGGGCGCGATCCTGGCGCACGGCGGCTTCCTCGTGAAGGTCCCCGGCGTGAAAGGCAGGCCGGGCGGCTGGGGAGTGGATCTGCGCGGACTCGCCGCCGTGCGGGGCCTGGAGCGCAAGGCCGCCGCCGAGCAGTACGCGGCGGCCGTCCTGCGGGCGCTCGGCAAGACGGGAGAGAGCCGGCGCCTCAAGCCCATCGCGGCCCTGCTCCTCGACAACCTGGGCCGCATGAACGCGGTCGCGGTCACGGCGGACGGCCAAATGAGCGTGATGCTGCGCGGCGCGCGCGGCTTTGCGCCCGCAATGGCGGCCTTTGAGCAGGCGACCTCGCTCCCGGGCACGCCCGGCGGGCAGGCGCTGGTGGTGCGCTCTCTCGACGGCCGGCGCGTCCGAGAATACCTGTCGGACGGGACGCGGCTGGAATGGTGGGACGGCCGGACGCACCAAAGCGACGGCGTGCTCCCCTGGGAGGCGAGCCGGCGGTCGCGCGGCGTCAATATCACCCATCAAAGGCGCTTCGGCTCGGGAGCGGAAGAGAAGAGCTGGATCTCCGTCAACGGCCGCGGCAGCACGTTCGCGATCGAGACGCTGAAGACGGACATCCCGGGCAGCTCCCCGATGGACCGCTGGATGGGAACCTATTACCAGCCCTTGGTCGAGAAGCTCGGCCGCGTGCCGGCGCTGGGCGACGCGGTTCAGTTCCTCGGCTGGGTGGGGGACTTCGGCTACGCCGGCATCGTCGGCGGCTTCCAAAGTGCCATCGGCGGGGTCACGAACACCGGCTACAACCGTTTGGAGGGACTCTCCAGCGTTTTGAAGGCCTATCAAGCCTATCTCGGCGTCGATCTGGCCGCCGACTTCGAGAATTCCCTCCAGATCGACAGGGTCGGCAAAACGCTCCAAGCGCGGGTCGAGGGAACGCCGAAAATCATGGGCGTGATCGCGGCCCTCCAGGCCGAGGGCCCGGAAGCGCTCCAGGAATTGAAGCTCAAGATTTTCCAGATGCGCGCCGTCAAACTTCAAGAGGCGGGCCTGACCCCGAACAGGCTGGGCGGCAAGCGCTTCGCCGCCCTGCAGTTCCGCCCCGTGACCAACGAGGAACTCGCCTACGGCCTGATCAGCTATTTCGGCGTGGGGACTTACGGAGCCCGCGTCAGCCAGGAGTACGGCGGCGTGGCGGGCGGCCTCATGAGCTTCCTCGAGGAGCAGGGGCGGGGACTGCCGACCCTTCTGGCCTTCTGGGGGCTGGGCAAGCTCGGCCGCCTGGCGGCCGTCCCGAAAACGGGAGCCGCCCTCCCTTTCGAAAAGGCGGTCCCCATCGTGACCACGTCCCGAGCGGGAACGGCCGCCGTGACCGCGACGCGCGTGGCCTCCAATGCGGCCCATTTCCCGTTCTCGCACTATATGACCCTGCAGTGGGCCTCCGGCATCCCCGCCAACATGACGGGGGTCATCTCGGCCCTGGGGAACGGAAACGGACACGAGTTCACGCAGCGCCTGGCGCAGCTGACCTTCGACGTCACGATGACCCGCGCCGGCCTCAAGGAGGCGCGGGAAAATCGGCGGCGGCTGATCGGCGACCTGACCACCCTGCGCGACGGCCTGCTCGGCTACCTGCGCGTCAATCCCGGCGAGCAGGTCTACGAGCGGGCCCTCTCCCAGATCAATGCCGCGTTGTCCCGCCTGGGCTCATACGAAGATGTCGTCGGCCGCAGTCGAGCGGGGAACCCCGTCCCTGAGGCACCACCGCCTCCGACCGCTCCCTCCGGGACGACGGCGCAAACACCACCTCCCGCGGACTCCGAGGCGGCTCCACCCGCGGCCGTCGTCGCGACGATGCCGTCGGCTGCGCCGCGCGCAGAACAGCCTGCGGCGGCCCGGCCTCCCTCGGAGCCGGCCCTCGCTCTCGAGCCGGCGAGCGCCCGGAATCCCGCCGCCGCGGATCGCAGGATCTCCGCGGCCGACAGGCGCGCCATCGAGCGCAGGAATGCCTTGCTGGCCGATTTGAAATCCCTGAAGAGTCACCAAGACAAAATTCGGCGCCTGACGCGCTATCTTGATGAACTGCAGGCCGAAAATCCAGACGGCTTCAACGATGACACGATCGTGCGCACCTACCTCCTGGCGTTCGGCACTCAGCTCAACCCCGGCGACTTGCTCTTGTTGAAACGCCAGATGCGGGAGGCCCGCGTGGAGATGGGCGCGGCCCCGGCGCCGGAGACCGCGCCGCGCGTCCCCGCGGCTCCGCCCAGCCCGACCGTCCGCGCCCAGGAGGATTTCCTGTCCCGACTCAGGGAGGCAAAGGCAAGGGGGGCAAGCCGCCAGGAACAAATCGATCTCCTCGCGGACCACTTCAGGCAGCTGCTCGCCCTGCGCAGCGGCGTCGGCGAACAAAGGGTCCGCGACGGATTCATCACGTTCCTCGGGTTCGGCCATCCCCTCCGCGGCGAGGTGGAATACATCCTAGCCCAGCTCCACCAACCCGCTCCCCGGACAACGCGGACGCCGGCCCGGCCGCTGGCGCGCATTCAGGATTCCCTCCAGGCAACGGGGGACTGGCGGACGGCGCGCAATGCGCTGAACCAACTGCTTGAGGCGCACCCGGAACTCCAAAACACCGCCCCGGCTCTCGACCTCTCTTTGGCGATCAGCGCCGCGCAGGCCAAGCCGCGTCGGATCGAGCTCTTCGGCCGCGGCCGGACGCAGGCTCCAGCCCCGACCCGTTCCGCCAAACCCGCGGAACCATCGGCAGCGACGTCGCACGAGGTGCCGTTTAGCTTGACTGGGGAAAAAGGCCAACGGCGTTTCGTGCTCAAGGACGGGCACCCAGCCGCAGCCCGCCCGGCGGACCCAGCTCCTTCTCGAAGGCCGGCACCGTCGCGGGTTCTTACGCTCGCCCGGGAGCCGAAACCTGCAGGAGATAACGGAACCGTGCGCACCCAGGCAACCGAAGCGCCCGCTCACCGGCTTGCAAGCGGACGGCCCGGCGCGGCCGAGAAGTCGCCGCGCAGGGGAAGCCTGGAAGCAATTCCCGACGACCATGCGGGCGACAAGAGGCCCGGGGCAGCGGCAGACGAACGCGATTTCCCGCTGCCTCTCGGAAAAAAAATCACGTTCACGATCGGCATGGGGCCGGGCGCCGCCACGGTCTCGATCACGCGCGTCAGCGATCCGGCAGGGACGAAGCTGGTGATCAAAAGCCCCGAGGGCACGCGCAAAGTCGCCGCCGGCGCGCTGCCGCGCTCCGGGATCGCGCTGCCCGGACTGACGCTGGTCGGATTCGACGCGGAGTCGGGCACGGTGCGGCTCAAGAACACGAGCGAGAAGCCGACGCGGGTCCGCGAGCCGGGGGAAGACTTGAGAGTGCCGTTCTCCATCGGCGGCCGCGACGTTCCGGGCGCCGCCGAGCCCCAGGCCCGTCCCCCTAAGCCGCCGCCGCCGGCCTCTTCGCCCGCCGATCCGCACCGGCTCGCCGACTTCGAGCGATTTTTAAAAAGCCGCGGCCTTGATCCAGAGAAGGATCCGTCCCCGGACGCGTTCGAGTCCTACTGGAAGCAGGAAGGATTCACGCCCGATCAGGCTCGGGCGCAGTTGGACGCTGGCTATGTTGCCAAGTGGCCGAGCACTTTCCGTCTTTCCGGCCGCGCGAAATCCGAGGCCGAGAAGGTCCTGAACCGTTATGCGCGAACCTGGCTGGAGAGCCAGCCGGCCAAGCCTTTGGAGAACAACCGCATGGCCCCGATGGGCTTGACTCAGAAATACAATTTCCCCGCCGGTTCCGAGGTCCACTTTTTTGAGAAATCCCAGCGGGTCACGATCAAGGCCTTGGACGACGGCGGCGTGGAGGTCGTCTCGCGGGAGGGACGCGGACGCCATCATCCGGTCAACGGCGCAATCGAGATCATCCTTAAAATTGGCGACGACAATAAGCTGACCACCGATGGTTATGGAGGAGTCGTGATGACAATCACTATCGCCAACGGCGAACTCTCGGCCAGAATGTCCGCGTCCAACCCGCGCGAAGTTCATGCTCTGGCCAACCCGGCGTTCCCTCTCGCCGAAGGTCCCGGACTCACGGGACGCACGTTTGCCACTTATCCCGGCCGCGATGAGACCCTGCTCGTCAATCCGGAAAGCCCTCCGCTCAAGCAGGCCTTCCAAGAATTCCTCGCTTTTGCGCAAAGGAGACTGCCCCGCCACCAAGACGCCGGCAAAGGGCCCGCCTATGCTCAAGCGCAGCTCCTCAGCGACGTCGTCAAATGGATCCACGATAATGTTTCCTACGATCTCGAGCACACCGATTCCATAAAAGCCAAGCATCTCGACCCTGTTGACCTCGGCGAATTCTTCGCCGGGCCCAGGAAGGCCATCTGCCGCCAGATGGGGGCCCTGGCCGGTTACTTCGTCGAAGCGCTCCAGGTGCAAGGACTCATTCCCAAAGACGCCCAGGTCTACCTCATCGGCGGCTACAGCCACGCATGGGCCGTCGTGAAGCTGGGCTCCAAGACCTACGTCCTGGACCCCGCGCAAAGAACCCAGGCCGTGCAGCAGCGCGACCGTAGGCACTCGGGCAGTTTTGGCGGGCGCTATATGTACGAAATCAGCTTCGATGCCCGGCAACAAGACACCAACCACCACGATCCGAATCGATAATATTGCGTGTAATAGATCAGCCGATTGAAGCTGGGGCGAACTCCGCGGCCAGGGGGGACCGGCCCGACGAAAGGTGATCGGCAAGGCCATCGCGCAGGCTGCGCATGGGGTCGAGCGATCTTAAGTGCAGGGTCTGGAATACGGACATCATGGCGGCCTGAACGCGAGCTCCGCGCCGGGAGCGATTGCAGTACGAGTTCTTGCGGATGATGACCGCCGGCCGAATCTGCCTCTCGGCGTGGTTGTTGTTGGAGGGGACGCCGGGCAGGTCAAGAAAGGTAAGAAGCTCCTGCCTGAAGCGGCGAAGCCTGCGCGGCAGCCTGCGGGCGTGTTTGGTTTGAAGATCGGCGGTATCGCCCAGGAGGACGAGGCGGTCATCGAGCAGGCTTCTCCGGCGATCGAACGAGTCGCTGGGAAGGGCGCTCCTATTGCGCCCAAGCCTGCGCGCGTCGCCGATCCAGCGACTGAGCCTTTTGCGGAAAGTCTTCCAAGCCAATGAGTCGTCCACCAGGTCCACCTTATCGAGTTCACGGTCGAGATGGACCAGGCAGCGCTGGCGAAACGCCGGACTCACGGCGTTGTAGGCGGCATAGAAATCCGTCACCAACGTCCCGTCGAATTTCCTGCCCAGCACTTTCCTGACCACGGGAGACCCCCGGCTGCGCGCGATGGTGTAATAGGCCAGCCGATCCTGGGTAAAGCACCACAGCCAGTGCGTCTTGCCGCTCAGACGCCAACCCGTTTCATCGGCGTGCAGGACGGGACTATGCTTGGCTATTTTCCGAAGCTGCTTGTAGTCGATCTCCAGATGATCGGCCAGCCTTTGCCAGGCCTGGATGAGCCCTCCAGCGGTGACCTTGAAATGGCAGGCCACGTTGAGCATGGTGACGACCTTGTCGACGGTGACGCCCATGCCGTAATGGAGCCAACAGGAAAAAGCGACCAGGTTGTTTCCCAGAACGCAGCCCGGGAAGGCCTGGGTCACCTTTGGCTCCACGAGCTTGCGGCAGGCGCGGCACCAATAGCGAGGGATGACGTGCTGGGTGACGCGGGGTCGGGTGGGAGGGATGTCCTCGATATAGCGCGAGCGTGTTTCAACCGGGGCCGCTAAAGGGCCGCGGCAATGGGGGCAATCGGAGAGGGCATGCTCCTCAACGAGGTCTATCTTGTCGGGCGCCGGTCTGCAATGCCCCTGGTGACCCTCCTTGGCGCCCGGCCGCCGGCTTCGCTTGGAGGGCTCCGGCTTGGCGTAGACGGGCTGCATGCCGGAGGGCGTTTCGGGGTGATGCTTGGCCAGCGCCAATTGTCCCTTGAGCTTGTTGCTTTCGGCCTCCAGAGTCCGGATGCGCTGGGCTTGGCGGCGTATGGTCAAGGCTTGGGCCATGAGGACGATGACGGTCGGTCGTCGGCCGCAGCGGTAGAGGGCTACGGCTTCCTGTTTGGTCATTGCCTTTCGCGCGACCTATCAGTATAATACTGATAGTAGTACAATATGTCAATCGGGAAATCATCCGACGTCGGCCTGCGTTACGACCGCCTGCGCCGTTCCTTGGCGCGGATCGGCTTTGTCTGCAAGGGCAGCATGATCAAGCGCCATATGCCCTGTGGCCGCTCGGGATGCAGATGCGTGGCGGGCCCCAGCCATTGGCATGGCCCCTACTTCCAGTGGACTTGGAAGGTTAAGGGCAAGACCGTTTCGGTCCGGCTTACGGCGCAGCAGGCCAAGCTGATGAGCGGCTATGTTCTCAACGATCGCCGGCTTCGCCGCGTCGTGGACGAAATGCGGGACCTTTCACTCAAGGTCGTTCAGGAAAAGCTCAAGGCTACCGTTTTGTAGCTCAAGGCAGACCCCCTCGCCCCTGGCCGCGGAGTTCGCCCCAGCTTCAATCCGCTGATCTATTACCATTGCGTTCTACGGATGGGTCCTTCGACCTAGACGGGCCTAGGACTTTAGGCCCTGGCCTATGCGGCCCCCTGGCGGTACACTCTTGGGGATGCGCATGACGACGCCGCGGATCACCGGGCTGCTTGGCCTGCTCCTCCTGCCGGGAGCGGGTTTGGCCCAGCCCGTCCCGAAGCTGCACCGGGCCCAGCAAGAATTCTCGTCGAGAACCGCCCCCCAGCGGGTGTACAATATGTGGAGAGGTATAAGCCCATGATGCGAACAACCTGCCTGCTCAGCCTGATCGCCCTTTTGCCCGGCTGGGCCCTCGCCCTCAGAAACGACGCCCCCGCCGGAGACGCGAGCGTGCGCGAGCAGCTACGGTCCGCCGACCGGGCGTTGTACAGCCATTTCACCCAGATCGAGATCTTGGATCAAAACAGCTGCTACCTGCGCGAGGATTTTGAACTCTACCGGACCGCTCCGCAGCCGAACGACGAGGAGGGAGAACGGCTGTCCTACGCCTTTGCGCAGCGGAATCTGGATCTCTGCGTGCGATTGTTCGAACAACTACAGAAGGGGTCTGCGGAGAGCATTCCCGGCATCGTCAACGCGATGGTCGACTCCTTCAAGCGTTATCCTCCATCCGCCGACGCGCGCGTGCATCTTCTCGACGCCAACGACCTGATCCGCCGCTACACCGATTCGATCGCCCAGCGAAGGCTGGCCCAGGAAGCGCGGGCCAGGGAAGAGCGTAAGGTGCGCGCAGTCAAGCTGCAAGGGCACAATCTGACCGACCTGATCCCAAAGACCACGGACGGCAATCAGAGCCGCTTTTATCAGACGCGAGAGGCCGGCCGGCTCGTGTGGACCAATCCGCATCCTGCGCCGTACGCGCACACGAGCCCTGACGGGACCGTGACGGATGGGAAACAAGAGCAGTTCGAGCGGAGCCATGCGGGCGACGCCTCGAATCCATATGGGTGGAAGGTCATGCCGGACGGCCGGGTTTGGGGCACCGACGGAAACCGTTATCCCACCGCTGGCAGGCTGCCCTCCAGCAACGTCGCCCCCATGCTCCGCGTCACCCGGAACGCGGACGGTAGCCGCACTTACACCGTGATCGGAAATCCGGCCGCGCCGACCGCGCCGCTCGCGGCGCCGTCGGCGCCCAAGGCTCCGCTGGCGGGCGATCCGACAGACATGGACGACAGCGCCCGCCAGCAGTTGGTGTGGGGTAATTGCCACGGCAGCCTCCTGCGCAAAATCTGGCCCTCGGTGCGCGCGTTCCGGAACTGGAGCCCCGCCGAGCAGGAGCAGTCGGGGTTCAAGGACCGCATGGAGCGGCTGGACCGCTACGTCGCCCTGTGCACGGACTATGAGGCTCTGCGCACGCACGAGCGCCGCTTGGCGCACCGCCCTGACCACCGCTATCCCGATGAGCAGGACATCGCCCAGAGGCAGAGGCTCGCGGACAAGGTCGGCGTTCAGGTGGATCTCCTGTACAAACTGTATCAGCGCGCCAACATCCGCTTGATAAGCACGCCGACGAACACCACCGGCGCCTTCGTCTACAACGCGCACACCTCGGCGAACTAGACTTTTCCTGGCATAGCCCGGCACCTGGGGGATTTGGTATTCTCCGCCAAGGAGAATACCCCATGATCACCGTCAAGCCCCTGCCGCTCAAAGCCCTGCACGCCGACGGGCGCGACGTCGTCGTCTTCGGCTATGAGGACGGGACGCTGGCGGGGGCCAAGGTCCTGCCGGGCGCGGCCAAGGCCGCGCTGGCCCAAAAGCTGAAAGGCGAGGGGTTCAAGGGCAAGGCCAAGGAGATCGCGCGCGCCGAGCTGGAGATTTTTGGGAAATCACGGCGGGTCTACGCCGTCGGCTTGGGGCCGCGCAAGGGCGCGGGGGCGGAGGCGTTCCGGCGGGCGGCGGGAAGCTTGGTCGGCGCTTTGCGCGCCAAGCGGGAGCGGGTCGCCGTTCTTTGCTCGGAGAATTTACAGGCCGTCGCCGAGGGGCTGCTGCTGGGCTCCTACAAGTACGAGGAGTACAAAAAGGGCGACGCGGACGTCTTGAAGGAAGCACAGATCGTGTTTGCGGACGCGGGCTCCCGCTCCGCCGTGGAGAAAGCCTGCGCCAAGGCCGCGCTGGGCGTCGAGGCGGTCTGCCTGGCGCGCGACTTGGTCAACCGGGGACCGTCGGACAAGACGCCGATGAGCCTGGCGGAGCTGGCGCGGAGCTTCTCGGGCTCGGGCGTGTCCGTGGACGTCATCGAGCGGGAGCAGGCCGAGACCCTGGGCATGGGCGCGTTCCTGGGCGTGGCGCGCGGCTCGGCCCAGCCGCCGGCCATGGTCCACATGGTCTACAAGCCCAAGGGCGCGGGCAAAAACCGCGTGGCGATCGTGGGCAAGGGGATCACCTTCGACTCGGGCGGGCTCTCGCTCAAGCCCGCGCAGTCCATGGAGAGCATGAAGTGCGACATGGCGGGGGCGGCGGCGGTGCTGGCGGTCTTCAAGGTCATCGCGCGCCTCAAGCCCAAGGCCGAGGTGCACGGCATCTTCGCCGCGACCTACAACCTGCCCGGACCCGACGCCTACAAGCCCGGCGACGTGCTCAAGGCCATGAACGGCAAGACCATCGAGGTCTGGAACACCGACGCCGAAGGACGGCTGGTGCTGGCCGACGCGCTGTGCCTGGCGGCCAAGCAGGAGCCGCAGGCCATCGTGGACCTGGCCACCTTGACCGGCGCGGTCGTGACCGCGCTGGGCTCGAGCGTCGCCGGCGCCATGAGCAACAACCCGCGGCTGCTGGGGCGGATTCTCGCGGCGTCCAAGCGCGCCGACGAGCCCCTATGGGAGCTGCCGCTGGTCGAGGACTACAAGGACAACATCAAGGGCAACGTCGCCGAGCTGCTCAACATCTCCAAGGTGAGGGGGGAGGCCGGCTCCATCATCGGCGGTCTCTTCCTGCGGGAGTTCGTGGGCGGCCGGCCCTGGGTCCACCTCGATATCGCCGGCACGGCCTTCGCCGACAACGACGGCCCCTGCGGGCCCAAGGGCGGCACGGGCGCGGCCGTGCGCACTTTGCTCGAGTGGCTCGCCGCCCTGTGAGCCTCCTGGGCCGCGATCCTTCGGACGCGGCACAGACGCGCCTAAGGAAGGCCTCTCAGCGTCTAGAATCCCGCGTGCGGGACATCCTCGCCGAGCTGGGCGAGGACCCGCGGCGCGAGGGCCTGCTCAAGACCCCCGGCCGCGTGGCCAAGTCCCTGCGCGAGCTCACCCGCGGCTACGCCGCCGACGTGGACGCGACGATCAACGGCGCGCTGTTCACGGAGTCCTACAACGAGATGGTGCTGGTGCGCGACATCACCTTCTACTCGCTCTGCGAGCACCACCTGCTGCCCTTCTTCGGGCGCGCGCACGTGGCCTACATCCCGGACCGCAGGATCGTGGGCCTCTCCAAGATCCCCAAGCTCGTCGACATTTTCGCGCGCCGCCTGCAGGTGCAGGAGCGCCTCACCCTTCAGATCGCGAACACGCTCAAGCAGAAGCTCAAGCCCAAGGGCGTGGCCGTGGTCCTGGAGGCCCGGCACCTCTGCATGGAGATGCGGGGAGCGGAGAGCACGCTGTCCCCGGCCACGACCTCCTGCATGCTGGGCCTTTTCCAAAAGGACGCCCGCACGCGCGAGGAGTTCCTGGACCTGGTGAAGTCGCGGCCGGTCTAGTTGGCTTGACAAAAACCTCTTCACAGTATATTCTATATAAGTAGCATTTCTGCTACTTATATGAAATGGAGTGAAATCGACGGGAAGCTGAGCCGGTCGGGCCTGCGCCTCTTCACCGATCGCGAGTTTCGCGGCGTGACGGGCGCGACGCCCATGTCGGCCAAATTCCTCCTGATCCGCTACACGCGCCGCGGCCTCCTCCGCAGGTTCAAGCGCGGCCTTTACGCGGCGGCGGGGCGTCTCCCGTCAAAATGGTCGCTGGCGAATCGGCTTTATCAGCCGTCGTATGTCTCCCTTGAGTCCGCGCTCTCGTACTACGGTCTCATTCCCGAAACGGTCTATTCTGTGACCTCCGTGACCACGAAGAGCACGCGGGAATTTGACGCGCTCGGCGCCGACTATCTCTTTCGCGCCATCAAACGCAAGGCGTTCTTCGGCTACCGCAGCGTCGAGATCGAAGGGCAGTCGGTGCTCCTGGCCGAAAAAGAGAAAGCCTTGGCCGACTACCTCTATTTCGTTTTTCTCAAGAAGGCGCATCCCAACGACCGGCTGCGATTGGAAGGCGTCAGTCGGCGCGACCTTTGGAAGAATCTCAAGGCCTTTGACAATCCCGGGCTGTTGGAGTGGTCCAAGCATGATTTCAAGATCACAGATCACCGAACTAAGCTCTAGCTGGCAAACTCCCGAGCCGAACGTGGCAAGGGAATTCGTTCAGCATGTGCTTTTGTCGGCTCTGTTCCGGATCAAAGGAGCGGAAGCGAAACTCGCCTTCAAGGGCGGGACGGCCCTGCGCCTCCTGCATCGCAGTCCGCGGTTCTCGGAGGATTTGGACTTCACCGCCTGGATCAGGCCGTTCCATGTCGGCGAGTGGATCAAGGAAACAGCCAAGGAAGCCGGCCGCGCCGGGCTCGATTTTAAGATGCTGGAATCGAACCCGACATCCGGAGGGTGGTTTGCCCTGATGGAGACGCACGTCCACGACTGGCCCGTCCAAATCGAATGGAACGTCTCGCTGCGAACGGGCCGCGGCGCCGCGCCGCATGATACCGTTCTGGTGACGTCGCCTTTATGGACGCCCTACTCCCTGACCGCCCTTTCAACGGAGGAGACGGCTCATGAAAAGGTCGAAGCGCTGCTGCACCGCAAGAAGCCGCGGGACTTTTTCGATCTTTACTTCTTGATCCGGGGACGCCTCGGCATCAAGCAAGTCGTAGCAAGCAAGACTCATCTGCTGCGCGAGGTCAAGGCGCTCAACCCGAAAACGACGGAGCGGGAACTCAAGCAGTTCCTCCCGCGCAGCCATTGGGCGGTCGTCAAGCAGCTTCCAAAGCTGCTGGTTCAGGAACTTGAGCGGTTGTAATGCCGCCGCCTACGCGGGCGGGAGCGTGTTGTGCGTGCCGTCGCAGAAGGGCTTGTTCTTGGACTGACGGCAGCCGCTCCAGGCGACCTTTCCGCACTCGGCGTCTTGCACAATGATGGGCGCCTTGCCCGTGTTCTTGCGCGCGTGGGAGCCGTCGCAGTAGGGCTGGTTTTCGGACTCGCCGCAGG
>JACQPJ010000058.1 GCA_016207605.1 Elusimicrobiota bacterium
CGACATCCTGAACCTCACGACGCGTCGGCTCAGAAAGATCAGAGACGGCGATCCGCAGCTCCTGTTCACCTTCTAAAACTTTCTTGGGACAGCTCTGGGCCAAAGGTCCTATTTGGAAATAGGACCTTTTTTAACTTGACGCCGGCGGCGCGGGAGCTATACTAGAGATGTCCGCCTCGAACCCGAGGTGTCGCGACGGGTCCGCAGACGAAAGCCGGGGTGACGGCCGAGGCCTGAACCGGCGAGCGTGAAGCAAGCGTGCCGTTGACGGGCGTAACGGGTTCGAGGCGGGCCAGTTCGAGGCGCCGAAGCGGTCCATTCAGGGACGACGGCTTCGGCGCCTCCTTTTATCAAGGCAGGCCCCAGAGGTGATGCCACTGGGGGACGATGCGGACGTCGAGGCCGCGGAGGCGGGCGAGGTCCTGGAAACGCGCGAGACGGGCGGGCGGGATGGGGGCGGCGCCGTAGCCCGGGGTGACGGGCTGCAAGACAAGCGGCGGGCGGCGGGGCGCCTCCCGGACCAGGTCGAGGACCTGGCGCCATTCCGCCTCGGCGGACTTGGCGGTGAGCACGACCTTGACGAAGGCGCTCGCGGGCGTCTCTTTGAGAAAATCTCGGTGAAGAGTCCAAGTCTCCCGCCCCGTCGAGGACGGCAATTTAATATCCATGGCCACGGCGTCGCACAGCGGCGCCAAAGCGCGCATGGCCGCGGGATGGGTCCCGTTGGTTTCCAGGTAGTTTTCCAGGCCCTGCTCCCGGGTCCAGCGCATCAGCGGCTCCAAAAATTTCAGATGCAGGAGCGGCTCGCCGCCGGTCCAAGAGACGGCGCGGTGAGGATTGCGGATGTTGAGGCGGACGATGGCCGCCTTGAGACGCGCCGCGGGCCAAATTTCTCCCGAAGGGATCGGGATCGTATCCGGCTCGTCGCAGTAGTCGCAATGGAGGTTGCAGCCGCCTAGGCGCACGAAGATCTGGGGTTCGCCCGCGCGCAGACCCTCGCCCTGGAGCGAGGAGAAGACCTCGACGACGCGGGCGCGGGCGGCATCGGAGAGTTTGAGGGGCCCGCTCATAGGGCCGGATCCTCGGCCCCCGCCTCGCGGAAGCCCTTGGCGCGCAGCTTGCAGGAGTCGCAGAGAGCACAAGCTTTTTTACCGCCGGCGTAGCAGGACCAGGTGAGCTTGAGCGGCGCGCCCAACCGCAGAGCCAAGCGCACGATGCCTTTTTTGTCCAGGCGCAGAAGCGGGGCTAGAATTTTCAGCGGTTTTTTCTCGATGCCGCGTTTGGTGCCCAGGCGCGCGGCGCGGGCGAAGGCGCGCAGGAACGGCGGGCGGCAGTCGGGATAGCCGGAGTAGTCCAGGGCGTTGGCGCCGATCACCACCGCCTGGGCGCCGACGGCATCGGCCAGGGAGACGGCCAGCGCCAAAAAGATCGTGTTGCGCCCCGGCACGTAGGTCGAGGGGATGCCGCCGCGGCCGATGCGGGAGAGCGGGACGTCGGGCAGGCGCAGACGGGAGTTGGTCAGAGACGAGCCCGACAGCCACGGCAGCTTGAGCGCGGCCTCGCGCAGGGGAACGCCCGCGGCGTCGGCCACGGCGCGGGCCGCGGCGAGCTCGCGGGCGTGGCGCTGGCCGTAGCGCAGGGACAAGGCGACGGGCTCCCAGCCATCGCGCTTGGCCCACCAGAGCGCCGTGGTCGAGTCCAGCCCGCCTGAAAGCAGGACGACCGCCGGCTTCTTCATCGCCTCACGCCTTAGGACCCGTGACACAATAATATGGACGATTTGGAGGCCCAGCTTCGAGCCGAGTTCGAGGCGCGAGGAGGGAGCAATGCCGCAGCGCATTGTGACCGACGAGCAACGAAGAAATCGGCCGAAGATGGGCCTGCCCTCGCGCCAGGGCGATTTTGGGCTGCGCCCGCGTCGCTCGTCGCTCACATACCGCAGAGGGTATGCTCGCTCCTCGCTCCTTGGCTCGCTCCAAAATCGCCTCTGCCAAATCGTCCATATTATTGTGTCACGGGTCCTTAACCCAGACAACTGGTGAGATAGACCTTCCAGGGGTAGGCCCGCAGCCGACGGACGATGCGCTCGCCCTCCGCGTGGGACGCGACGAAGCCGAAGACCGACGAGCCCGAGCCCGACATGCGCACGCCTTGGGCGCCCGCGGCTTCCAAGATGCGGCGGGCCTGCGCGACCTCCGCCAGGACGGGGAGTTGCACCTCCTCCAGGCGGTTGAAGAGGAGCCCGCCCCATTCCGCGATGGGGCTGCCTCGCTTCAAGCCGCGGACCAGCTTGTCGAGCTGCGTCAATTTTGCGGAAACATCCGGTTTCCGCATGGGCGATAAAGCTTTGTAGACAGGGCCTGTCGGGGACGAGAATCCGGGCCAGGCCAAGACCATGTAGGGCAAGGACTTGGGAATGTGGATGGGCTTGAGGCGGTCGCCGATGCCGGTCGCGAGGCAAAACGGCGCGGGGTGCAGGAAGAACGGGACGTCGGCCCCGAGCTTGGCCGCGATCGTCCGCAGTACGCGGCGGCGCGCCGACGTGAGCTCGATGCGGAAGAACTTCGCCAAGCCCAGCAAGGTCCCGGCCGCGTCCGAGGAGCCGCCGCCCAGGCCCGCACCCATGGGAATGCGCTTGACGAGAATGATCTTGACCCCGCGCCCGACGCGGAAGGATTTATAGAAAGCGGCGGCGGCGCGCAAAACCAGGTTGTCGGGACCGCGGGAGAGGGGCGCTCCCCCCAGTTCATCAATGATCTCCAGCGCCGGTCCGGCGCCGGAGGAGGCCTGCAGGTCCAGCACGTCGTAGACATTAACCTTGGCAAACAGCGTCGCCAGGCGATGGTAGCCGTCGCGGCGCCGCCCGGTCACCTCCAGGAAAAGATTGACCTTGGCGGGACACTGGATTTTCATGGCTCGTCCAGGAACGACTCCAGCGGATCCGTCTCGACCTTCGGCTGGGGACAGGCGAGGGACAGTTCCCAGAGGCGGCCCCGGACGGAAAAACCGCTGGGGACGCGGCGCGGGCCCCGTTTCTCGAAACGCGTCAGGGTCAGCTCCGCGCCCCCGGCCGCCGGAGCGACGGCCTCGGCCAGGGCCGAGCGGCCGAGCGTCGCGCGCCAGGCCGGGCGCAGGAGGACGCTCCGGCGCCAGCCCGCGCGCAGGCGGGCCGGACCCGGCAGGAACGGCTCGCCCTGGAGAACCGCGGCGACGGCCTCCAAAACGCCCTGGGCCGCGGCCCGGACCTCGACGTCGCCGAGCCCCTCGACGGCCAGGCGGTCCATCTCGAAGCCGCGGCCGTCCACGCGCGCCCGGGCGACGGGCGTCATCAGCGGCCCCAGGATCTCCGCCGACAGCGTCCCGGGCGCCCGGAAGTCGAGCAGGACCTTCCAGTCCAGGCCGCGGCCGGCGACGCGGCCCGAAAGCGCGCAGACGCCTGCCAGGCGCCGGACTCCTCCATGCGCGGCCGACAGGTGGGCGCGCCAAAGCTCCCCGAGTTCGTCGGCGCTAAAGTCCCGGCCCAAGGCGTCGGCCCACGGCCCGGCTTTCTCCGCGCCGAGGCTCTGCGCCAGGCGCCAAGCCCGCCACGCGTGCCGGCGGCGGCCCTGGACCCGCAGCGCCGCGCCCAGGTGCTCCCAGACCTCTCCGTCGTCGGGAGCGGCGCGCGCGGAGGCGGCCAGCTCGCGGACGGCCTCGGTCGAGCGGCCCGTCTTGAACAGCGCCCAGCCGAGCGAGTCGCGATAAGCCGCGTTGGAGGGCTCCAGGGCGAGGGCGCGGCGAATGAGAGCCTCGGCCTCGCCCAGCTTGAGGCCGCGGTCGGCGAGCGCGTAACCGAGGTAGTTCAGGGCCGGCGCGTCGTCGGGCTTGTCGGCAAGGAGGGCGCGGAACTCCGCCTCCGCCTCGTCCATGCGGCCCAGGCGCTCCAGGATGGCCGCCAGCTGCCAGCGCGCGTCGCGGTCGCCGGGCTTGAGGGCCAGGACCTCGCGCAGGAGCGCGGCCGCCTCGCGGCGACGTCCCTGGTCGTCGAGGCCCAGGGCCAGGTAGTAGGCGACGCGGTCGTCCCGGGGCCAGCGCCGGCGCGCCTCGGCGAGCGCGGCCATGGCCGCCTTCGCGTCGCCCGCCTGGAGCTGATAGTAGCTCAGGCGGAGGTTCAAGGTCGCGTCGTCGCGCAGCGCCGCGCTGTCCTGGAGCGCCAGCGCCGCGGCCGCGAAATCGCCGGCCCGCTCCGCCTCGGCCGCGAGCCAAGCGCAGGCCGCGGGGTCGTCGGGATGCCGGACCTTGAGGGCCCGGAACGTCTCGGCCGCGGCGCCCTGGTCCCCGGCCAGGGCCTGAAGGGCGCCCACGCGGGCCCATAGCTCCGGGTCGCCGGGCTCGACGGCGAGCAGGCGCTGATACTCCGCGATGGCGGCCCGCGTGTCGCCCAGGACCTCGTAGACCTGCGCCAGCGTCAGACGGGCCGGGCCGGAGTCGGACGCGTCGAGGATGATCGCCTCCTTGAGCGCGGCCACGGCCTCCGGGAAGCGCTCCGCCTGCGCGTTCAGGCGGCCCAGGGCGTAGAGGGCGCGCGCGGCCTCGGGAGGGCGGCCCGCCAGGAAGCGCTCGAGAAGGGCCCGGGCGCGCGCCGGGTCGCGCCCGGCCACCAGCTCGACGATGGGCAGCAGGATGTCGGCGGAAGCGCTGCCCTTGAGGGCCCGCTCGAACTGGGCCTGGGCGCCCGCGGCGTCGCCGCCGGCCCAGAGCACGCGGCCCAGCAGCAGGGCCGAGCGGGGGTCGCCGGGCGCCAGTGCCAGGCGCCGGCGGGCCAAGGCTTCGGCGCGCCCCCGATCGCCGAGCTCGAGAGCCAGCTCCGCGGCCTCGCCCGCGAGGAAGGCGGAGCCGGAGTCGAGGGCGAGCGCCTTCTCGTAGGCCTCCAGGGCCTCGACGGGGGCCCCGCGGCGCTCCAGCAAGGTGGCGCGCAGGTACTCGCGCTGGGCCTGCCGCGATCCGGCTCCACCCGCCGGGTCGGCGAGGGCCGCGGGAACCACGGCAAAGACAACGATTGAACCACAAAGACACAAAGATAAAATTGCTTCGTGTCTTCGTGTCCTTGTGGTTTGCCGTGGCCGCTTCTGCATCCGGGAACGGGGCATGTTAGCATTCCGCCGCGCGGGGCAGAACCGCGTCCAGCAGGATCGCCGCCGAGCCGTCCGGATAAAAGTCCGGCCGCCGCCCCGCCTCATGGGCGCCGAGGCGACGATAAAATTTCCGGGCGCGGACGTTGCGCTCGGAGACCTCCAGCGTGAGGCGCCGGGCGCCGCGGGCCGCCGCCGCCGCGACCAGCGCCATCCAGAGCCCCCGCCCGATCCCGCGCCCGTCCTCGGCGGCGGCGAGGTCCAGAAGCCGGACCTCGCCCTCGAACAGCCGGGCGACGGCGTAGCCGCGCACCCCGCCGTCGTCCCAGACCAGGAAGACGGACTCCGGGCGCCGCGCCTCCTCGGCGTACTGCGCCGCCGACCAGCCGGCGGCGAAGGGCCGCCGCGCGATCTTCGCGACGGCGGGCGCGTCCTCGGGCCGCGCGCTCCTAGTGCGGCCTCTCATAGCCCGCGGGCTTGAGGTAGAAAGGCCGCAGAGGCGGCAGGCGCTTGGATTGGAGCCGCCGCCGCGCCGCCGGGAGGAGATCGGCCGCGTCCGTATCGCCAAAGACCACGGCCAAGCCGGCGATCTCCGCCGCGGCCCGCGCGGCCGGCCAATCCTTCGGCGCGGCCCAGGCCGCCTCCCCGCGCGGCTCCAGGCCCCGCCGCGTCCGCCGGAACTCCTGGTAATAGACCTCGTCCTTCCAGCCCGGCAAGGCCGCGAGGACGCGGTCCGCGCGGCTTTTCAACGCCGCCGCCTCCAGCCGGCTGAGCGCAAGGACGGGAATCTTGAGCTGGAAGCCCGCCGCCGCGGCGAACGCCAGACCAACCCGGATGCCCGTGAACCGCCCGGGGCCGGCCGCGGCGGCGACCGCGTCCAGGTCTTCCCAGCGAAGACCCGCGCGCTTGAGCAGGCCTTCCGCCGCGGGGAGAAGAGTCATGTCGTGCGTCCGGGCTCCCGAACGCCAAGCCGCGAGCACGCGCCCCTTCGTCTCCAAGGCCAGGGATAGGACCTCGCCCGTCGCGTCCGCCGCCAGGATGTTCACGCGCGCCGGTCCCGCAGCACGATGCGGCGCCCGCCGCGGACATGGGACAGCCTCGCCTCGATCCGGCGATCGGGCCAAGGCCTGCCCGCCTCGGGCCATTCCACCGCGACCGCGCCGCGCGGGTCGGCCAGCAGCTCGTCGAGCCCCAGCTCCGCCAGCTCCCCCGTCTTGAGGCGGTACAAGTCGAGATGATGGAGAGTCAGGCGCCCGCCGCGGTAGACGTGCGCCAGCGCGAAGGTCGGGCTGGCGACCCGGCCGCGGAAGCCCGCGCCCCACGCCAGCCCCCGGGCGAAGACGGTCTTGCCCGCGCCGAGTTCCCCGTACAGCAGGACCAGGTCCCCCGCCCGCAGGCGGCGCCCCACGCGCCGCCCCAGCGCGGCCGTGTCCTCCTCCGTCTGCGCCAAAAACGCCTCGGTCTCCAAGACCCCTATTATACCCCGGCTGCCCCAGGTCCTTGGACCCACACGCTCCTAGGCCCAAGGACCCTGACGCGATCCCCGCGATTTCATTAAAATACGGCGATGCCGTCCATTAAAGTCCCACCCGTCATCGCCGCGTTCCTAAGCGCCGCGCTGATCCGCAGCGCCCATGCTTCGGGGATGGCCGCCCAGAGACCGGAGAGCGCGACTCCTCAGCCGGTCGAGGCATCATCCTTTCCCTTGGAACAGCCGACGCTGCTTGCGCCGCCCCTCGAAATGGGGGGTTCAGCGGCGATGAGCGCCTGGGCCCCGGCTCTCGCCGAGACATCCCAGCTCCCGTCCTATGGCGCGGCCTTCGCGGCCATGCCGGCCGTGCCCGCTCTGCCGCACGCTCTGATCGGCATGGCCGCCGCGCTGCGCGCTCCCGCGCGGACAGATCGCGCGGCCCGCGCGCGGGGCGCTCCCGGCGACGGCATCATGGGAACCGCAATGCCCGCCGCGCGCGCGAACTTGGAACAAGCGGCGCTTGCCGCCGATGACCTGAACCCGGTCGGCCAAGACGGCCTGGGATCGGAAGGGTTGGCGCGTCTGGGCAGGGCCGTCTTCGGCGAGGCGCCCCACGACGAACCCGCCCTAAACGCCGATCCGCCCGATCCAACCGGGCCGAGGTGGGCGGACATGTCGCTCGACCAGCAGGCCGCGCAATTCGACCGATTCAAGCCCGAGACGGTCGTCGCAGCTCTTTTCGGCAGGCCCGCTTTCTCGCCGCTTCTGGACGCCGTCCTGAGAAGGCGTCCGGAAATCCAGCCGTGGGTGACTGCCCGAAGCCTGGAAGAAACCTCCGCCGACGTCATCGTTGACGCTCTGTGGGGCACATCCTCCGACGATCTGCTCGGTTTTCTTAGCGAAAGACGCCCGGATGTCGCCCGCGTCTTGGCTGAACGCACGTTGAAAATGCAGGCGCCGCCGGCACCCGCGCGCCGCAAGCGAGCGCCTCAGCACGAACAGGCGCCGCTCCCTCCGATGCCGGACTTCGCTTACGCTCTCATTTTGAATGCCGCTCAATACGATGTCGCGCAGCTCGTCTATGCTCTGTATATGGGCGACAGAATCGCCCCCGCCTTGATCCCCGTGATTAAGTATCTAAAGGAGACCAAACCTGATTTTGCGCAAGCAGCTCTTGCGCGCGAACGCGAAATCGCTAACGCGCCAGCGCGGCAAAAGCTCCGGGCAGGAAGTCGATCAGGTCCGAGGAATTGACCGCCCAGGGCGTCAGCGCCTTCTCCGCCAGGTCGCCGGCGGTCCCGTGGAGCCAGACGCCCAAAGCGGCCGACTGAAAAGCAAGGTCGCCGGCGCTGCGGCCGGAGGCGAGGGCTTGCGCCCAGAGTCCCGCGATCAGGCCGGTGAGCACGTCGCCGGAGCCGGCCTTGGCCAGGCCGGGGCCGCCCGTGGGGTTGACGGCGACGCGCACGGCCGAGGCGATCACGGTGCGCCGGCCCTTGAGCACGGCGACGCCGTTCCAGTCCCGGGCCAGGCGCTCGGCGGCCTTGACGCGGTCGGTCTCGGCTTCGGGCGCGGGGGTGCGCAGGACGCGCGACATCTCCGCGGGGTGGGGCGTGAACACGCAGGGATGTTTGCGGGCCGCGAAGAGCTGCCCGACGCGCGCGGGCTCCTGCGCGGCCAGGATGTTGAGGGCGTCGGCGTCCGCCACGGCGGGAACGAAGAGGCCGGACAGCGCGCTCAACAGGAAACTCGCCGCGTCGGGGTGGGTGGACAGGCCCGGGCCGAGCGCGCAGACCGTGACGCGCCGGTCGCGCGCGTACTGCTTGAGCTTCTCGGCGCCGTCGGGACGAAAGACCCCGGCGGGGTTGTCGGGCAAGGAGAGCGTCAGCGCCGAGGGCACGGCCCCCGCGACCGTCGGCGCGAGGCCGTAGGGAACGGCAGCCGTGACCAGGCCCGCGCCCGAACGCAGGGCCGCGCGCGCCGCCAGGATCGCCGCCCCCGCCATGCCGCGCGAGCCCGCCACGATCAACACGTGGCCATAGACACCCTTGTGGTCGTCCGGCTCGCGGCGGACCAGAGCCTCGCGCATCTCCGCTTTGGTCAAAGACTTCAAGCTCATGGTTGCCTCCTACGGTGATGGACGGCCGCTCCGCAACATCGCGCGGAGACGGCATTCCCTCGCCATAGGGCTCGGTCACACCCATTTCCCCGGTTATCCTCGGTCACGCCGCAAGTATATGAAATGACCTGGAACTTTTTAGGGGGGTCATGCGTATACTTCTCATGGAAATCATTCGATACGACCGGCAGGAAGCGCGCGTCTGGACATTTCGCGGCCAGCGCGTGATGTTGAGCACGGACCTGGCGCGACTATATGCCGTGCCCGTCAAAGTGTTGGTCCAAGCCGTAAAACGGAACTTGGGGCGATTCCCGGCGGACTTCATGTTCCGTCTCACGCTGAAGCAAGCCCATTCTTTAAGGTCACAATTTGTGACCTTAAAGCGAGGCAAGCACGTCAAGCATCCTCCGTATGCCTTCACGGAACAAGGCGTGGCGATGCTATCCAGCGTGCTGGGCAGCGGCCGTGCCGTCGAGGTCAACATCGCCATCATGAGAGCATTCGTCCGCTTCCGCGAAACAATCGTCAACCGCCGCAAATTGGAGCTCGCCCTAAAGCAGCTGGAACAGCGCGTGGGATCGCACGACGAGGATATCCAAGGAATCATTCAAACGTTGCGGGCGCTGACTCACGCGCCGAAACGTCGCGGGCGGCGGATCGGATTTATCCGTTGAACGGCGCGGCGCTCATGCCTCGGCGACGAGGAGGCGGCGCCAGCTGTCGGGGATGTCCATCTGGGGATGCGGGATGAGGCTGCCCAGCAGCGACCAGCGCGGCTTCTCCGGCCGGGCCTTGAGCGGCATGTCGGCCTCGTCAGGCAGGCGGTCGGCCTTGCGCAGGTTGCAGGGGCGGCAGGAGGCGACGACGTTGGTCCAGTCGTGCGGGCCGCCGCGCGAGCGCGGCACCACGTGGTCGAGGTCCAGGGCGTCGGGGGGCTGGCGCCGGCCGCAATAGGCGCAGCGGTGGCGGTCCCGGGCGAAGACGTTGTGGCGGGTGAAGGCCACGTCGCGGCGCGGCACGCGGTCGTAGCGCGTCAGCCGGATCACCTCCGGCACCGCGAAGCGCAGGCGCGTCGAGCGCACGAAGCCGCCCGGGGCTCGGACCCAGCTCGAGGACGCCGCGACCCAGGCCGAGAAGTCGTAGCCGACGAGCTCGGCGTCCAGCGCCTCCGCCAGGCCCGCGTAGACGAGCGTGACGGCCCGCCGCCAGTCGGCGACGGCCACGGCGCGAAAGCTCCGGTTGAGCACCAAGGTCCGGCTCATATGGACGATAGATTAACAGGCCGGGCCCGAGAAATCAACGCGCCGAATCAACTCACGTAAGATGTGACCGAAGAAAAGCTCGTCAACTCATCTACGATGTCACCAAACGTCGCATTTAAAGCGTCTTTTGGAGGCACGGATGAGTCCGTCGGCGAGGAGAGAATACGTGAGACACCTGCAAG
>JACQPJ010000057.1 GCA_016207605.1 Elusimicrobiota bacterium
CACCGGCTGATCAAGGCGACGTTGTTTCAAAAGCTGAGCCTCATCGACATCCTGAACCTCACGACGCGTCGGCTCAGAAAGATCAGAGACGGCGACCCCCAATTATTGCTCGCCTTCTAAGACTTTCTTGGGACAGCTCTGCTTTGGACCTATTTTTTGACGCCGCCCGCGGCCTGCTATAATTTCGGCGGGATATGGCGAGAGCGGCGGCGTTTGATCTGGAGGATTTCCTGGCGCGGTCGCGGGCGCTGGACTTGTCGGGCATCGACTGGAGCCGGGCGCGGGCCGAGCCGCTCTCGGCGGCGGAGCGGCGGATACTGCCCTACTTCATCGACGTCGAGTCGTACACCATCGCCTACCTGCGGGCCCTGCTCAACACCGCGGCCATCCGCGACGCCGAGATCTGCGACTTCCTGGGCTGCTGGCTCTACGAGGAGGCCTATCACGGCCGCGCGCTGGCGCGCTTTCTGCGCGAGGCGGGGCATCCGCTCGATCCGCGACGGCCCAAGAGCGTGGAGCGGCCGGCCCGCGCGTGGGAGGCCCTCCAGGACGCCGCGGCGTCCGCTTTGTCGCGGGCGTTTGCCCAGGATTTCGTGGCCGTGCACATGACCTGGGGCGCGATCCAGGAGTTGTCCACTTTGAACGGCTACCGGCGGCTGGCGGAGCGGACCGAGAATTCGGCCCTGGCGGAGATCGTTCGGCGCGTCATGCGCGACGAGTCGCGGCACTTCAGCTTCTACTATCACAAGGCCGAGGAGCGCCTTTCGCGCTCGCCGCGGGCGCAAAGGCTGACGGCGTTTCTAGTCAAGCGATTCTGGAAGCCGGTTGGAGCCGGGATCATGCCGCAGGCCGAGATCGACTTCCTGGTCGGCTATCTTTTCTCCGGGCCGCGCGGCCTGGAGGAGGTCCGGCACGTGGACCGCACGATCGCGCGCCTGCCGGGGATGGGGTGGTTCCGGGGCTTGGAGGACTACGTCTCGGCGGCACGGGACAGGCTAGGCCGCGATCCTGCGGACGCGGCACAGATGCGTCAAGGAAAGGCTCATAGCATCTAGGCCTCGACCCTTCGGGCTCGGCACAGATGCGTCAAGGAAAGTCTCATAGCATCTAGCAGCGGGCCAGAACGGCCGCGATCAGGAGCGCCGGCAGGAAGTTGCCCAGCCGGATCTTGGCCAGGCCCAGCACGTTGAGGCCGATGGCGAAGATCAGCAGGCCGCCGGCCGCGCTTAGGCCGTCCACGACGACGGGCGTCATCCAGGCGCCTAGGCGACCTGCGCAGAGCGTCAGCGTCCCCTGGTAGAGCAGGACCGAGACCGCCGAGAGCAGGACGCCGGAGCCCAGGCTGGCGGCGGCGGCCAGCGAGGAGATGCCGTCGAGGGCGGCTTTGGCCAGAAGGATGGAGGAATTCCCTTTTAGGCCGTCCTCGACCGAGCCGATGATCGCCATCGGGCCGACGCAGAACCAGAGGCTCGTGGTGATGAAGCCGGCGGCGAAATTGCCCTTGTCCTTCTGAGGGACCCAGGCTTGGAGGCGGGCGCCGAAGCGCTCCAGCCGGCCCTCGACGTCGCAGAGCTCGCCGATCAAGCCCCCGAGAGTCATGGCCGCGAGCAGGACGAGAAAGTTCCCGGCCTTGAGCGCCATCTGCAGCCCCATGATGAGGACGCAGAGCCCGACGGCCTGGAGCAGGATGGATTGGAAGCGCGGGCTGAACTGCCGGCGGGCCAGCAGGCCGGCCCCCCCTCCAATGAGGATGGCCGCGGCGTTGACGAGAGTTCCCGTCATGGGCGTCCTCAGTCCTTGGAGGGGCGGCGCGACCGAAAGCCGGCGCGCTTGACCAGGGCCTCGCGTTCGGCCAAGACCAGGTCCTCGCGGGCCATCTCGCGCACAAGCTCCTCGAAGCTCACGCGCGGCTTCCAGCCCAGGATGCGCCGCGCCTTGGCGGCGTCCCCCAGGAGGGACTCGACCTCGGTAGGGCGAAAGTAGCGCGGGTCCACGGCGATGAGCGCGCGTCCGGTGCGGGGGTCGACGCCGCGCTCGCCGACGCCGCGGCCGCGCCAGGCCAGCGGCAGGCCGAGCTCCCGCGCGGCGGCCGTCACGAACTCGCGTACCGAGCGCTGGCGGCCGGTGGCCGCGACGTAATCGGCAGGATGGTCCTGCTGGAGCATGAGCCACATCATCTCCACGTAGTCGCGGGCGTGGCCCCAGTCGCGCTTGGCGTCCAGGTTGCCGAGCCAGACGGTCTCCTCGAGGCCCAGCTTGATGCGGGCCAAGCCCCGGGTGATCTTGCGGGTCACGAAGGTCTCGCCGCGGCGCGGGGACTCGTGGTTGAAGAGGATGCCGTTGCAGGCGTAGAGGCCGTAGGCCTCGCGGTAATTGACGGTGATCCAGTAGGCGTAGAGCTTGGCCGCGCCGTAGGGGGAGCGCGGGTAGAAGGGCGTGGCCTCGCTCTGCGGCATCTCGACGACCTTGCCGAAGAGCTCGGAGGTGGAGGCCTGATAGAAGCGCGTCGCCTTGCCCAGGCCCAGCGTGCGGATGGCCTCCAGCAGGCGCAGGGTGCCGACGGCGTCGGTGTTGGCCGTGTACTCGGGCTCCTCGAAGCTCACGGCGACGTGGCTCTGCGCGGCGAGATTGTAGATCTCTTGGGGACGAACCTTGCCGACCACGTGGAGCAGGCTGGAGGAGTCCGTCATGTCCCCGTGGTGCAGGATGAAGCGGCGGCGCTTCTCGTGCGGGTCCTGGTAGAGATGGTCGATGCGGTCGGTGTTGTAGAGGGAGGTCCGGCGCTTGAGGCCGTGGACCTCGTAGCCCTTGGCCAGCAGGAATTCGGCCAGGTAGGACCCGTCCTGGCCGGTGATGCCGGTGATCAGCGCCTTTTTCATCGCTAGGATTCAAGCATAACCCGGGAGCGCTTGTCCCGGACCGTCAACGGGCGGCAGGCAGGAAGTAGGTCGCGCCGGGCGTCAGCGCCGCGGGCGGGGCGGCCGCGGAGGCCACCGTCACGCTCCCGGAGGAGACGAGAAGCCAGGGGATCGCGGGAGGCCGCGGGGAGACGGAGAAGAGGAAGACGGCTCCCGTCTCGGCCGTCACCGTCGCGCGGTCGATGACGAATTCGGCGGGGCCGGCGTGCACCTCCACGGATGCGTCCGGCACGATGGGAAGAGCCGGATCTCCGGAGGTGACCGTCACCGGCGCGCTCCAGCCGGAGACCCGGTAGGAAGCGCCGGAGGTCCGGGGGCACAGGGCCCGTGTGCAGGGCCTAGGCGCGGCGCAGCCCGCCAGGACGGCCGCGACGGCGCCGGCGGCGGTCGCGCGGGCGTGCCGCATCAATTCATGATGCCGGACGGGGCCACCGTCTCGGCGAAGGACGGGAGGGCGAGGGCGATCGGGCCGGGGCGGCGCAGATCGGTGACCTTGGAGCGGTAGAACAGCAGCACCTTGCGCACGTAGGACCGCGTCGAGCGGTACCAGCGGGATCGCGTCAGGAACCTGGGGCCGGCGTGATAGGCGGCCACGACGCGCTGGATCACCCAGTGAGGGGCGTCCGTGTAGCGCACGCCGCGCAGATGGAAGCGGCGCCAGGCCCTCTTGAGAAGGTATTGAAGATAAGCGGTTCCGGCCTTTACCCCCATCTCCGGGTCGTAGAGGGAGTCGGCGGGGACGCCCATCCAGCCGGACGTGGCCGGCATCACCTGCATGAGTCCCCGTGCGCCGACCGGGGAGGTGGCCTTGCTGCGGAACTCGGATTCGGCGGCCATGATGGACTTGACCAGCCGTGCGTCGACGTGGTAGAAGCGCGCGTACTTCAAGATCAGTTCGTCCCAGCGGTCGGTCCAGCGGGGATTGGCCAGAAGGCGGCGAAAGGTCCGGCGATAGGCGGGGCTGGCCTCGGGGACCGGGACGACGAGCTCCTGATGGAGCGTTGCCGCGGAGGGGCGGACGCTCACGGCCTCCAGCGGCGCCGGCTCGCGTCGCGCGCGCGCGGGCGCGATCACGGCGGGCTTCGGGCCGGGCACGGCGCCGGCGCGCGCGCGCGCGGCGTCAAAAATCTGGTTCAGGCGCCCCGCGGGGGCCGCGGCGCCCGCCGGAAACGCCATCGCAAGCAGCTTCCCTCCGTGCGTCGCCAGCGGGGAGCGCGGCTCCTGGGCCCGAACCGGCAGGGCCAGCATCAGCATGACTGGGATCAAAGCAGTAAGTTGGCGCATCCTTTTATGATTGCAAACTTATAAAAACTTTGTCCAGGATTTTTTTGCGCCTGGAAGGCGACCGCGGTCTCAGATTGATATGATGGTTTCGTGGCGGAGAAGGTCATGGTCATCGGCGGCACGGGGCTGGTGGGCAACGCCCTGCTTCGCGCCTGGAAGTCCCGGGGCGCGGAGGTCGCGGCGGCCACGTATCATTGCCACGCCAGCGGGGGCTTCCTTCAGCTCGACATCCAGGACGCGGCGCGGACGCGCGCGCTTCTGCGGGAGCATCGGCCCGCGATTGTCGCCGTCCCCGCGGCCAACCCGTACGTGGACTACTGCCAGACGCACCCGGAGGAGACTCGCCGGGTCAACGTGGCTGGAACCTTGAACGTCGCTCGGGCCTGCTCGGAGATCGGCGCCCGGATGATCTTTTATTCCAGCGATTACGTGTTCGACGGGGCCAAAGGCTCCTATATAGAGGAAGACGCGCCCTGCCCCATCAACGAGTACGGCCGCCAGAAGGCGGATGCCGAGGCCGGGGTCTTGGCCGCCGATCCCCGCAACCTGGTCGTGCGCACCTCGGGCGCCTACGGCTGGCAATGGGAGCCCAAGAACTTTGTCCTGCAGATCCGGGCCCGTCTGTCCAAAGGCGAGGAGATGCGCGTAGCCGAGGAGGTGCGCTACCATCCCACGTACGTCGAGAACCTGGCCGAGGTCACGGTCGCCCTGGCCGAGGCGGGAGCGCGGGGAATATTCCATGTCGTGGGCTCCGAGGAGATCGCTCGCTGCGATTTCGCGGCGCGCGTCGCTGCGGTCTTCGGCTTGGACGGCCGCCTGATCAAGCCGGTGCCGGCCGCGGAGCTGGGCTCCCCTACCCCACGCCCCAAACAGAGCAGCCTGTGCACGGACCGGGTCCGCGCCGCCATCGGTCTCCCCCTCTTAGACGTGCCGCGGGGCCTGGCCGCGATGCGCGCGATGGAAGGCTCCTGGTGCGAATACGCCAAGGCTTTGCCCGACCCGGCCGCCAAGGTAGCGCCGGGCCGGGGAATTTGATATCATCACCCGTCCGCACATTTCCCGGAGGATAGACACCCGCTCATGATCAACGTCTCAATGAAAGCCATGCTGGAGGCCGGCGTCCATTTCGGCCATCAGACCCGCCGCTGGAACCCGAAGATGTCCCGCTTTATTTTCGGCGAGCGCAACAGCATCCACATCATCGATCTTCAGAAGACCGTCAAGGAGCTCAAGAAGGTCGGCCAGTGGGTCCGGGACCAGGCGGCCTTGGGCAAGAGATTCCTGTTCGTCGGCACCAAAAAGCAGGCCCAGGAGGTCCTCCGTGCGGAAGCGGAGCGCTGCGGCGCCGCCTACGTGTCCGAGAAGTGGCTCGGCGGAGCGCTCACCAATTTCGCGACCCTGCGCCGCTCGGTCAAGCGCCTGGAGGAGCTGGAGAAGTGGCAGGCGGACGGCATCTTCGCGGTTCTCCCCAAGAAGGAGGTCTCCCGCCTCAACAAGGAGATGGCCAAGCTTCAGAAGAACCTGTCCGGCCTGCGCGGCCTGGACGCCCTGCCCGACGTGATGTTCGTGATCGACCCCGTCGAGGAGGACCTGGCCGTGCAGGAGGCGCGCAAGCTGGCCATCCCGATCGTCGCCATCTGCGACACCGACTGCGACCCGGACATGATCGACCACCCCATCCCGGGCAACGACGACGCCGCGCGCTCGATCAAGCTCTTCTGCGGGCTCGTCGCCGACGCCGTGCTGGAAGGCACGCAGGCGCGCCAGGCCCAGGCCAACGCCCAGTCGGTCGAGGGCGCCGAGCAGGAGATGCTGGCCGAGGGCGGCCAGGAGCCGGAGGCCGTCGCCGCTGCGGTCGAAGAGCCCCAGCCGCAGGCCGAGGCGTGATCATGCCCACCATGGACGCGACGCAGATGATCAAGGATCTGCGCGAAAAGACGGGCGCGGGCATGATGGACTGCAAGCGCGCCTTGGACGAGGCCAAAGGCGACCTGCCGCAGGCGCTGACCCTCCTGCGCAAGAAGGGTCTGGCCGACGCGGCCAAGAAGTCCGCGCGGGTCACCAAGGAAGGCCTTGTGGCATTCGCTCTCTCCGGGCGTTCCGGCGCCGTCGTCGAGCTCAATTGCGAGACGGATTTCGTCGCCCGCACGCCGGACTTCCAGCAACTGGCCAAGGCGCTGGCCGAGAAGGCCGCCGCGGGGCAGCTCCGCGGCGTCGAGGCGGCCAACGAGGATCTGGTCAAGCCCCTGGTCGCCAAGCTGGGCGAAAACATGGCCCTGCGCCGCTTCGAGCGCTTCGAGTTCAAGGGGGCAGGCCTCATCGCCGGCTACATCCATCTTGGCGCCAAGAAGGGCGCGCTCGTGGAGTTGGCCGCGCCGAGCGAGGCCGCGGCGAAGGCCCCGGAGCTCGCGGAGCTCGCCAAGGAGCTTCTCCTCCAGATCGTGGGGTTCTCCCCCAAGTACCTGAGCCGGACCGAGGTCCCGGCGGCGGACGTCGCTCGGGAACGGGAGATTCACACCGAGATCCTGCGCAAAGAGGGCAAGCCCGAGGCCCAGATCGTCAAGATCGTGGAGGGCAAGATTAACAAGCTCTTCTATCAGCAGTGGTGCCTGCTCGATCAGCTCTCCGTGCGCGACAACAAGACGTCCGTGGCGGAACTGCTCAAGGCGGCCGGCGCCAAGCTGGGCGGCGCGGTCTCGGTTGTTCGCTTCGCGCGCTACCAGCTCGGCGAGTAAGCCCGGGCATGTCCGCGGCCAAGCCGGTTTATCAGCGCGTCCTCCTCAAGCTCTCGGGCGAGTCCCTCTGCGGCGAGGGCGAGCGCGGCATCAAGCCGCAGGCCCTGTCCTCCATCGTCGCCGAGATCAAGCGTGCCTTCGACCAAGGCGTCCAGCTCGGGGTCGTGGTCGGCGGCGGCAACATCTGGCGCGGCGAGCAGGACCGCGGGGAGGCCATCGGCCGGGTCACCGCGGACTCGATGGGCATGCTCGCCACGCTGATGAACGCGCTCGCCCTGCAGGACGCCTTGGAGCAGTTGGGCGTGCCCACCCGCGTGCAGACGGCCGTCGAGGTGAGCAAGCTGGCCGAGTCCTACATTCGCCGCCGCGCCATCCGTCACTTGGAAAAGGGCCGGGTGGTGATCTTCGCGGGCGGCACCGGCAATCCCTACTTCACGACCGACACCGCCGCGGCCCTGCGGGCCGTCGAGATCGAGGCCGAGGCCCTGCTCAAGGCCACCAAGGTGGACGGCGTCTACACGGCCGACCCCAAAAAGGACCCGAAGGCCCGCCGGCTCGAGCGCCTGACCTTTATGGACAGCATCAAGCAGCGCCTCAAGGTGATGGATGCCACGGCGCTGACGCTGTGCATGGAGAACGACATGCCCGTCGTCGTCTTCGATCTGGCCGTTCCGGGAAACATCGCCCGCGCCGTCTCCGGCGAGACGGTCGGGACCCTCATCGCCACGGAGTGATCCCCCCATGCCCGTCCACGAAGCCGCCCACGCCGTGATCTCGCGCATGGAGGAGGCCATGAAGGAGCGCCTGGCCAAGATGGCCAAGGACCTCTCCGTCATGCGCACCGGACGCGCCAACCCCATGGTGCTGGAATCGGTCAAGGTCGAGTACTACGGCCAGATGGTGCCCTTGAAGCAGGTCGCGGCGGTCTCCGTGCCCGAGGCGCGGGTCATGGAGGTCCGCCCTTGGGATCCGGGCGTTCTCACCGATCTGGAGAAGGCGCTTCAGAAGGCGGATCTGGGCGCCATGCCCCAGAATGACGGCAAGCTCCTGCGCTTGGCCCTGCCCGCGATGACCGAGGAGCGGCGCAGGGATTTGGTGAAGGTCCTGCGCAAGCTGGGCGAGGAGTTTCGCATCGCCGTGCGCAACGAGCGCCAGGACGCCGTCGGCAAGGTCAAGAAATCCTTCCAGGCCAAGGAGATCACGGAGGATGACCTCCGCGGCTTCGAGGCCCGCATCCAGAAGATCACCGACTCCTTCGTGCGGCAGGTGGACGAGCAGGTCGCCGCCAAGGAGAAGGAAATCCTGACGGTCTGACGGTGCCGCTCGACTCCGCGCGCGTTCCCCGCCATGTCGCCGTCATCATGGACGGCAACGGCCGCTGGGCCGCCCAACGGGGCCTGCCGCGCGTCGCGGGGCACAAGGCCGGCGTGGAGTCCGTTCGCGCGATCGTGCGCGCCGCCGGCGAGCTGGGAATCCAGGCCCTGACGCTCTACTCCTTCTCGACCGAGAATTGGCTGCGTCCGGCCGCGGAGGTCGGCGAGCTCATGAAGCTTCTTTCATGGGCTCTCGATAAGGAGACGCTGGAGCTCGACAAGAGCAACGTCCGCCTCGACGCCATCGGGCGTCTGGACGCTCTGCCCAAAACCGTGCAAAAAGAATTGCACGCCGCCGTCGAGCGCCTGCAGGAAAACACGGGACTGCGCCTGATCCTGGCCCTCAACTACGGCGGCCGCCAGGAGATCGTCGACGCCGCCAACAAAGCGATCGCCTCCGGAACCAGGACGCTTAACGAGGAAGCAATCGCTAAAAACCTCTACACCGCGGACCTCCCCGAGTTGGACCTCATGATCCGCACTTCAGGCGAGATGCGCATCTCGAACTTTCTTCTTTGGCAGGCCGCTTACGCTGAGCTCCACGTGACCCCCGTCCTCTGGCCCGACTTCCGCAAGGAACACCTGATCGCCGCCCTCGAGGACTTCCAAAGCCGTGACCGCCGTTTCGGCGGCCTGTCCACTTCGAAGTCTTAACGGCGCGGCGTCCGCAGCGTCTTTTGTAGAATAGCGGCGTGCTGCTTCCGCGGATCCTGACGGCGCTGGTTGGAATCCCCCTTCTTTTATATTTGGTCCATGCCGGCGGGCTGGCGTTTTCCGTGTTCGCGACCGGTTTGGCCGCCCTCTGTTGCTACGAGTACGCGCTGATCCTGCGCCTGGGCGGGCGGCCGATCCAGTCCGCGCCGGCCGTCCTGATCGGGGCGGCGCTGGCGGCCTGCGCGGCCTTCGGCGGGCCGACGGACTTCGTCTTGACGGCGGGGGTGGCCCTGGTCGCGCTTGTCGAGATGGTCCGGAGTGTTCGCTCGCTCGACCGCGCGGCGCTGACCCTCTTCGGCGCGGCGTTCGCGGGCTGGATGCCCGCGCACTTGGCCAAGATTCGCGACCTGCGGCCGCACGGGGAGGCCTTCCTGCTCATGACGTTCGCCGCCGTCTGGAGCATGGACACGGCGGCCTACGCGGCGGGCCGCGGCTTCGGGCGGCGTCCCCTGGCTCCCGCGCTCTCGCCCAAGAAGACCTGGGAGGGCGCGGCCGCGGGCTTCCTTGCGGCGATCGCGGTTTCTGTTGCGTTTCAGCATTGGGGACTGCGCGACGCCCTTTCTCCCGCGCGGGCCCTCCTGTTGGGGGCCGTGATCGGGATCGCGGGCCAGTTGGCCGATCTGGCCGAGTCCATGGTCAAGCGCGACGCCGGGGTCAAGGACTCCGGCGCCCTTTTGCCCGGACACGGGGGCGTCCTGGATCGTTTCGACTCCTACATCTTCTGCGCGCCCGCGGTCTACTATTACGTCTTGAATCTCCCATGAGACGGGTCGCCATCCTCGGCTCGACGGGCTCCATCGGCGTCAACGCTCTCAACGTCGCGCGCGAGCTGCCGGAGGAGCTTCGGGTCGTCGCCCTGGCCGCGCACTCCAACGTCGAGCTCCTGGCCCGGCAGGCGGCCGAGTTCGGCGCCAAGGCCGTGGCCATGTTCGAGCCGAAGGCCGCCGAGGACCTCAAGCGCCGCCTCGACGGCGGAGTCGAACATTTCGCCTCCGGGGTCGAGGGTCTCTGCGCGCTGGCGTCGCATCCCGACGTCGACGTGGTCCTCACGAGCCTGGTCGGCGGGGTCGGCTTCGCTCCCCTGCTGGCCGCGGTGCGCGCCGGCAAGACCGTGGCGCTGGCCAACAAGGAGCCCAAGGTCATGGCCGCGGCGCAGTTCATGCGCGAGGCCGAGCGCTGGCAGGCCCGGATCATCCCGGTCGACAGCGAGCCTTCGGCAATCTTCCAGTGCGTTCAGGGCCTCCACCCCGATCCTCGCGCGGCCGCTCCCTTGAAGACCATCCGGCGCGTGATCTTGACCGCCTCGGGCGGCGCCTTCGGCAAGTACAAGGGCGACCTATCCGCGGTCACGCCGGAGCAGGCCCTCAGGCACCCGACCTGGAAGATGGGCCGCAAGATCACCGTGGACTGCGCCACGCTGATGAACAAGGGCTTCGAGCTCATCGAGATCATGAACCTCTTCGGCCTCCGGCGCGACCAGGTGGAGATCGTCATCCATCCCCAGTCGATCTTCCATTCCGGCGTCGAGTTCTCCGACGGGTCGGTGCTGGCGCAGATGGGAGAGCCCGACATGAGGCTGCCGATCCAGTACGGCATGACCTTCCCGCGGCGCGCCGGGCGCGTCGTGGAGCCGCTGGACCTGGTCAAGGCCGGATCGCTGGAGTTCAAGGCGCCGGATTTCGAGCGCTTCCCCTGCCTGGCATTGGCGCGCGAGGCCGCGGGCAAGGGCGGCGGCGCCCCCGCGGTCCTCAGCGCGGCCGACGAGGTCGCCGTGGAGGCATTCCTGGCCGGCCGCATCAAGTTCACCGACATCGCGCGCGTGGTGGAGCGCGCGCTGGCGGCTTATGAAGTCTCCGGCGGACTGCCCAGCTTCGCGGAGGTCGTTGAGATCGACGCCTGGGCGCGCCGCAAAGCCGAGGAGGCCTGCCGATGAACGTCCTGCTGTCCTGGCTGCACACGATCGCGGCCAACGCCTTTGCCCTGGGCCTGGTCATCTTCCTGCACGAGCTGGGCCATTTCCTCGCCTGCCGGCGCCTGGGCGTGCGCGTCGAGAAGTTCTCCTTCGGCTTCGGGCCGGAGTTGTTGGGCGTCACGGGCGCGGGGGGCACGCGCTTCTCCCTGCGCGCCGTGCCCTTCGGGGGCTTCGTCAAGCCCGCGGGCGAGGACCCCGTCGAGGGCGCCTCGGCCAAGCCCGACGAATACTTCGGGCAGAGCTGGTCCCGGCGCCTTGTCATCGTCTACGCGGGTCCGGCCATGAACTACGCGCTCGCCTTCCTGCTCTACACGGGCCTGGTCTGGACCAAGGGCCTGCCGCAGGCCTCGAAGGAGACGGTGATCGGCAACATGGTCTCCGGATTTCCCGCGGAGAGGGCCGGCCTGCGGCTGGACGATCGCGTGCTGGCTTTTGACGGGCGGCCGCTGGCGGGCTGGGACGATCTGGCCTCCTCCATCCACCGCGCCCCGGAGCGCGAGGTGAGCCTGACCGTCCGGCGCGGGGGCGAGACCTTCGACCTGCGCCTCACCCCGCGGCGCGACGAGAGCGGCGTCCGGGGCGTGGTGGGGATCATGCCCAAGGCGGAGTACCGGCCCATCAGCCTTGCCGGCGCGATCGTCGAGGGCGGCCGCCTCTGCTGGACCCAGACCCGGCAGACCGTGACGGTGATCGCGGGCAAGCTTCGTGCGCGCCAGCGTCCGGACCTCGCGGGCCCCGTGGGCATCTTTCAGATGGTCGCGCGCGCCGCGCGCGCGGGCTGGGAGGATTTTTTGTTTTTGATCGGGTTCATTTCCGTGGCCATCGGCTTCTTCAACCTGCTTCCCCTCCCCCTCCTCGACGGCGGCCACGGCGCCTTTTACGTGTGGGAAGGCATCGCCGGCCGGCGCCTCTCCGATAAGGCGATGGAGCGGGCGAACACGCTCGGGTTGGCCTTCCTGGTTTCCCTGCTGGCCTTCGCCACTTACAACGACGTCCTGCGCATCCGCGCCGAGCGCGCGGTCCGCGCCAGGCCCCCGGTCGAGGCGGCGCCGTGAGCGTCAAGTATTCCCGCGCCCTGATCCCGACCCTGCGGGAGGCTCCCGCGGACGCCGACAACGTCTCGGCCAAGCTCATGCAGCGCGCGGGCCTCATCCGCAAGACCGCGTCGGGCATCTACGACTGGCTGCCCCTGGGCCTGCGCGTCCTGCGCAAGGTCGAGCGCGTGGTGCGCCAGGAGATGGACGGCATCGGCGGGCAGGAGGTGAGCCTGCCGGTGGTCCAGCCCAAGGCGCTCTGGGAGGAGACCAAGCGCTGGGGAGTCTACGGCAAGGAGCTTCTGCGCTTCAAGGACCGCAAGGACGCGGAGTTCTGTTTCGCGCCCACGGCCGAGGAGGTCGTCACCGACCTGGTGCGCCGTGAGGTGCGCTCCTGGCGCCAGCTTCCGGTCATGCTCTACCAGATCGGCCTGAAGTTCCGCGACGAGATCCGCCCCCGCTTCGGCGTCATGCGCGCGCGGGAGTTCCTGATGAAGGACGCCTACTCCTTCCACGCCGACGAGGCCGATGCTTCGGCCTACTACAAGATCATCTTCGAGGCCTACCGGCGCGTCTTCGCGCGCTGCGGCCTGCGCTTCAAGCCCGTGGAGGCCCAGTCCGGCGCCATCGGCGGCTCTTACTCCCACGAGTTCATGGTCCTGGCCGAGACCGGCGAGGAGACCGTGGTCTCCTGCCTGAAATGCGACTACGCCGCCAATCTCGAGCGCGCCGAGGTCAAGGACGCTTTCCAAGCGCCCGCTCCCGCGGCGTTCAAGCCCGTCGTTGAGTTCGACACCCGGGGCAGGACCTCCGTGGCCGACGTCGCCGCGCTCGTGAAGCGCCCGCTGGCCGATTTCCTCAAGACCCAGCTCTACATGATCGACGGCAAGTCCCCCGTCATCGCCCTGCTGCGCGGCGACCACGAGCTCCATGAGGCCAAGCTCGCCGCCGTCGTGGGCTCCCCCGCCCTCTACCGCGCCACCGAGGCTCAATACCAGCAGGTCATGGCCTGCAAGGTCGGCTTCGGAGGCCCCCAGAATCACTCCGGCGTGCCCATCTACTGCGACTACGCCGCCCGCGGCGTGCTCAACGGCGTCACCGGCGCGAACAAGGACGGCCTCCACGCTGACAATTTCAATCTCGCTCGCGATCTGCCCGACATCAAAGGTTTTTTCGACCTGCGCGCCGCCTCCCCCGAGGATCCTTGCCCCCGCTGCGGCGCCAAAACCGAGTTCGTCAAGGGCATCGAGGTCGGCCACACCTTCAAGCTCGGCACGAAATACTCCGCGGCCATGAAGGCCGAATACCTCGACAAGCTCCAAAAGCCCCAGGTCATGGTCATGGGCTGCTACGGCATCGGCGTCTCCCGCGTCGTGGCCGCGGCTATCGAGCAGTCCCACGACCAGGACGGCATCCTTTGGCCGGCGGAGATCGCCCCCTACCGTTGCGCCGTCGTCATTTTAGACGAAGCCGACGACGCCCGCGTGCGCCCCGCCGCCGACGCCCTGGTCCAATCCCTGGAGGCCGCCGGCCTCGACGTCCTCGAAGACGACCGCGAAGCCAAGCCCGGCGTCAAGTTCAAGGACATAGACCTTATCGGCATCCCCTTCCGCTTCGTCCTCAGCCGCAAGACCCTCGACTCCAACGAGGTCGAGTTCAAGCGCCGCGGCTCTCCCAACGCCGAACGCTGGCCCATCACGGAGGTTTCTGCCCGCCTTTCCGCCACGCTCAGTACCCCCACAAAAAAAGACAGACTCCAGAGTCAGTAAAATTTGGATAAAGACGCGATCGAGCTCTATGATGCCATCGGCCGCGGCTATACGGCCGTACGACGCCCCGATCCTCGCCTGGCCGAGCGGCTGACACAAATTCTCGATCTGCCGGCGCAAAACCGACTCCTCGACGTGGGCGCCGGAGCGGGCGCGTACACAAACCTTCTCGCCGAGCGCGGATACCATATGACCGCGCTGGAACCGTCCCAGGTCATGCGTTCGCAAGCGATGCCGCATCGTGATATCGTCTGGGTCGAGGGGCATGCCGAAGCTCTGCCTTTCGATGACGGCGCTTTCGACGGCGCGATCTGCACCCACGCCTTCCATCATTTCGCCGACAGGGCCAAGGCCGCCGCCGAGATGGCGCGCGTTACGGGAGGCGGGCCCATCGTCTTGTTCACCTTCGATCCTGCCGCCGCCCGGGGTTTTTGGCTTTTCGATTATTTCCCGGACGTTTTATTGCTGGACCAAAAGCTGTTTCCGCCCATCAAAGAACTCGCGGCGCTCCTGCGTGCCGCGACCCATCTCGCGGTTTCCGTTGAGCCTTTCCCGCTTCCTAAAAATTTATCCGATTTGTTCACGGCCGCGGCCTGGGATCGTCCCGCCCTCTATCTCGATCCGCGCGTCCGCGCCGGCATGTCCACCTTCGCGCGCGCCTATCAATCTTGCATAGCCCAAGGGGTGGAGCGGCTCCGGTTGGAACTGGAGTCCGGCCTGTGGCATCGCAAGTACGGTCGCCTGTTGGAACAAGAGACGTGCGGCGCCGGCTCCTGTTTTGTGCGCCTCGGCTGAAAATACTGGCTCCGGAGATGGTTGGCGTGCTATAATGACATCGCTCCGCTCTTAGGGGAGAGACTTTTTCCTTCGTAAGGGAAAGTGGCTGCCGCTTGGAGCCACTTTTTTTGTTGATAAAACAAGGATAAAAATGGACGCGCGCGAGATCGAGACGCTGGTGACGCCCCTCGTCGAGCAGGAGGGCGGGGAGCTCGTCGATCTCCAATGGAGGCGCGAGGGTGCGCGCTGGGTCCTGCGGCTGTTTTTGGACAAGCCGGGCGGAATCACGCTGGACGACTGTGAGTACTTCTCGGATCGGGTGGGGGCGCTGCTGGACGAGGCGGGCAAGATCGAGCAGTCCTACGTGCTGGAGATCTCCTCCCCGGGATTGGATCGGATCATCAAGAAAGACAAGGATTTCGAGCGCTTCGCGGGCAAGGCCGTTAAGTTGCGTCTCAAGCTCGCCGACGACGGGCAAAGGCGTTTCGCGGGGACGCTGGAAGGACTGAGCGGCGGGACGGTGCTGGTCCGGATTGGAGCGGATTTAAAAGAATTTGAGCGTGGAAATGTCGACGAGGTGCGCCTTGACGACGCGGCGGCTTTGGAACAGGAGTAAGCCATGGTCAAGTCCGAATTGATGGCGGCGCTGGAGCAGATCGCCCGGGAGAAGAACATCCCGGTCGAGGAGATCCTGTCGATGATCGAGGGCGCGGTGGTGTCCTCCCTGCGCAAGCACGTGGGGGCGGACGCCGACATCCGCGCGACCATCGACCGGGAGACGGGGGCCTTCTCGGCGGTCGTCGCCAAGAAAGTGGCCGACCCGGTGACGATCCCGGACCTGGAGATGACCCTGGACGAGGCGCGGCGCCACAAGAAAGGGGCTCAAATCGGCGACGAGATCGTCTACCCCGTTCCCGCGGCGGATTTCGCGCGCATCGCGGCCCAGACCGCCAAGCAGCTGCTCAGCCAGCGGGTGCGCGAGGTGGAGCGCGACCAGCTTTACGAGGAGTTCAAGCCCAAGGAAGGGGAGATCGTCACGGGCTCCGTGCACCGCTTTTTGGACCGCAACATCATCGTGGACCTGGGCAAGACCGAGGCCGTCCTGCCCCTGCGCGAGCAGATCCGGCGCGAGCGCTACGGCATCGGCTCCAACGTGCGCGCCGCGATCCTGCGCGTGGACAAGGCCCAGCGCGGCCCGGCCGTCGTCCTCTCGCGCGCCGCCGACGTGTTCCTCCAGCGCCTCATGGAGCAGGAGATCCCCGAGGTGGCCGACAAGACCGTCGAGATCGTCAAGATCGTGCGCGACCCGGGCTTCCGCGCCAAGGTGGTGGTCAAGTCCAACGACCCCAAGGTGGATCCCATCGGCGCCTGCGTGGGCCTGCGTGGCTCGCGCATCCGCTCCATCATGAACGAAGTGGCCGGGGAGCGCATCGACTTGATCCCCTACGCCGCGGAGCCCGAGGCCGCGCTGGCCAACTCCCTGGCCCCGGCCAAGGTCGCCTCCGTGCGCTTGACGGACCCGGTCAACCGCGCGGCGGAGATCCTGGTCGCGGAGGAGCAGCTGGCCCTGGCGATCGGCAAGGACGGGCAGAACGTGCGCATGGCCCAAAAGCTGACGGGCTGGACCCTCGAGGTCAAGTCCCAGGCGCAGCAGCGGGCCGAGCGCCAGGCCGTCCGCGGCCCCGCGGCCGCGGCCCTCTCCGCGCTGGAGGGCGTGGGCCCCAAGACGCTGGAGACCTTGGCCGAGGCGGGCGTAACGGACATCGCGCGCCTGGCCGCCTCCCGCGTCGAGGATTTGACCGCGCTGGCGGGCATCGGCGAGAAGACCGCGGCCAAGATCATCGCCTCGGCCCGCGCCGCCTTGGAGTCCGGCCCGGCCGCTTCCCCGTCGTCGGAAGGCCCCGCGGCCTAAAATGCTATCATCAAGTTTCTAGCGTCTCGCGATCATGGATAAAAAGACCGTCAAGAAGCCGGCGGGCAAAAAAGACGACGCGGCCAAGAAGGACGCCCCCAAGAAAAAGGCCGCGGCGGACAAGCTGCGCGCCAGGAGGCCGGCCAAGCCGGACGTGGAGGGCGTGGTCAAGACCGCGGCGGCGGTGCGCACCAAGCAGGAGGAGGGCTCCATCGCGCCGGAGAGCGCCCGCCTTGTCTCCGCGTTCGATCTTTTCAAGAAGCGCAAGGTCTCCACGTCCGCTCCGACGGTGACGCGCCTGGCGGCCGGCTCTTCCCTGCCCAAGCCTCCCGCGCCCAAGGCGCCGGAGCCGCCGGCCGCCGCCAAGCCCACCCTCCCCCTCCCGGCGGTCGCGCCTGCGGCCAAGCCTGCCCCCGCACTCCCGCCAAAGCCGGCCGTCCCGTCCGCTTCCGTCAGGGCCTCCGCGCCCGCGGCGCCCGCGCCCGCCAAGCCGACGTTGCCCGCCGCTCCCGCTCGGCCCGCGCCGCAGCGTCCCGGCTCAGGTCCGTCGCGCCCCGGGCAGCGCCCCGGACAATTTCATCATCGCCCGGCCGGTCCCAAGCCGCATCCCAAGGCCAAGGCCGCCCCCGCCCCGGCGCCGCCGGCGGAGGCTCCCGCCGCGAAGTCCGCCCTGAAAAAGATCCAGGTCTCCTCCATGATCACGGTCCGCGAGCTCGCGGAGAAGATGGAGGTCAAGAACAACGACGTGATCAAGAAGCTCATGAGCCTGGGCATCTTCGCGACGATCAACCAGCGCCTGGAGGCCGACGCGGCGCAGCTCGTGGCCGCGGACTTCGGCTTCGAGCTCGCGGTCGTGGCGATGTACAAGGAAGAGGAGCTGGCGGTCAAGAAGAGCGAGGCGGAGGATCCCGCCCGCCTCAAGCCCCGCCCGCCCGTGGTCACCATCATGGGTCACGTGGACCACGGCAAGACCTCACTGCTCGACGCCATCCGTTCGACGCGCGTGGCCGAGGGCGAGGCCGGCGGCATCACCCAGCACATCGGGGCCTACAAGGTGGCCACGGAGAAGGGCGAGATCGTCTTTCTCGACACCCCCGGCCACGCCGCCTTCACCGCGCTGCGCGCGCGCGGCGCCAAGGTCACCGACGTCGTGGTGCTCGTGGTCTCGGCCACCGACGGGGTCATGCCCCAGACCATCGAGGCCATCGATCACGCCAAGGCCGCCGGCGTGCCCATCGTCGCGGCGGTCAACAAGATCGACCTGCCCGGGGCCAACCCGCAGAAGATCCGCCAGGAGCTGGCCGGCCACGGCCTTCAGGCCGAGGAGTGGGGCGGCAAGACCATCTTCGTGGACGTCTCGGCCAAGAAGCGCCTGAACCTGGACAAGCTGCTGGAGAGCCTCCTTCTGCAGGCCGAGATCCTGGAGCTCAAGGCCAACCCGGACCGCCTGGCCTACGGCGCCATCCTGGAGGCGCGCATGGACCCCAAGCGCGGGGCCGTGGCCACCGTTCTCGTCCAGGCCGGCACGCTCAAGGTCGGCGACGCCTTCGTCGCGGGCTTGTCCCACGGCAAGGTCAAGGCTCTCGTCGACGATCGCGGGGCCCGCATCGACTCGGCCGGGCCCTCGACGCCGGTCGAGGTCCTCGGCCTCATGGGCTCGCCCCAGGCCGGCGACGCCTTCACCGCGGTCGAAAACGAAAAGGCCGCGCGCGACATCGCCGAGAAGCGCGGCCTCATCCATCGCGAGCAGACCTTGGCCCACCAGAAGCACATGACGCTGGTGGGCCTGCGTTCCGCGCTCAACGCGGGACAGTCCAAGGCCAAGGACCTCAACATCCTGCTCAAGGCCGACGTGCAGGGTTCCCTGCAGGCCCTGCGCGACTCCCTGGAGGGCCTGTCCACGAGCGAGTGCCGCGTGCGCATCATCCACGCCGGCGTCGGCAACGCCAGCGAGTCGGACGTCCTGCTGGCTTCCGCCTCCGACGCGGTCACGCTCCTCTTCCACGCCGATGCGGAGCCGCGCGCCCAGGAGATCGCGACCCGCGAGGGCGTCGAGCTGCGCCGCTACGAGATCATCTACGAGCTCATCGAAGACGTCAAGGCCGCGCTCGAGGGCCTGCTCGCGCCCGAGATCGTGGACGTCGTCGTCGGCAAGGGAGAGGTCAAGCAGCTCTTCAAGGTCAAGGCCGGCACGGTCGCGGGCTGCGCGGTGCGCGACGGCAAGGTCGCGCGCGGCTCCTTGATCCGCGTCGTGCGCGGCGGCCAAGCCGTCCACGAGGGCCGGGTCACGACCCTCAAGCGCTTCAAGGACGACGTCAAGGAAGTCGAGAAGGGGATGGACTGCGGCATCGCCATCGAGGGCTTCGACGGCTTCCAGCCGGGAGACCTTCTCGAGTTTTACGTCAAAGAGACCCGGGTCCGGCGTCTGAGCCAGTCGCCCCGCTGACGCGGGGCCGCGCAGGAGGGCCGCCTCATGTTCGACCGCGCCGAACGCCTCAAAGAACTCTACAAGCGGCTCGTCAACGAGCTCCTGCGGGAGGTCAAGGACCCCGGCCTGGCGGGCTTCCTCACCGTGACCGACCTGGAGCTCTCCGCGGACCGCAAAACGGCGGTCGTGCACTACTCCATCCTCGGCTCGGATGCGGAGCGCGCGCGCGCGGCCAAGGCCCTGGAGCGCGCCGCGCCCTACCTGCGCGGCCTGCTGCGCAAGCGCGCCGCCGTTAAGATCGTGCCCCAGCTCGTCTTCTCCTACGACGACACCCCCCGCCAGGCCGCGCGCATCGACGCCCTCCTTCACCGCTTGGAAAAGGAGCGCGGCGGATGACGCGGGCCCCGGCGGGAATGCTCCTGGTCGAAAAGCCCGCCGGCTGGACCTCCCACGACGTCGTCGCGGTCTTGCGCCGCAGCCTTCCGCGCGGCGCTAAGGCCGGCCACACCGGCACCCTCGACCCGCTGGCCACGGGCCTTCTCGTCATCCTGGTCGGTCCCTGCACGCGCCTGCAGTCGCGCCTACAGGGCTTCGACAAGGTCTATTCCGGCACGATCCGCCTGGGCGAGCGCACGGACACGGGCGACGTCACGGGCAAGGTCCTCGAGCGCCGCGAGGTGCCCGCTCTGAGCCTGGAGCGCCTGGGCGAGGAACTGCGCGCTTTGGAGGGCGTCTTTGAGGCTCCCGCTCCGGCCTATTCCGCGGTCAAGCACAAGGGCAAGGCCCTCTACCATTACGCGCGGGCGGGCCTGGAGGTACCGGTCAAGCCCCGCCATGCCATGCTCCGCTCCTGGGAGGCGCTCTCCTGGGCGCCGCCGGAGCTCTCCCACCGGCTGGCCTGCTCCAGCGGCACCTACGTGCGCTCCCTGGCCGAGGCCCTGGGCGAGCGCCTGGGCTGCGGAGCTACGGTCTCCAGCCTGCGGCGCGAGGCCGTGGGCCCGTTCCACGCGGCCGACGCGCTGGCGCTGGACGCCCTGCGCGCGATGCCGGCGGAGGAGCTGGACGCGTGTCTGGCGGCCTCTCGGCCGGCGCTCGACGCCGCGCTGGGCGCCGCAGCCGCGTGAGGAGCCTTCGCGGCCGCGTCGTGCGCGGCGAAGGCCTGGGCCGCAAGCTGGGATTTCCCACCGCGAACCTTGCGCTGCCCCCTGGCGCCCGTCCCCCCCGCGGCGTCTGGCGCGTGCGCGTCTCGGGAAGCGCGCTCGGCGAGCGCCTCGGCGCCTGCAACGTCGGCGTGCGCCCCACCCTTGGCGGCCGCCGCCTGGTCGTGGAGGTTCATATTCCCGGTTTCGGCGGGAACCTCTACGGCCGTTTTCTGACGCTCGTTTTCTTGTCTAAAATCCGCCCCGAGCGCCGTTTCTCCTCCTTAGCCGCCCTCAAGGCCCAAATCCGCCGCGACGTCTCTTCCCTGAAAGGGAAGTCCGAGCGCGTCCCAGAGCGAGCATGATACAATCTGACTATGACCGAGCTTAAGCGGAGAAATGACCGATCGAGGCGGCGCAGATAAAGCACTCATGTCCCAATTCAACGCGGGCGGCAATCGTCTCGGCCGGGTTTTGGCGCTCCTGGTCCTGATCGCGGCGGCCGTCGGCGTCCGGCGCCTCGCCTACGGCGTCCGTTCCTGCCCGCTGGTCGGCCGCTCCTGCTGCAGCGGTTCTAAATAAACGCCGCGACGGCGTCGCCGACGATCCGGAAGGCGGCCTCGGCCTGAGCCTTGGTCAAAATGAGCGGCGGAGCCAGGCGCACGGTGCGCTCGTGGGTGTCCTTGGCGAGCAGGCCGCGGCGCATGAGGTCTTCCACGAGCGGACGGACGGGGACCGAGAATTCCAGGGCGAGCATGAGGCCGCGGCCGCGGACTTCCTTGAGCTTGGGATGGCGCAGGGTTTTTAGGCGGCCGAGCAGGTAGGCGCCAGTCCGCGCTGCTTTTTGGGGCAGCTTCTCGCCAACGATTACGTTTAAGGCGGCCTCGCCGATCGCGCAGGCCAGCGGGTTCCCCCCGAAAGTCGAGCCGTGCGTCCCGGGGGTCAGCAGATTTAAGACCTCGTCGGAGCCGCAGACCGCGGACACGGGATACAGGCCGCCCGAAAGGGCCTTGCCGAGGATGTAGAGGTCCGGAACGACGCCTTCGTGTTGGCAGGCGAACATCTTTCCGGTGCGGCCCAGGCCGGTCTGGATCTCGTCGGCGCACATCAGGACGCGGTGTCGGGAGCAGATGTCTCGGACCGCCTTGAGCCAGCCGTCGGGCGGCAGGACGACGCCGCCCTCGCCTTGGATCGGCTCGAAAAGAAAAGCGACCGCGTTTGGGCCGATCGCGCGCTCCAGGGCCGAGGCGTCGCCGAAGGGGACGCTTATAAAGCCGGGCGTGGCGGGACCGAAACCCTCGCGGGAGCCGGGGTCCGAGGAGAAGCCGACGATGGTGGTGGTGCGGCCGTGGAAGTTGCCCTCGCAGACGACGATCTCGGCGCGGTCGGGCGCGACGGCCTTGACTCGGTATCCCCACAGGCGCATGGCTTTGATGGCGGTCTCGACGGCCTCCGCTCCCGAGTTCATCGGGAGGGCGCGCTCCATGCCCGTCAGGGCGCAGAGCTTTTTTAGGAACGGCCCAAGCCGGTCGTTGTGGAAGGCCCGGGAGGGCAGCGCCAGCCGCCCGAGCTGGGCCTTGGCCGCCGCGACGATCCGGGGATGGCCGTGCCCCTGGTTGACGGCCGAGTAGGCGGAAAGGAAGTCGAAGTAGCGCCGTCCCTCCGCGTCCCAGACGAAAGGGCCCCTGCCGCGGGAGAGGACGACGGGCAAGGGATGGTAATTGGGGGCGCAATACCTTTCGACGAGGGCGATCGAGCGCGAGGTTGCAGGGGGCATGTTTCGGCGCCTCCCGGCTCACGTTCCGACGCGCCGGTTGAGCTGGGCCAGGCGCTCGACGACGGGCTGAACGTCGAAGAAGCGTTTCTCGAAATGGAGCAGGGTGGCGTCGTCGATGGGCAGGCGCAGCTGGTAGCGGGGCTCGTCGGGGCTGCGCTCGAACTGGGTGCCGTAGACTTGCGGCAGGCCCAGTGCCATGAGCAGGCGGTCGAGGCTGGCGGCGGCCAGCCAGCGGGAGGGCCGGTGCCCGTTGACGGCGGCCATGACCGCGAGGCGGTGAGCCAGAAGGAACTCCTTGGGCTCGGCGCCGTGCTGGAACAGGACGGCGGCGCGGTAGAGGTCGTTGGGGGTGTTGACCTGCCCCTGGCCGATGAGCTCCAAGGCCTCCCGGCGGCGCTCCAGGTCGCGGCGGGAGAGATCCGCCAGGGCCTGGGGCGAGTCGTAGACCCTCTCGCGCTCCTTTTGATCCGCGCGGAAGATCTCCTCGAGCTTCAGGTTGTCGGTTTCGGGGGGCATGGGCTACCTCTGGATCTGGACGTGGCCGATGGAGCGGCGCGGGCGGAGCGCGCGCGACAGCGAGACGGCGCCCTCCCTCACCATCAGCGTGCTCACCACGATCACGCTGGAGAGGAACAGCGACGCGGCCAGGTTGCCCCGGCGCAGCTCGTTGCCCATCTCCAGACGGCGCATGAAGCGCAGGAAGAGGCGCAGGGTCAGCGAGATGGTGATCAGGGCCAGCAGGAGCGAGGCCGCCAGGTGGGCCGCGATCAGCCCGGCCAGCGCCGCCCAACCGGGTCCCTCGCCGGCGGGCGCGAACACGTCCATCTGGAGCATGCGCAGGGCGGAGTCGGCGCCGACGAGAAGGAACTGCGCCGCGCAGAAGAGGATGACCGCAGCCAATAGTCCGGCGGCGACGTTGTTTTTCTTCATCTCCGCCTCGATATCGAAGTCGGCGTTGGCCCGGACGAAGACGCGGTAGGTGACGTAGACCAGGGGCACGGCGAGGCCGGCCATCAGCAGGCAGTGGAACAAGCCGATCAGGGCACGCGTCGCGATCATGGGGGATTCTCCTAAAAGAACGGATCGATCCGATAGCCTTCCGGCGCGTCGAGCAAAGCGGCGGTCGCGTCGGCGACGCGCCCGGGAGGAATCTGGGCGGGCCCCGCAGGCTCCAAGAGCACGTATTGGAGGTCGTCGTATTCGACGTAGAGGTCGCCCCTCTCCGGAATCTGCAGCACGGCCATCAGGTAGTGCCCCGGCACCGCCAGGCCGATCATGCGCATCTGGGGCCAGTTGGAGAGGATGGAGGCCAGCAGGCCGGTCTTCGTGTCGCAGTCCCCCCACCCCAGCAGGAGGGCGGTCAGCGGCAGCAGGATGCCGCCGGTGTGCTTGCCCTTGTAGACCGCGTCCGGTTCGCGGTAGCGCACGGAGGTCTGCACGAGGGAGAGGGCCGCTCCAATGGTGTCCGCGGAACGGTAGCGCCGGCGCGCGGCGGCCTGGTCGATGGCGAGGGCCACGGGCTTGAGATGGGGGCCGCTGAAGCGCACGATGCGGGGCATGTCCGCGCGCGTCACCCCCCCCGCCTCGAGCCGGAAGCCGCGCCGCCCCAGGTAGGCGCGCAGGTCGCGGTCATGGGCCCGCTCGGCGTCGGCGAGGAGAGCGTCCCGTTGAGCCGACGTCCGGGCGCGCAGGGCGGCCGCGCGAGCCCGGTCGCGCCGACGGAGCAGGGCCTCGACCTCCTCGCTGCGGTAGCCGAAGGCGTCGTTGTAGCGGCGGAAATCCTTCTCCGGGATGCGATAGGAGACCGTCAGGCGGTCGCGATTAAAATTGACGAAGCCGTAGTGGACGGAGCGTTCCGTCGCGGTCTTGCGCACGCTCTGGTAGGGGGCTCCCCCGGCGCCGGCCGCTTGCCCAAACAAGGCGACGCCGTCCGCGGTCGGCACGGCCAGGAGGGCCTCCCACGCCGCGCCCAGACGGACGGCGGCGGCCAAAGAGAGGGCAAGGGCGGGCCCGGCCCAGCGCGGCAGGGGCCAAGACATGATCTTATCGTAGCATTACGGCAGCAGCCGGGCCGAGGCGCGCACGCCGGCGATGAGGGGCTCCGGGTGGACTCCCAGCAGGAGCACGCCGGCCACGGCCGCGGCCAGGCTGCCGTACACGTAAGGTCCGACGGCCAGCGCGGCGGGCTCTCCCTTCGCCTCCCGCAGGAACATGCGCTGGGCGATGCGGAAGTAGTAGTAGACGGAGGCCACGCTGTTGAGGACGCCGATCACGGCCAAGGCATACTGGCCGGACTCGACGGCCGCGGCGAAGATGTAGAGCTTGCCGATGAAGCCCGCCAAGGGAGGAATCCCGGCCAGCGAGAGAAGACAGAAAGCCATGGCCAAGGAAAGGCCAAGCGAGCGCTTGGCCAGGCCGTTGAAGGCGTCCAGGCCGTAGCCGCCCTCCCGGCCCACGGCCTGGACCACGGCGAAGCAGCCGACGTTCATGGCCGCGTAGACGAAGGAGTAGAACATCGCGCCTTGGAGCCCGAGCGGCGTTCCCACGGCCAAGCCGATCATCAGGTAGCCGGCCTGGGCGATTGAGGAGTAGGCGAGCAGGCGCTTGACGTCGTTCTGGAAGAAGGCGGTGAAGTTGCCGATGGTCATCGTGAGCGCCGCCAGCAGGCCCAGGAGCGCCTGGAGCCCGTAGCGGCCGGCCGGGAAAAAAGCTCCGTAAACGCGCAGCAGCAGGGCGAACGTCGCGATCTTCGGCGCGATCGACAGGAAGGCGGTCACCGGCGTGGGCGCCCCCTCGTAGGCGTCGGGGACCCAGAAGTGCATGGGGGCCAGCGATGCCTTGAAGCCGAAGCCGAGCAGGATTAGCAGGAGCGAGAGAATGAGCAGGGGGTCGGGCGGCGCGCCCGCGTCGAGGCGCGTGGTGCCCGCGGCGCCGTAATAGAGGGAGATGCCGTAGACCATGACGGCCGAGGCGAAGGCGCCGAAGAGGAAGTACTTCATGGCGCCCTCGTTGGACTTGGGATGGGAGCGCTCGAAGCCGGCGAGGATGAAGGAGGAGAGAGAGACGAGCTCCAGGGAGATGAAGATCAGGAGCAGGTCGTGGGCGGCCGTGAGAAGCATGAGGCCGGACACGGAGAGGAGCATCAGCGCCGAGAAGCTCCCGGCTTGGCGCCGGGGCAGGTCGCGGTAGTCGAGGCTCAGCAGCAGGCAGAGCATCGCGGCGAGCACGGTCGCCGTCTGGAAGAACTGGGAGAACGGGTCGACCGTCCACAGCGTCCCCCGGCCGAGGGCGGCTGGGTCGCCCAGGCCCCGGACCAGCAGGCACAGGACGCCCGCGCAGGAGATCCAGGCGAGGTGCGCGAGCCAGCGCTCCCGCCCTCGGGGCAGGAGCATGTCCGCCAGCAGGATCAGCAGCGCCAAGCCCGCGAGGGCGAGGGCGGGCGTCAGCAGGGACAGGTTGAGCATCTCACTGTCCCAGCATGCGCGCGAGGGTCGCGTTCATGAGGTCCAAGGGCCACTTGGGATAGACGCCGAACCAGATCATCAGCGCGGCCAGGGGCAGGACCGAGACGAGCTCCCGGGTCGTCATGTCCTGCAGGCCCGCCCACTTCTCGTTGAGGGCCCCCAGGAAGACCTTCTGGATCATGCGCAGGAAAAAGGCGGCCGTCGCGATCACGCCGAGGACCGAGATGACGGTCTGCCACTTCCAGGATGGGAAAGCGCCGAGGAAACACAGGAACTCCCCCACGAAGCCCGAGAGCCCCGGCAGTCCTAGGGAGGCGAAGCTGGCGAGCATCATCAGCCCCGCGTAGACCGGCAGCTTGAGCGCCAAGCCCCCGAAGGCCGAAAGGTCACGCGTGTGGGCGCGGTCGTAGATCACGCCGACCAGGAGGAAGAGGGCCCCGGTGATGACGCCGTGGTTGATCATCTGGAGGACGGCGCCGGCGAAGCCGGCGGCCGACATCCCGGCGATGCCCAGCAGGCAGTAGCCCATATGGTTGACCGAGGAGTAGGCCACCATCTTCTTCATGTCGGTCTGCGCCATCGCGCAGAGAGCGCCGTAGACGATGTTGACGACCGCGATCAGGACCAAGGCCGGGAGGAACCAGCGGAACCCGGCGGGAACGATCTGGTAGCAGAGCCGCAACAGGCCGTAGACGCCCATCTTGAGCAGGACGGCGGCCAGGATCACCGAGATCGGGGTCGGGGCCTCCACGTGCGCCAGCGGCAGCCAGGTGTGGAACGGGAAGGCCGGGATCTTGATCGCCACCCCGAAGTAGAGGCCCAGGAAGACCAGGCTCTGGAAGCGGGGATCCCACCCGGCCTGCGCCCGCATCAGCTCGAGGATGTCGAAGGTGTGCGGGACAGCGCGGAAATACAGGGCCAGGATGGCCAGGAGCATGAACACGGAGCCCGACAGCGTGTACAGGAAGAACTTGATGGCGGCAAACTCCTTGCGCGGCCCTCCCCAGATGCCGATGAGAAAGTACATGGGGACCAGCGTGAGCTCCCAGAAGACGTAGAAGAGCACCAGGTCGAGGGCGCAGAACACCCCGAGCATGCCGACCTCGAGCAGGAGGAACCAAAAGAAGTACTCCTTGAGGCGCGTCTTGATCCCGAGGGAGCCGATGAGCGCGATGAAGCTCATGAGGGTCGTCAGGAGAACCAGGGGCAGGGAGAGTCCGTCGACGCCGAGGAAGTACTGGATGTTGAGCGAGGGGATCCAGGCGCAGCGCTCCACGAACTGCATCGCCGCCGAGCCGCCGTCGAAAGGGGCGAGCAGCGCGATGGAGGCGAGCAGAGAGACGCCCGCCGCGGCGAAGCTCACGGCCTGGATGGCCCTCTCCTTTTCCTTGGGGAGCATCAAGACGATCAGGGCTCCGGCCAGCGGCGCCCAGGTGATCAGACTCAGCATGTCGTTTTCTCCTCAGAGCATCAAGAGCATGGCCGCGGCCAGGCCGAAAACGGCCGCGTACGCCAGATAGACCTGAACTTGTCCGTCCACGACGAGCGCCCGCAGGCCCGCCCCCAGGTCGGCGGCCAGCCCGCCTACTCCGTCGACGGCGGAGTCGACGAGGTGCACGTCCAAAGCGTTGCCGATCTCGGCGAAGACGCGCGTGAGCAGTCCCCAGCCGTCCACGAAGACGCGGTCGATGACGTTGGCGTCGATCCAGAACGCCAGGGCCGCGACCCGGTCGCTGAGCGCCGCCAGCGCGAGGAAGACGTCGTCGAGATACCAGCGCCGGTCCAGCAGGGCGAAGGCGGGACGCAGCCGCGACTTCAGCAAGTCCGCGATCGGGTAGGTTGGCCCGCGGTACAGCAGGAAGGCGAGGCCGATGGCGCCCAAGACCAGGGCGACCACCGCCGAGGCCAGAGGCGCGGGCATCTCGGCCTCCTGATGATGGATGGGATGGGCATGATCGGCGGGATGGGCGCGCGCCGCTTCCGGGGCCGCGCTTTGCTCCGGGCGGGGGGCGGCCTGAGCCGTCTCCGCCGCGGGATGGGCGGCGACGGGCTTGGGCAGCAGGCGCTCGACCAGATGTCCGCGGGACAGCCCGAACCCGGAGAAGACGGCCAGCAGGGCCAGGACGAGCAGCGGGGCGGTGATCAAGCCCGGCGACTCGTGGGCGTGATGATGGCGGTCGTGGTCGCGGCCCTCCCCCCAGAAGGTGAGAAAGAAAAGGCGGAACATGTAGAACGCCGTCATGAGGGCGGTGAAGGCGAGCAGGCCGAACATGAGCCGGTTGTGCTCCCAGACCGCCCCCAGGATCATGTCCTTGGAGTAGTAGCCGGAGAAGCCCGGCACCCCGGCGATCGCCAGCACCGCGGCGAGCATGGTCAGGAAGGTGACGGGCATCTTCTTGGACAGGCCCCCCATGAGGCGCATGTCGTTGGTATGCACGGCGTGAATGATCGAGCCCGCCCCGAGGAAGAGAAGAGCCTTGAAGAACGCGTGCGTCGTGAGGTGGAAGAGGCCGGCCGTGAAGCCGCCGACGCCCAGGGCGCACATCATGAAACCGAGCTGGGAGATGGTCGAGAAGGCCAGCACGCGCTTGATGTCGTAGCTGACCAGGGCCATGGCCGCCGCCAGGAAGGCGGTGAGCAGGCCCAGCCAGGCGGCGGCCTCCATGGCGACGGGAGAGGCGAGGAAGACGAAGTAGGTCTTGGCCACCAGCAGGATGCCGGCCGCCACCATGGTGGCGGCGTGAATGAGCGCCGAGCCGGGGGTGGGGCCCTCCATGGCGTCCGGAAGCCAGATGAAGAGCGGGGCCTGGGCGGACTTGCCCGCGGCGCCCAGGAGCAGGCCCAGCGCGGCGGCGGTCGCGACCGCCGCCGGCATGTAGCCGTGCTCGAAGAAGAGGCGAATCTGGCTGAGCTGGAAGGAGCCGGTCTTGGCGTAGAGGAGAAGCAGGGCGACGTAGAGCCCGGAGTCGCCAAGCTTGGTCGTCATGAAGGCCTTTTTCTGCGCTTCGCACGGCCCCGGGCGCTCGAACCAGAAACCGATGAGGAGGTAGGAGCACAGTCCCATGAGCTCCCAGCAGGCGAAAGTGACGAGGAGGTTGCTCGAGACGACCAAGCCGAGCATCGCGGCGGTGAAGAAGGACACGAAGGCGAAGTAGCGCTTGTAGCGCGGGTCGCCGTGCATGTAGGAGACGGAGTAGACCTGGACCATCAGGCTGACCAGGGAGACGACCACCAGGAGCACCGCGGCGGGCGCGTCGATGAGAACGCCCACGGGCATGGCGTAGATGAAGGATTTGCCCCCCAGCGTGGTCGCGAAGGAGAACCATTCCCAGTTCCGCTCGTAGGGCAGGGCCAGCGCTCCGGAGGCAGCGCCTTGGAAGATGGTCCAGGACAGCCCAAGGCAGACGGCCATCGCGCCGATGGCGACCCAGGGCATCGGCGAGTGAGGGTCCTCCTTTCCCCCGAAGAGAACGAGCAGGGAGGCCGCGAGCGGGATGAGAGGAATGAGGTAGGCGTGCTCGATCATATTAGCCCTTGAGGAGGTTGTAGTCCTCGACGTAGACCGTGCCGGCGCCGCGGTAGATGGCCAGCAGGAGGGCCAGGCCCACGACGACCTCCGCCGCGGCGACCGTGATCGTGAAGAGCGCCAGGGTCTGTCCCGCGACGCCTCCCGGATGGAGGAATCGATCGAAGGCGGCCAGGTTGAGGTTGGCGGCGTTGAACATGAGCTCGATGGACATCAGGATGCCGATGATGTTGCGCCGCGTCAGCGCCCCGAACAGGCCCACGAGGAAGAGGAGAGCGGCCACGGCGAGGTAGTGGGCCAGCGTCACGGGTTTTCCTCCCCGCCGGAGCGGCAGAAAAAGACAGCGCCGATCAAGGCCGCCAGGAGCGCGAGGGAGACCAGCTCGAAGGGCAGGAGGCAATCGCCCAGCATGAGTCGTCCGATGGCGCGCGTGCCGGGCGCGGGAGGCTCCAAGGCGACGATGCCCTCGAAAAAAGCCGCGACCTTGAACAGGCCCGCGCCCGCGACGACGCAGACGAGCAGGGCCGTGGGCCAGAGGTCGTTGACCTGGCGCAGGTGCAGGTCGGAGGCGCGGCCCAGAAGCATGACGGCGAAGAGGATGAGAACCGCGATGCCGCTCACATAGACCATGATCTGGGCGGCGAAAAGGAAGTCCGCCCCCAGGCTCGCGAAGAGGCCCGCCACGCCGGCCAAGGACAGGCCCAGGAACAAGGAGGAGTGCACGGTGTTGCGCAGCGTCACCACGGCCAGCGCCGAGAGAAGCACTAGTCCGGCCAAGGACCAGAAAACAATAGCCTCAAGCATCGTCAATTCCGGCGGGGCGCGACGTCGTGGATGCTCACTTGGCCCTCCGGGTCCTTGAAGTCCCCCGCCTGGCGGTCGAAGTAGCGGCCGATGAACGGGAAGGAGGCCTTCCAGCAGCGCACCATCTCGTCGCGCTTGGTGAAGACCACCTCGTAGTCCAGGGAATGCCAGACGGACTTGGGCTTGGTCGGGCAGGCCTCCTCGCAGAGGCGGCAGAAGTTGCACTTGCCGAAATCGATGGAGTACCAGGCGACCTTGGCGACCTTCTTGCCGGCCTCGTTGGTCGCGTTCTCGAGCTGGATGCAGTTGGACGGGCAGGCCTTGACGCAGAGATTGCACGAAATGCACGTCGCGGCGTCGAACAGCAGCGCTCCCCGAAATTTCTCGAAGGGAAGCAGCTTCTCATCCGGATAGTGCACCGTCACCGCGGGCTTGAACAGGTAGCCGAGCGTGATTCCGTGTCCCTGCACGAGCGCCTTGGCGTCGCGGAAGATGCGGGAGAAATAGCCGATCATGAAGTCCTCATCGGAGCCGGAACGCCAGGTAGAGGCCCGCGATCGCGATGTTGGCGAAGCTCCAGGGCAGCAGGAACTTCCACGTAAAGTCCATCAGCTGATCCACGCGCATGCGCGGCAGGGTCCAGCGCACCCACAGAAAGACGAACATCATGAGCATGGCCTTGCCCAGCATCCACAGCCAGCTGGGGACCAACGTAAAGGGCGTCCAGGGCAGCGGCGAGGCGCCGCCGCCAAGGAAGAAGGTCGCCAGCAGGAAGGATCCTAGAAGGACGTAGCCGTATTCGGTCAGGAAGAAGATGGACCACTTCATGCCCGAGTACTCGGTGTGGAAGCCGCTGACGAGCTCCGATTCGGCCTCGGGGATGTCGAAGGGCACGCGGTTGGTCTCGGCGATGGAGGCGATGAGGAAGATCAGGAAGGCGATCTGGCCCACGACCGGGTAGAACGCAAACCAACGGGGCACCACCCCCCACCAGTAGCCTTCCTGCGCCCGAGCGATGACCGCGAGGTCCAGCGAGCCGGCGAACATCAGCACGGGGACCACGGAGAAGCCCCGCGGCAGCTCATAGCTCACGATCTGGGCGGCGGCGCGCAGCCCGCCCAGTAGGGAGTATTTGTTGCCCGAGGCCCAGCCCGCCATCACCACGCCGATCACCGAGATCCCGGCGAAGGCGAAGATGTAGAGCGTCCCGACGTCGAGGGACGCGGCCGCGAGCTCCCGGCCGAAGAGCACCGGCGCGAAGGCGATCACGCAGGGGATCACGACGATGGCGGGAGCCAAGGCATGCACCGGCGCGTCGGCGGCCGCCGGCGTGACGTCCTCCTTAAGCAGGAGCTTGATGCCGTCGATGGCGGTCTGCAGCCAGCCGTGGAAGCCGCCGGCGTAGGTCGGGCCGACGCGCGACTGGATGTGCGCGGAGATCTTGCGCTCCCACCAGATCGCCCACAGGCCGTTGAGCAGGATCACATGCAGAACGATCAGCACCTTGATCAAGGTCCAGGCGAGGTCGGCCGCGGGCGGGGCGAAGCCCGCGGCGGCGGCCCGGGAGGCGACCAGCGCGTACAGCGCGTCCCCCCACGGCGCGAGTTCGCCGATCAGCGCGCCGAGCAGCCCCCCGCCGAGCAGAATCCCGGCCAGCATCAGGGCGCCGTTGCGGTAGCCTTGGCGCGACCACTTGGAGTCGAAGATGGGCTGCGGCCAAGTCGCGAAGCGGTCGGTTAGCAGGCGGCCCGAGGCCGCGTTGAGCTTGGGCTCGGGCAGGGGAGCCTTGGGCGCGGGTGCCGGCTTGGCCGCGGGCGCGGCCGCCGGAATGGGCGCGGCGGGCGTCGGCGCCTGCGGGGCGTCGCTCATCGGTCCACCTCTCCCAGGACGATGTCGATGGAGCCCAGCACGGCGATCACGTCGGCGACCTTCATGCCCGCCAGCTTTTCCTCCAGCATGGCGAGATTGACGAAGGACGGCGCGCGCACATGCATGCGGTACGGGGAAATCCCGCCGTCGGAAACCAGATATATGCCGAGATCCCCGCGCGAGCCTTCGACGTGGGCGTAGACCTCTCCGGCCGCGGGCTTGGGAACCTTGGCCACGCCCGGCGCCAGGATCGGCCCCTCGGGGAGCCGGGCCAGGGCCTGCTCGATGATGCGGATCGACTGGCGCATCTCGCGCACGCGGCAGACGTAACGGTCCCAGCAGGAGCCCTCTTGGCCGAGAGGCACCTCGAAGTCGTAGCTCTCGTAGCCGGAGTAGGGGTCGTGCTTGCGCACGTCGTAGTTCACGCCCGAGCCGCGCAAATTGGGGCCGGAGAGGCCCCAGTTCACGGCTTCGGCCGCGCTCACGAGCCCAACCCCCCGCGTGCGGGCCATGAAGATGGGGTTGTAGGTGAGGAGGGTATCGTATTCGTCGAGGCGCGGCTTGAAGTACTCCAGGAACTCCTTGGCCCTGGTGAGCCAGTCCGCGGAGACGTCCATGCCCACGCCGCCGAGGCGGATGTAGTTGTAGGTCAGCCGCGCGCCGCAGAGCATCTCGAAGAGGTCGAGGATCATCTCGCGTTCGCGGAAGGCGTACAGGAAGGGCGTGAAGGCGCCGACGTCGATGCCGTAGGTCCCGAAGAAAAGGAGGTGGCTGGCGCAGCGGTTGAGCTCGCACGTCATGACGCGCAGGGCGTCGGCGCGCGCAGGGGCCTTCACGCCCATGAGCTTCTCGGCCGCCAGGCAGAAGACCAGGTTGTTGGGCATGGCCGAGACGTAGTCCCAGCGGTCGGTGAGCACCACGCAGTGGTGGTAGCCGCGGACCTCGGCGAGCTTCTCCGTGCCCCGGTGTAGGTAGCCGATGTCGGGCACGGCCTTGACGATGAGCTCGCCTTCGAGCGTGAGGCCCAGGCGCAGCACGCCGTGCGTGGACGGGTGCTGAGGCCCCAGGTTGATGAAGAGCTGATCCGACTTGAGCGAGGGGAGCGCCGCGGCGTCACTCATCGAAGCGGTCCTTGACGTGGGCGTAGTCCTTGCGCAGCGGATGGCCCGAGGTGAACTCGGGGGTGAGGATCTTGGTCAGGTTGGGATGGCCTTCGTAGCGCACGCCGAGCAGGTCGTAGGTCTCGCGCTCCTGCCAATCCGCGGCCTTGAACAAGCCGGTCAGGCTGGGGACCGAGGGGCTGTCGCGCTGAAGCTCCAGCTTGACGATCACGCGCTGTTTTTCTTTCAAAGAAACAAACGACCAGAGCAGGTCCAGGACCGGCCGGTACGGAAAGCCGGCGGCGGCGGAAGGCTCGATCTGCGGCGTGGCGCCTTCGGGCAGGAACGGGTTGAAGTTGGGCTGGCTGATGTAGCCCTTCATGTCCGTTGGGCCCAGATAGTCGGTGCCGGTGAGCATGTCCAGGTAATCAAAGCTATTTTCTTTCAACCACGAAGACAACGGCAGGAGATCGTCCTTGGAGGAGAGACGAACGGTGAGATAATCTTTGACTTGAATTTGGGCTTTTTGGACCTGGGGGAACTGGCCCTGAATCTTGGCGAATAATTCGTCCTGGGTCATATGGAGACGTTGATATCCCGGCTGCCTTTTTCCTGAGCCGGGGTCATCAAGCCCTGCCTGCTCAAAGACATCTTTTTGATCTTCTCTTGCAGCTTCATCACGGCGAACTGCAATGCCTCCGGCCGCGGCGGGCAGCCGGCGATGTACACGTCCACGGGCACGATGCGGTCTACGCCCTTGAGGACGGAGTAGGAGTCGTAGTACGGTCCCCCGCAGTTGGCGCAGGAGCCCATCGAGATGACGAAGCGCGGCTCGGGCATCTGGTGGTAGATCTGGATGATCGG
>JACQPJ010000060.1 GCA_016207605.1 Elusimicrobiota bacterium
CGCTTCATGTCGTCTCCGCCGGTTCGCTCCTCGAAGTGCGGATGAAGACCGAAGGCTGGTCGTTCCCGGTCGGCCGCGTGGAGTTCCTCTACCTCTACCCGGCATCGTTCGACGAATTCATCCGCGCGCGGGGGGAGGGCGTCCTGCTGGAAGAGCTGCTGGAAATGCGGGTGGGGCGGGAAACTCCGCCGCCGCTCCACGACAGACTGACTGAGCTCCTTTTGGACTATATGATCGTCGGAGGGATGCCCGAGGCCGTGGCCCAATACATCGCCTCCGGCAGCCTTGCGGCCGCGAGGCGCTGCCACGAAACCCTTTCCTCTTCCTTCAAAGAGGACTTCGGGAAGTACGCAAGAGGGGCCGAGGCCGCGCATCTGAAATCCGTCTGGGACCGGGTCCCCTTCGAAGCGGGCAGCCGGATCAACTATGCGCGCCTAGCCGGAGAGCAGGGAGGCTCGCGCGAGGTTTCCAAGGCGTTTGACATCCTGCATGAGGCGATGCTGGTCGAGAGGATATTTCCCACGACGCGGACCGCGCCGCCCTTGGTGAGGAAGCCAAAGAGCGCCCCGAAAACCCAATTTCTGGACATAGGCCTGTGCACCCATGCCCTGCGCTTGACGCGGGACCAGCTCCGCGACAGGTTCGTTTCATCAGGAATCAGCGGCGGGCTCGCCGAGGCGCTTGCCGGACAGGATCTGCTCGCGGGCAGCTCGCGTCAAAGGGGGCCGCTCTTTTTCTGGGTCCGTGATGAGAATAACGCTCGCGCGGAACTGGATTTTCTCATTCAGGCCGGCGATCGCATCCTACCGGTCGAGGTGAAATCGGGCAGCCACGGATCGCTCAAGTCCCTCCACCAGTTCCTGCGCAGAAGCGGCACGGACGTCGGGACCCGGATTTACGGCGGACCCTTGCTGCTCGAGCGCCGCTCCGTCATCCTGCCCGATGGCGCGAAGCTGAACTACAAGCTCCTGTCCGTGCCCTTTTATCTCGCGTTCAGACTGCTCGACCTCTGCGCGGTCCTTTGAGATGATCAGGCCGCGACCCTTCGGGCTCGGCACAGATGCGCTAAGGAAGAGCCTATAGCATCTAGGGCCGCAAATCGTCCTGCGCGGCGCGCTCCGGAAACCACTCCGCCTCCCAGTCGCGGCGCGGCGCCCGGCGCGGATCGGCCGTGCCGAACTTGAGTTCGGCGCGCAGGGAGACCTCCCCCACGCCCCCGGGACGCGCGCGGGCCGCGACCTTGGTGTAGAAGTCGTGCCAGCGGCGCGTCCAGGCGACCTCCTTCTCGAAGAGGCGCGCGCCGCGCAGGCGCGAGACGCCCCCCGCGGTGTCGGCGCTGACGCGCAGGGTCGCGGACACGCGCCAGGTCGGGCTCGATGGCGCGACGGCGAAGTCGGCGCTGGCCGCGTAGCGGCCGGGCTCGGCCCGGTTCCAGGCCAGGCCGCCGCCCAGCCCCGCGCCCTCCGCGGCCTCGCCCCAGCGCGCGTCGAGGACGAGGGCGCGGTGGCCGTCCTGGAGGCCGTAGTCGTCGCGCACGTTCAGGCTGAAGTCCCCGGCCGTCCGCCAATCGGCCTGGAACACGAAGGGCTGGACGCGGCCGCGGAAGCCGACCGCGCGGTCGCGGAAGGTGCGAAAGTCGTAGCCGGAGGAGACCCGCGCCCAGACGTCGGGGAGGGGAAGGTACGCGTCCGAGACTGAGAGAAGGTTGCGCTCCACGCCCTTGTCGAGCCCCCCGGCGTCGTCCGTGAACGCGTCGGGCTTGAGGCGGCGGGCGTAGGCGTGGGTCACGTCCACGTTGCCCAGCCGGGTCTGGACGCGCAGCGTGTTGGAGGCGGCCCAGCGCCCGACGAAGGCGTCCGCGGCCGTCCCCGTGCTCCCGGCGACCGTGAAGGAATCCACGCGATTGTAGTAGGTCTCGGAGTAGGAGACCTTGGGCGCCCAACTGACGCCGCGCCTGAGCGGGATGGTGCGCGCCGCCTCCCAGCTTGCGCCCGCCGAGGTCTCCACGCGGGGATCCGGGAACGCGTAGGCGCGGTCGGCGAAGCCGCTGAGGGTGTTGATCCAGGGCAGGCCCCACAGGCCCAAGGGCGCGCTCTGCACGTCCAGGCGCGGCGAACTCTCCTGGGTCCGCACGAACCGGGTCCCGGAGGCGTCGGCCGCGTCGGTGCGGGAGTAGGACAGACGCGCCGTCGCCCGCGCGAAGCGGCGCACGAGCGCCCCGGAGTTGAGAAGCTCGGGCGTCAGCCGAAACGTGCTGCTGCGCGCGTAGTCGTTGTTGAAGGTCGGGTCGGAGAGGATCTGCAGCCGGCCCTGGAACGCCAGGGACGAGACCAGCGTCTGGTAGCCGTCCCCCACCGCGGCCCAGCGCTCCCGGCCCGTGGAGCTCTCGCGGATGCGGTAGCCGAACGCGCCGCCGCGCGAGTCCAGGCCCGCGCGGCGAAAGGCCTCCCCCCCCAGCCCCGCGCCCTGCTTCTGGTAGTAGTCCGCGAAGAGCTTGCTGTAGACGGCCGGCGAGTGCTGGGTCGTGAGCGTGTTCTTGAGGAAAGCGCCGTTGCGGCGGTCGTAGCCGGGCTGGCTCCTGATCCCCAGCCAGCGCGTGGGCCCGAGGGGCTTGTAGAGGACCGGCAGGTAGAGCGCCGGCACGCCGCCGAGGTAGAGCCGGGCGTTGCGGGCCACGAGGCTCTTCTTGGGGATGACCAGGACGCGGGAGGCGCGGAAGCGGTAGTGCGGCGGGAACCGGCCGCAGCTGGTGAACTCCGCGCCGCGGTACTCGACGCTGCGGTCGGCGGCCAGCCGGGCCTCGCGCGCCCGAATGCTCCAGTCGCCCTGCCCGCCGCGGGAGCCGAGGAGCTTCCCCGTGTGGCGCGCGAAGTCGAACTCGCCCGACTCGCCGTACACCGCGGAGGCGCCGTCCTCGATGAGGAGAGGGCCGGCCGAGCGGCCGGTCCTGCGCTCCGTGTCGATCCATAGCTCCTGGGCCTTCACGGTCCAGGTGGACTCGCGCAAGACGACGCCGCTGGAGAGATGGATCTCGGCGGTCGCAGTGTCGAAGTCCACGCCCTGGGCGCTGTACTCCACGACGCGCGCGCCGGCGGGCGGCGCGGGCAAGGGATAGCCCTCGTCGGCGGCCGCGACGCCGGCCAGGCAGACGACCAGCGCTGCGCCCGCGGGCCTCAATGCTTGCGCGCCTCCCGGGCCAGCAGGGCCGCGCCGACCAGCCCCCATTCGCGCTCGGCCGGGGCATGCAGGGCCAGGCGCGCGAAAGGAACCTGGAAGGGCTGCGCCCGCCAAGCGCGGCGCACCGGGTCGAGGATGAGGCGCCCGGCCCGGGCCACGCCGCCCAGGATCAAGACGGCGTCGGGGTTGAGGGCGAGGACGAGGTGGGCCAAGCCGGCCCCGAGACGCTCCCCGGCTTCCCGCCAAACGCGGCCGGCCCCGGGGTCGCCGGCAACAGCGGCGGCGGCCAGCGCCTCGGGCGTCAAGGGCGACGGCGGCCGGCGCATCAAGCGCCGGGCCAGACGCGCCAAGCCGTAGGAGCCGGCATAAGCCTCCAGGCACCCGCGCTTGCCGCAGTGGCAGGGCGCGCCCCCGGGCTCCACCACCTGATGCCCGATTTCCCCCGCGGTCCCGTCGCGCCCCCGGTGCAGGCGGCCGTCCACGATGAGCCCCCCGCCCACGCCCGTGCCCAGCGTCACCCCCACCACCGTACGGGGCCGGCGCTTGAGCGCCGCCGCGTAGGCCCCCCAGACCGCGGCGTTGGCGTCGTTCTCGACGACCACGCGGCCGCGAAAAGCCCTCTTGAAGGAGAACCCGGCCCAACCGGGCAGATTAGGCGCGAACAACAGCGCGCCGGCCGCCGCGTCCACGCCGCCCGCCAAACCCAGCCCGATCGTGTCGAAATCCCAGCCGCGCACCCGCGCCTGGACCCGGCGCGCGAAGTCGGCGGGCCCGCGGCGCGGCTCGGTGGGAATCCGCGTCGAGCGCAGAACTCTCCCGCGGACGTCCACCAGGCCGAGCTTGGCGAACGTGCCGCCCACGTCCACGCCCACGGTGGGGCGGACGCTCAAGGGCGCCTCCCCGCGGCGGCCAGGGCCGCCCCGGCCAGGTACAAGGAACCGGCGCAGACCGCGACGGCCGCAGCCCCCCGCTCGCGGCGCCAGGCGGCGACGGCGCAGGCGGCGTCGCGCTCCACCGTCACCCGCGCCCCCGGCGCGGCGCGGCGCACCGCCGCGGCCAGCTCCAGGGGGTCGAGCGCGCGCGGGCTGGGCGGCGCGACGGCGACGACCTCGCGCAGGTGCGCCGACAACGGCGCCAGGATCCCGGAGGCGTCCTTGTCGCGCAGGAGGCCAAGAATCCAGCGCGCGGGCCGGCGCGACCAGGGCGAGTCCGCCCAGGTCTCAGCCAGCGCCCGCGCCGCCTCGGGGTTGTGGCCCCCGTCCACGATGAGCGTCCGGGAGCCCAGGCGCAAGGGCTGGAAGCGGGCCGGCCAGCGCACCGAGGCCAGACCCCGCCGCCACGCGGCAACGGGGACGTCCAGGCCGGAGACCTTGACGGCCGCGGCCGCCAAGGCGACGTTGCGGCGCTGGCGCCGCCCCAGGAGGGACAGCCGGAAGGTCCGTCCCGAGGGCGCGCGCAGGAGCTGGACTCCGCGCCTCCAATCCGCGCCCGCGGCCGCCCAGGGACGGCGCACGACCCGGGGCGCGGGATGGGCGCGGCGCACCGCGGCCATGGCCGCGGGCGGCAGCGCGGCGACCACGGCGGGGCGGCCGGGCTTGAGGATGCCGGCCTTCTGGGCGGCGATGGCTCCCAGGGAACGGCCCAGGAAGGCCTGGTGGTCGTGGTCCACGGAGGTGATGACGGCCGCCAGCGGCTCCTCGACCACGTTGGTGGCGTCCAGGCGGCCGCCCAGCCCGGTCTCCAGGACGGCGACGTCGCAGCGGCGCTCGGCGAAGTGCTGGAAGGCGACGGAGGTCAGCAGCTCGAAGTAGGTGAGGCGCCCCGTCGGGTCCGCGCCCAGAGCCCGCGTCATCAGGCGCGCGAAGTCCGGCCGCGGGATGGGACGCCCATCCACGCGGATGCGCTCGCGGACGTCGCGCAGGTGCGGGGAGGTGTAAAGCCCGACCCGCCGGCCCGAGGCGCGCAGGACCGCGTCGAGCACGGCGCAGGTCGAGCCCTTGCCGTTGGTCCCGGCGACGTGGAAGGCGGGCACCCGGCGGTCCGGGCGGCCGAGGCGCGCGAGGTGGCGGCGCACGCGCGCCAGGCCCAGCTCGATGCGCGTCTCCTGCCGGGCCTCCAGGGCCTCCAGGGCTTGCGCGAAGGTCATTTGAGGCGCGCGACGCGGGCGCCGACCCGGGACAGCTTGCCCTCGACGTCCTCGTAGCCGCGGTCGACGTGGTAGACGCGCTGGATCACGGTGCGCCCGCGCGCGGCCAGCGCCGCCACCAGCAGGGCCGCGCCCGCGCGGATGTCGGAAGCCATGACGGGCGCTCCGGAGAGCTGCTCCACGCCGGACACGGCCGCGGCCGCGCCCGAGACTGAAATCCGGGCCCCCAGGCGCGCCAGCTCGGCGGCGTGGAGGAAGCGGTTCTCGAAGACGTCCTCGCGGACCCGGGCGGCGCCCGACGACAGCGCCATGAGCGCCATCCACGGCGCCTGCAGGTCGGTCGGGAAACCGGGATAGGGCGCGGTGCGCATCGAGACGGGCTGGGGGCGGCCGTCCATGGCGATCTCGATCCAGCCGCGCCCGAAGCGAATCCTTGCGCCCGCCCGGCGCAGGGCCGCGATCACCGCGGTCAAATGGCCCGCCTCGGCGTTCTTAAGGCGCAGGCGCCCGCGCGCGGCCGCGCAGGCGATGAGGTAGGTGCCGGCCTCGACGCGGTCCGGGATCACGCGGTGGCGCGCGCCCTTCAGGCGCAGGCGCCCCTCGATGGTCACGGCCGAGGTTCCCGCGCCCTCGACCCTCGCGCCAAGGCGGACGAGGAACGCGGCCAAATCTGCGATCTCCGGCTCGCGCGCGGCGTTGCGGATCGTCGTGCGGCCCGGCGTCGCCGCGGCGGCCAGCATCAGGTTCTCGGTCGCGCCGACGCTGGGAAAGCGCAGGCGCAGCGCGCCCGGCGCCAGGCGCGGCGCGCTCAAGATGATGTCGCCCTCGTCGGCGATGCGCCGCGCGCCCATGGCCTCAAAGCCCTGGAGGTGGATGTCGATGGGGCGCAGGCCGATCGCGCAGCCTCCCGGAATCGGCACGCGCACCAGGCCGAAGCGCGCGAGCAAGGGCCCGGCCACCAGCACCGAGGCGCGCATCTGCTGGACGATGTCGTAGGGCGCCTGCGTCTTGAGCGAACCCGCGGCCGTAACGCGCACGGATGCGCCGCCCACGCGCACGCGCTTGCCCAGGCTCTCGAGCAGGCGCACGGTGGTCTTGATGTCGCGCAGCCCCGCCGGGACGTTGTCGACGACGCAGGGCTCGTCGGTGAGCAAGGTCGCCACGAGGATGGGCAGAGCCGCGTTCTTGGAGCCGCTGACCGCGATGGTCCCCTCCAGAGGCCGCCCCCCCTCGATGGTCAATCGGTCCATGTTTTAGCTGCTCGCCAATTCCCGACACGCCATGCCGGATTTTCCACGCACCGCGCGGGGAATCGCCGGAAGCGACAATAAAACCTTTGCCCGAGATTCAGTCGGCATTGAGGATTCGGGCTACTCCTCGGCAAAATAATCGAGGTCCACCTTTTTTACGTCGAATGACGCCACCGAAATCACCCCGATGTTATTATCAATCATGAACCGCGCCAATTCTTCGCCGTCGATCAGCACAATTTTCATATTGATCTTGGCCGCATATTCACGCGCCGAGTCGTGAAACTCCGCAGTCGTAATGAAGATTCCTTTATTTGCGCGCTGGCCCTGGAGCGCCCCTGCAAACTTCTGAATCTCGACACGCCCCACGGGAGCCTTCCACCGCTTTGCCTGGATAAAAATGGTGTCGAGACCGAGGCGATCCTCCTTGATGATCCCATCAATGCCTTCATCTCCGCTCTTCCCTATGGCTTGGCCGGCGTCTTTTCTACTTCCGCCGTAGCCCATCTTGACCAAAAGTTCGACGACGATCTTTTCGAAAAGGGCAGGCGGACTTGTCTTAAGTTGCTGGAGGAGATCGCTGGCCAAGCTCGCGCGCAGATTCTGGTGTGCGGCTTCGAGCGCTTCCTCAGGAGTCTGGACCTCCGAGTCAATGCCGGTTTCCAGCGGCTTAGTCTTGGCATGCTTGATTGCCCGCCAATCCCGATATTCGGGAAACTGATCAAGAAACTTCATGTCGATCCGTTTGGGATTTTCCTTGAGAACTTCTTGTCCGCGATCGGTTATCTTAAAATAACCGCGGCGAGTCGCTTCCACCAAAGCGGCTTTTTTTAGGAACGTCTTTGCCCAACCGACTCTGTTGTCAAAAATCTCATCAACATCGCTGGGGAGGCGCACCCTTCTTTCCTCGGCCGACAGGGCAAAGCCGTCGGCCAGCTTATCAATCGCTTCCAAGTAGCGATGTTCCTGCCCATCACCAGCAAGCTTCAGAAGCGGCAACATGATTGACTGGAAATCTGGGATTGCCATTGATCCTCTACTGCGCCCCGGTACCCTGCCATTTTGACGGCGGCCAAGCTGGAAGCGTCTGCTGAAGCTGCGACAGAGATTCTCCGAGCGCCTTGACCAGTTTGCGAAAAGAGCGACTGCGGTGATGCGCCTGCCCCATGTCAAAAGCGGCGCTCATTGCGGGCTGGTCGAGCGTTTCCGAGTAGGCCCGGCGCTCCGGCATGAACTCTTCGAGTGCTCCCTTGGCGTCGCGCTTTGATTCGGGGTTGTCGGGAGAGGTTGCGACGTCGCTGATGCCGCATTTCCCCCGCAAGGATTCAACGGCGGATAGAAACCATGTCTCGTATTCACGATATGCGATTACGACATCGCAGGGAACCGTTCCCGCGGCCCCGCGCGCCCAGGCGCGTGCCTTTTCGGCGACCTCCTTGGGGCAATCGTCCTCGCCGTCGAAAAGAATTACCACGGCAGCGCAATCGGGCTGCAAAAGCGCAAGCTTCACCGCCGTCTCGACAGCTTCCTTGCTACGGAATTGCGCCTGAGTCCGGCGGATGGGCCTGCCCACTTCCACTCGATGGCACTGGGCTTCCGCCAACAACCGCCGCAGCAAAATGGGGACAGCCTGCACCTCGCCGTGCCCCTCAACGATAGGATAAATCTTCACGCCAAATTCTCGAACAAATTCCCTTGGCGTAAGTCTTCATCGTCGGAGAAGAGTTCCTCGGCATTCAGGGCATTGGAGCGTAGAAGTTCGCCCGCCCCCATTAAATGATCGCTCATCGCCTTCCGGGCGGCCCGCGACGGCATCAACGCATGGGAAGCTCCCTCCTGCCAGGTGACAACACGCAAGTTGCTGTCGCGAATCCATTTCGCGTCCAAAAGTTCCGGGCTGTGCGTGGTAACGATGACTTGCATGGATTTGGATGCCTGGCGGATCAGATCAAGAATAGCGCCCAGGGCTCCTGGGTGAATGGTGGCCTCGGGCTCTTCGATGACTAATAGACTCGGACTTGGTTTTTGGAAAACGGCCAGAATAATTCCCAGGGATCGGAGCGTGCCGTCCGACATGTTGAACGCATCGAAGGTCAGATTTTTATTTTTATCGGAGCCCCACTCTTGAGAAAACTTCATGGATAGTTTATTCCCATGCTTTTCGGCAACGACCGATTTCGTGGCGGGAACGATGGTCTCAAGAATGTTGTTGATGGCTTTTTTCATCTCCGCCGATTCCTCCCCGCGAGACAACTCTTGTAGCACGCTCGCGGCGTTTCCTCCGTCGGTTCGTAGCGCCACGCCGCTGTCCGGATCCTGCATTCCGCGCAGTTTGGCCGGCTCGATCGAGTACACCCGCATCGAACCGAGAATGCGAACAATCGGCGCAAACCTTTCGTCGCCGCCAATCAGAGGCAGAGATAGCGCCGACGCTTCCAAAGCCGGCGTCAAGCCCTTCGCGTTGCTCTCCCAGGACGTTTCTTTTCGGTCAAACCACCAACGAGTTCCATCTGATTTGCGCACCAGACATTGCTCCCGGGAGATCTGGTAGCCATAGTTTGCAAGGGCCCTGACCTCAAAAGCGAACCGCCCGCCGGCAACACCGTTGATTGGCCCGAACTCAAACGCCAGACCAAGATTGGGAGGATAACTTTTTCCCGAACTGCGGTTGCGCACTGCCGCGATGCCTCCCCGGCGGTCGAAGACCGCTTGAAGAGGAGATGCCATTGCTTCGGAGACGAAGCTGAAAATATCGGCGAGATTGCTTTTTCCCGAGCCATTGCGTCCCACGACGAAAAGCGGATTATCGAATGTCAGTGTTGCCGAAGGAAAGCTACGGAAACGCTTGATGACCACTTTTATAATGGGCATGTTCCTCATTTTACGCCCCCATCCCCAAGCTAAAAAAACAGAAGCCGCCAATTCAGTCTATCAAAAACCGGCGGCCGGCACTTTTGCGACGGCGATGCGCTCGAGGCCCTGGGCGTCCTTCCGGACTTGGACGGCCTCCAGGCCCGCGCGGCGCAGGAGTTCCGCGGCGGCCGACCCCTGGTCGGCGCCGATTTCCAGGGCGATCCAGCCGCCGGGCCTGAGCCGGCGCGGCGCTTGGGCGGCAAGGGCGCGGATCGCGTCCAGGCCGTCCCGGCCTCCGTCGAGAGCCAGGCGCGGCTCCTGGAGCACCTCCGCCTCCAGGCCGCCGATCGCGTCGGAGGGGACGTAGGGCGGGTTGGAGATCAGCAGGTCGGCCCACGGGCGCGGGTCCGACCGGACCGCGAACAAATCTTCGCGCACGAAGCGCACGCGCCCGACCACATGGTGGGCGACGGCGTTGCGCTCGGCCAGCGCCAGCGCCTTGACGCTGACGTCGGTGGCAAAGACGGCGGCCTGGGCAATCCGGCGGGCCAGCGCAATCGCGATGCAGCCGGAGCCCGTGCCGATCTCAAGAATCCTCGGCGGGGCGGCGCCGAGGGAGCGAACCAGCCGCTCTCCCTCCAGGACCAGCTCCTCGGTCTCCGGCCGCGGGATCAGGACATCCGGCGTCACCTCCAGGTTGAGGTCGAGAAAGGGCTGGCGGCCGAGGATGTAGGCGAGAGGACGGCGTCGGCCGCGCGCCTTGACCCAGTTCCAGAAGCAGCGGCCCTCCCGGACGCCAAGCTCCCGGGCCGGCTGGGCTAGAACGCCGCCGCGGCCCAGGTCCAGGGTCTCGGCCAGCAGGAACTCGGCGCTCGCCGACGCCTCCGGAACCTCGCGCTCCTCCAGGAAGGCCCGGGCCTTTTCGAGCCAGGCCGCGACGGTCATCCCTCGAGCCTTAGGCGCCGGCGCTCCTCGCGCAGAGCCTCGAGCACGGGTCCGACCGCCCCCTCCAGGATCTCGGCCAGGTTGTGCCAGGAGCGCTCCAGGCGGTGGTCGGTGAGGCGCGACTGGGGGAAGTTGTAGGTGCGGATCTTCTCCGAGCGGTCGCCGGTGCCGACCTGGGCTCGGCGCGCGGAGGCGTTCTGCGCCGCCGCCTTCTCACGCTCGGCGTCGGCCAGTTTGGCCAGCAGCCGCCGCATTGCCTTCTCGCGGTTGCGCCCCTGGGAGCGCTCCTCCTGGCACTCGACCACGAGCCCGGTGGGGAGATGCGTCAGGCGCACGGCGGTCTCCACCTTGTTGACGTTCTGGCCTCCCGCGCCGCCGGCGCGGTAGGTGTCGAGCTTGATCTCCTCGGGGCGGACCGAGACCGCGGTTTCCTCGACCTCGGGCATGACCGCGACGGTGACCGTGGAGGTGTGGACGCGGCCCGAGGACTCGGTCGCCGGCACGCGCTGGACGCGATGCACGCCTCCCTCATGGCGCAGCCAGGAGAAGACCTCCCGCCCGGAGACGAAGAGCACCGCCTGCTTGACCCCCTTGAGGCCGGTCCGGGAGAGCTCGTAGACTTCGGTCTTCCAGCCGCGCGCTTCGGCGAAACGAGAGTACATCCGCAGGAGTTCCGAGGCGAAGAGCGCTGCTTCCTCGCCGCCCGCTCCGGCTCGGATCTCCAGGAAGGCGTTCCGGGCGTCGTCCGGGTCCGCCGCGAGCAGGTCCATGAGAATTTCCTCTTCCAGCGCGGCGCGCCGGGCCTCCAGCCGAGGTCGCTCCTCCTCCGCCATGGCCCGCATCTCCGGGTCACAGGCGAGGACGCGCAGGCCCTCCAGTTCGCCCTCCACGCGCGCTAATTCCCGAGCCTTGGCCGCGGCCGGCCCCATCTGTGCGTGCCGGACCAGCAGCTCCTTGAGAATGGCGGCGGGCAGACCTCCCCGCGCGAGACGGGACTCGATCTCGCGGTACTCGGCGGCCAGCTTGGCGATTCTGGGGTTCATCCGAAAGAACGGGGGTTAAAAAGAGCCGGGCCCCGGCCGGGGAAGGCCGGGGCCCGGATCGGAGCTCGTCCGCTAGTCCTTCTTGGCGGGGGCCTTCTCCTTCTTCTCGGCCTTGGAGGCCTTCTTAACGCCCTTCTCTTCTTTTTTGGGCGCCGTGGTGAGCACGCGCTTGGCGGCATGGCCGACGTGCGCGAGCTGCTTGGCGGTCGTCTTGGCCGCCTTGCGCTCCAGGGTCTTGCCGTCGGTCGCCTCGAAGCGCCTCTTGAAGCGGTCGATGCGCCCGGCGGTGTCGACGAGCTTCTGTTGGCCGGTGTAGAACGGGTGCGAGTAGGCCGAGATATCCAGCTTGACCAGGGGATACGTGGCGCCGTCCTCCCAGGTGATCGTGTCCTTGGCCGCGACCGCGGAGCGGGTGACGAAGCCCTTGCCGGCCGAGACGTCCTGGAACACGACCGGCCGATAGACGGGGTGGATGCCTTTCTTCATAGCGCCGCCGATTATAGCAAATACTCCGACGGAAGCGGAATTGCTGCAAGACCGGCCGCGCGCCGCCGACTACTGCCGTCGGGACTCAATCCGCGCGATCCGGACTTCTTGGAAAGCCCAGGCGCGCTTATTATCCTCCACCGCCCCAACGATGCGATCCATCACGCGCAAAAGATGACTGGATTGAGATTTTATCGCCTGGAGAATCTCCGTCTTCATATCCGCCATATTGCCCGTCATGCGGGCAAAACCGACATTGAGGCGCTGGAGATTGTCGTCCATGCGATCGAACCGCTTGTCGTGCGCGTCCAAGCGAGCAGACAAACGATTTTCGACCTTGCACAAATCCTGCTTGATCGCATAGGCGTGATGCTTCAGCACGCCCACGTCCTGCTTAAGCACCCCCACATCCTGCTTGAGCACCCCCACGTCCTGCTTAAGCACGCCCACATCCTGCTTGAGCACCCCCACGTCCTGCTTGAGCACGCCCATGTCCTGCTTGAGCACGCCCACATCCTGCTTGAGCACGCCCACGTCCTGCTTGAGCACCCCCACGTCCTGCTTGAGCACGCCCACGTCCTGCTTGAGCACCCCCACGTCCTGCTTGAGCACGCCCACGTCCTGCTTGAGGACAGATACGTCCTGCTTTACGACGGACAAGTCTTCCTTGACCGCTCCAACGTCACCCTTCGTGGCCGGCATTCCCGCGTTCATCTTGGGGTCCATTATACCTCCTCCCGGCCGGCCGCAAACAAGAGGCCGGCCCTTATATACGCGAAGGGGGTGCATTTAGTTCCATGAAAATCGGCGATGATTGTCATGGGTCTTAGGTCCTACTCCGGAGTGCCCTAAAGGCCCATGACGCGCCTTTGACAACGCGCTATCCTTTCATGATGCCGTTGCGCAAAGCCCTGGCCGTCGCTTTAACGTTCAGCCTGGCCTGCGGGTCCAGCCCGCCGCGGGCTTATGCTGGTTTTACAGAAGGAGGCCGCGCGCCAGAGGCCGCCCTCAACGCGAATCCCGGCATCGTGGAGCTTTGGATGACGCATTTCGAAAGCGGGCCCCCCACGGAGATCGATTCCCTGGGCCAATCGCTGAACCTGGACTTCCGCCGGCCGGACGTCCAGATCGCCTTCGGCCATGTCATGCGATCCCTGCGCATGCCTCCGACTCGACTGCAGGCGAATCGATCCGGTCTGGCCGGGAAAATCGCCGCCTACGCACGGCGCGCGCTCGGGAGAATCCCTCAGGTCCTACGCTCCCGAAGCCTGCCCGAACTGCGCGCGTCCGAGCGAAACCTGGAGGCCGCGCGCATATTGCTGCCGCGGCAGCGTGCCGCCCTGGACACGGCCCTCAAACAGGTTCGGGCTCGCGCGGCGGAACGATCCCGCGAGCGAATAGACGAAACCCTCGAGCCGGCAAACAGAGACTGGGCGGAGAGGCGGGGTCAAGCCGTTCCCGGCGTGGAGGACGCCCTCCTGCCCGCAGGGATGCCCAAACCGGCGCCAAGCCCCATCATCCCCGACTCCAATCTGTCCGCGACGGCCCCCTCTCCCGTTCAACTGCCCGACATGGGACTGCCTCCCGATGAGGCTTGGACCGATTGGCTCGATGAGTCGGACCGCTTAGCGGACCCCGCGCCATCGGGGCCCGAGCACGCGGCAACCTCCCTTATGGTCCGATCCAGATTTTATGAACGCGCCGCGAAAATCCAGGAGCGCGCATCCCTGATGGGCTGGCTTGCCGCGCAGCTCCTCCTTTTGCCTCGCGCGGCAACGCTCATGAAAAGAGCGGAGCAAATCATGGCCCCCCCCGGCGGCTGGGCCGCTCTCGCCGCCCAAGAGGCTCCCGTCAAGTGGCGGCGGCCTCTGGAGAGCCTCAAGGCCTACGTCCCGGGGTTGGACCTGGATCACGTCGTATCGGGCCGAGACTTTTTCGCCGCGGCCCGCACGGATGGAAAGCTCCCCGGTGGCTACATGACGCCTCTTACGGACGGAACGCAGCTGGCGTGGGTTGACGAGGCGCATGGCCCCGCCGGCTTCATTTACTTGGCCGCTCATGAGGGATTCCACCAAGGCGACAAGGGCTACCTGGCGGGGGAACGCTCTCTGTCCATTCTGCTGGGGCCCGAGGAAGGCCCCCATTTATGGAGAGCCCTCATCGAGGGCTACACGGAATGGCGCGCGCGGGACGTCGTCCAACGCCTCCAAGACGAAGCCGACGCGGGGGCGCAAGGCCTTCCGGCGGAGTTCGAAAGGGGCCTTAGACACAGGAAGCTATGGACGGCCAAGAGAGCCCGGCAAGAGTTCCATCGGGCCCTCGCCAAGCACCCATACAACTCTTACGTGCTCGCCGCTCAGGCCATCGGCGAACTTGAGGGAGGCCGCCGGGCCTTGGACGCCCTTGTGTCGCAAGGGGACGCCGCGCCGCTCTATTTTCTGCTCGGCCGGGATACGCTCAAGCGGATGGGACGCATCGCGCGCGGAGCGGCTCGTCTCGACGAGGCGCAGGACGCGACGGGCCGCGTCATCTCCTTGGGCGCGGGCCTGCGCCGATGGCTCGAGCGCGCCCTGGCCGACGCGGTCAGCGGCCGTCTTTCCGATGACGCCGCCGTTGCGGCGCGCGAACGCGCGGCAACCCGGATACTGGCTCACGCCCGCGGCCGCGTCCGCTTGGCCCCGCCGCTCGCTCGCGAGAGAGCGCTTCGGGCGTTGGCCAAGCTTGACCTGGAGGAGCGCTTGCTGGAGGGGATGAGCCCCGAACAAGTGGAAGCCTTCATTGATCGCGCCGAGGCAAGACGCGTCCTGTGGCGCTACTGGCCCGACGCTCTCAGCGACTGGCGGCAGCTCTCATGGCTGCCGGGCCCGTCCCTTATTTTTGGCGGCCTGTGGGCGCAGTTCACGCTCCACCCCACCTTTGAACCGGCGCTTCCCGCGGGCATCCTCCTTGCCGTCGCGCTCCTGGGCGGATTTCTTAGCTTGTTCCTTTGCGCCGAGCTCGCGGGGATCGCCATGTCGCTCTCGCGGCTCGGGCGGCATCTCGACGACTGGCTCCCTTATCTCCTGCGTAGTGCGGACCACGATTCTAAAGGCGCTTCAGAAAAAATCCGAGCCGCTCGTTGAAGGCGGCGGGATTCTCCGCGTTGGAGAAGTGGCCGGTGGCGGGGATCAGGTGGAGCTCGGCGCCGGGGATGCGGGAGCGCATGGCCTCAGAGAGAGACGGCGGCGTGATCTTATCCTGAGCGCCGACCAGGATCAAGGTCGGGACTTGGATTTTTGACAGGGATGCGGTCATGTCCGGCCGCGCGGCCAGCGCCGCCAGGGCGGCCAGAACGGCCTCCGGCGAGGAGCGCAGGGCGACGCCGCGCAGAAACTCGAGGACGTCCGGTCGACCCGGAGCCAGCGCGTCCTTCAGGAACGGCGCGACGAAGGTCGCGACGCCCTGGGCGCGCAGAAAGTCCACGGCCGCGGCGCGCTTGAGCTTGTGCTCGTTGGCGTCGGCCTCGGCGCGGGTGTCGCAGAGGACGAGCGCGCGCACGCGCTCGGGCGCCTTCTCGGCCAAGCGCAGGGCGACGTAGCCGCCCATGGACAGGCCGACGAAGACGGCCGGCGTCTCGGGAACCGTTTCCAAGACGTCGGCGACGGCGTGCTCGATGAACCACGGCGCGGCGAGCGGCGTGCCTCCGAAGCCGCGCAGGTCGGGCATCAGGACGCGCAAGCCCTGGAGCGCCTCGACCTGCGGCTCCCACATCGCGCTCGACAGCGGAAACGCATGGAGAAGCACGATAGGTGGGCCCTTCGGATCGCCGGCTTCGCGGAGATGGAGCCTCATGGTCAGCGCCGGCCGATCTTGGCCGTGGGGTTGACGGGGCGGCCGCGGCGGTCGCGCACCTCGAAGTGGAGGTGCGGGCCGGTGGAGAGGCCGGTGGAGCCGACGCGACCGATCAAGGTCTTGCCGCGCGTGACGATGTCGCCGGCGCGGACGTAGGTCGCCGAGAGATGGCCGTAGCGCGTGGTCTCGCCGTTGAAGTGCCGGATCTCGATGAGCTGACCGTAGCCCTCGTGCCAGCCGGCCTCCGCCACCCGCCCCGAGCGGGCGGGGTAGACCGGCGTCCCGTGGGGCTTAGGGATGTCCAGTCCCTCGTGGAAGCGGGCGCGACGCAGGACCGGGTGATAGCGGTAGCCGAAGCGCGAGGAGATGCGCGGCCAGGATTGGACCTGGAAGGGGAAGCGATAGGTGTCGAAGCGCATGCGCACGCCGGGGATGAGCAGGCGGGCGCCCCGGTCGAGCCGGTAGGGCGCCAGCAGGGCCACCCCGGGCAGGGCGTTGGCGCGCACCACGAGCTCCTTGAACTGCCGCCTCTCCTTGGCGCCCGAGCGGAACTGGGCGACGATCGCGTCGAGCGTCTCCGAGGAGCGGCGCACGGCGTAGAGCTGTCCGTCGCGGTTGAGGACCGTCAGGCGCTGCCCGGGCGAAAAAAGGACGAACTCGTTGCCGTTGGTGGACTGCAGGGCCGCCAACGTCGTGCCGTAGCGCTTGGCCAGCGCCGCGGCGCCGGGGTCCGCGCTCTGCACGCGGTGCTCGGCGTAGAGAAGGCGGCGGGACTTGGCGAGGAGCGCGGGCGGCGGCTCCGCCGGGCCCGGCGCGGTCAGCACGGAGAAGCGCTCGAACTCCTGCGCGGCGAGGAGCTCGACCCGGCCGCCCAGCGAGAAGGCCCGGGCGGCGGAGGCCAGGGCGGCGAGAAGGGCGAGGGCCCGCATCAGCCGGCCATGTTCGACAGCTCCAGCGCCTTGAGGAAGTCCTTGTTGGACTTGGTGGAAAGGATCTTGTCGCGCAGGAGATCCATCGCCTCCACCGAGCCCAGGGGGGCGAGCACCTTGCGCAGAATCCAGACCTTGTTGATCTCGTCCTCGGAGAGGAGCAGCTCCTCCTTGCGCGTGCCGGTGCGGTTGATCTCGATGGCCGGGAACATGCGGCGGTCGGCGAGCTTGCGGTCGAGGTACACCTCGGAGTTGCCGGTGCCCTTGAACTCCTCGAAGATGACCTCGTCCATGCGGCTGCCGGTCTCCACGAGGGATGTGGCGAGAATCGTGAGGCTGCCGCCTTCCTCTATATTGCGGGCCGCGCCGAGGAAGCGCTTGGGGCGCTGAAGCGACGTCGCCTCCAGGCCGCCCGAGAGCACGCGTCCCGAGGAGGGCGTGACCGTGTTGTAGGCGCGGGCCAGCCGGGTGATCGAGTCGAGCAGGATCACGACGTCCTTGCCCAGCTCGACCTGGCGCTTGGCCTTCTCCAGGACCATCTCGGAGACCTGCACGTGGCGCTCGGCGGGCTCGTCGAAGGTCGAGGCGATGACCTCGCCCTTGATCGTGCGCTGCATCTCGGTGACCTCCTCGGGGCGCTCGTCGATCAGGAGGACCAGGATCACGGTCTGGGGATGGTTCTTGGCGATCGCGTTGGCGAGCTTCTGCAGGATCACGGTCTTGCCGGTCTTGGGCGGGGCCACGATCAGGCCGCGCTGGCCCTTGCCGATGGGACAGATGAGGTCCATGAGGCGGGTGGTGACCTCGTCGCGGGTCGTCTCCAGCGTGTAGCGCGCATCGGGGTGCAGGGGCGTGAGGTTGTCGAAGAGAGGCCGGTCCTTGAGGGTCTCGGCCTCGATGCCGTTGATGCGCTTGACTTGGAGCAGGGCGAAGAAGCGCTCCCCGTCCTTGGGCGGGCGCACGAAGCCGGCGACCGTGTCGCAGCGGCGCAGGCCGAACTTCTTGATCTGCGAGGGCGACATGTAGATGTCGTCGGGTCCCGGCAGGTAGGAATAGTCCGGCGAGCGCAGGAAGCCGAAGCCGTCGGGCAGAATCTCCAGGACCCCCTCGTCGAAGATCATGCCGTTGGCCTTGAGCTGGCCCTCGACGATCTTGGCGATGAGCTCCTGCTTGCGCAGGCCGCTGAGGCCCTCGAGCTTGAGCTCCCGGGCGATGGCCGCGAGCTCCGCGATCGTCTTCTTGGCCAGCTCCGCCGTCTCCAGCGGCTTGAGCGGCGCCGCGCCGCCGGCCTCTCCCCCGGCCGCGGGCTGGGGCGGGTGCGCCGCGGACGCGGGGACGGCGGGGATTTCCGGCTTAGTCTGGGTTTCCATGGGGCATTCCTCCGTGCAGGAGCTTGAGACCGGCGAGCCAAGCGCCGACTTGCGCGCGCAGACGGACGCGGGAGCCGCCGTTTTCGATCACGACGTCGGCCAGCCGCCGCTTGCGCGCCAGGGGCCACTGCGCGCGCAGGCGGCGGCGGATCTCCGCGGCGGGCAGGCGGTCGCGGCGCGCGACGCGGCGCGCCTGCTCGCCCGGCGGGCAGGCCACGAGCAAAGTCGCGTCGAAGCGGTCCTGGAGTCCCGCCTCGAAGAGGAGGGGGACGTCCACGACCACGACGCCCGAGAGCCGCCGCAGGCGGCGCTCCAGCTCGCGGCGGATGAGGGGGTGCGTCGCCGCCTCCAGGCGCCGCCGCGCGGCCGCGTCGCCAAAGACGCGGCGGCCGAGCGCCGCGCGGTCCACGGCGCCGTCCGGGCCCAGGACGCCGCGGCCGAAGGCGCGCACGATGGCGCGGTGGGCGGGGCCGCCGGGACGGGCCTGGGCGCGGGCCACCGCGTCGAGATCAAGCGTCTTGGCGCCAAGGCGCGCGAACTCGGCCAGTGCGGAGGATTTTCCCGTGGCCAAGCCGCCGGTCAAACCAACCACAAAGCGTTTGGGTCGCCGCGACCCTTCGGGCTCGGCACAGGCGCGGCTAGGGAAAGCCTTGTAGCGCCTAGTCATGAGGGCTTGTTCTTCTCCGAGTAGCGCCGCATCAGCGCCCGCTCCGCGTCGGTCAGCGACTCCAGGCCCGAGGCCAGGATCTTGTCGAGGATGCGGTCCACCTCCGCCATCTCGTCGCGCGGCGCGGACCGCGGGGCGGCGGAACGCGCGGCGCGGCGGGACGCGGGCTTGGAGGCCGGGCCGCGGGACGCGGCCAGCCCCGAGACGGCGGACGTGAGCTTGAGCTTCCAGACCCACCACCAGCGGATATAAAGGTAGCCCGTGACCATGCCGCCCAGGTGGGCGAAGCGCGCGATCCCGGGCGTGGTCCCGGACGCGCCCGCGAAGAACTCCAGCAGGCCGAAGAGGATCGCCATGTGCGCGGCGCGAACGGGAATGAGGAAATATAGGTAGACGACCGCGTCGGGGTAGAGCATGGCGAAGGCCACGAGCAGGCCGTAAATGGCGCCGGAGGCGCCGATCACCGGGATTGGGGAATGCGGCGCGACCGCGATCGAGACCAGCGCCGCGCCCACGCCGCAGAGGAAATAGTATTTGAGGAACTCGCCTCCCCCCCACTGCGCCTGGACGGGCATGCCGAACATCCAGAGCGCGAACAGGTTGAAGAGCAGGTGCCAGACGCTCCCGTGCAGGAACAGGTAGGTGACCGGCTGCCAGACCCAGTGCTGGGAGACGACCTCCCGCGGCACCAGCCCGAAGATCAACTCGATGGGCGGGCCGACCAGCCTGGCGACGAGGAAGGCCGCGACGTTGGCCAGCAGCAGGAACTTGAGCGCCGACGGCATGGAGCGGAAGTCGATGGGGTCGTGCCGGAAGACGCGCGTCATGCGAGAGGCTCCATGTCCTGCCAGTTGGGTCCGGCCTTGACGTCGACGACCAGGGGCACGCGCAGCGCCATGGCTCCCTCCATGACGCCCTTGACCCAGCGGCCAAAGGCCGCGGCCTCGCCCCGGTCGACCTCGAAGACGAGCTCGTCGTGGACCTGCAAAAGCATGGCCCCGCCCCGGCGCCCCGGCGGCATCTCCCGGGCGACGCGGAGCATCGCGAGCTTGATGATGTCGGCCGAGCCGCCCTGGATGGGCGTGTTGCGCGCGGCGCGCTCCGTGAACTGGCGCAGGGCCGTGTTCCTGGCGGCCAGCTCGGGCAGCCAGCGCACGCGCCCGAGCAGGGTCCGCACGCTCCCCTCCCGGCGCGCGCTCTCCAGGTTGCGCTCCGCCCAGGCCGCGACGCCGGCGTGGCGCTCGAAGTAGCGCTTGATGTAGGCGGCGGCCTCCCCCTGGGGGATGCCGAGCTGGGCGGCCAGGCCGAAGGCGGTCTGTCCGTAGACGAGGCCGAAATTGATGGTCTTGGCCGCGCGGCGCTGGTCGGCCGTGACCGCCTCGGGCGGGACGCGGAAGACCTCGCAGGCCGTGCGCCGGTGGACGTCCTCCCCCGCCTGGAAAGCCGCGGTCAGGGTCTCGTCGCCGGACTCGTGCGCGAGCACGCGCAGGTCGATCTGCGAGTAGTCGGCCGCGACCAGGACGCGGCCGGGCGGCGCGATGAAGGCGCGGCGAATGCGGCGGCCCGCCTCGGTGCGCACGGGGATGTTCTGCAGGTTGGGGTCCAGGCTGGACAGGCGCCCCGTGAGCGTGCCGGCCTGGTCGAAGGTGGTGTGGACGCGCCGAGTCCTAGGGTCCACGCGCTCCAGCAGGCCCCTCACGTAGGTGGACTCCAGCTTGGCGATCTCCCGGTACTCGATGATTTTGGCCGGCAGGGCGTGCTGGGCCGCCAGGACCTGGAGGGTCTCCTCGTCGGTCGAGCGGCCGCCCTTGGCGGTCTTGTGGACCAGCGGCAGGCCGAGCCGGTCGAAGAGGACCTCGGCGAGCTGCTTGGGGGACTGGGCGTTGAGGGGCGCGCCGGCCAGAGCGTCGATCTCCTTCTGGAGAGAGGCCAGAGAGGCCGCGAACTCGCGCGAGAGCCCGCGCAAGTAGTCCGCGTCGAGGAGCACCCCCGCGCGCTCCATGTCCCGCAGGACCGCGGAGATCGGCAGCTCCACCTCCGCGTAGAGCTCCCAGACCTTGGCCTCCCGCAGCCGCGCGGCCAGGGCCTCGCGCCCGGCGCAGAGGGCCGCGCGGGCCAGCAGGGCCTCCCCGGGGTCCTCCGCCTTGGGATCCTTAGCGCCGCCCGGATCCAGGCAATAGGCCGCGAGCTTGGCGTCGAAGTCGGGGCCCGCCAGCTCCAGCCCCGCCCGGTCCAGGGCCGCGCGCGCGGCCTTCAAGTCCCAGCCGACCTTGAGCGCGCGCCCGCCCAGCAGGGACCGGAGTTCCTTGCCCTTGGCCCCGGCCTCGTCGAGCACGGCGCAGCGCCCGTCCTCCAGCCCGGCCAGGACGCGCACCCGGGAGGCGGCCAGGAGCTCCCCGTCCCCGGCCGCGTCCGACACCGCGCCGACCAGCACGGCCCCGGCCTTCGAGAGCTCCTTGGCGATGGACTTGAGCGGCGCCTCGCGGATCGCGGCCCGGGCGGCGCCGGGCCCCTCCTCCGCCGGACGCCCGCCCTCCGCGGGCGGAACCGACGCGGCCGGGGCGGGCGCGCCGAACTCCTTGGCCAGCGCGCGGAACTCGAAGCGCTCCAGGCCCGCGGCCAGGACCTCCGGCTCGGGCGGGCGCACGCGGCAGTCCTCGGGCGAAGCCTCCAACGGGACCTGTTCGTCCAGAGCGATGAGTCCCCGCGCGAGCTCGGCGGTCTTTTCGCCCTCCTTGAGGGCTTGGGCGAGCTTGGGCGCCAGGGACGCGTCGTCCCGACGGGCCGCGGCGATGGCGCCCTGGAGCGACCCGTAGGACTTGAGCAGCCTCACCGCGCCGACGGGCCCCACGCCCTTGAGGCCGGGGACGTTGTCCGAGGCGTCGCCGACGATGGCCAGGTAGTCGCGCACCTGCCCGGGCGGCACGCCGAACTTCTTCTCCACGTCGGGAGCGTCGAGCCAGTCGCCCTTGGCGGCGTTGAAGACGCGCACGCCGGGCCCGACGAGCTGGAGGGCGTCCTTGTCGCCCGTGACCAGCACCGCCTCCCAGCCCTCCCGGGCCGCCCGGCGCGCCATGGTCGCCATCACGTCGTCGGCCTCGTAGCCGGGCTTTTCGAGGCAGCGCAGGCCCAGCGCCTCGGCCAGGAGCCGCGCCCGGCCGAGCTGGACGAGCAGGTCCCCGTCGATCTCCTTGCGCGTGGCCTTGTAGCCCTCGAACGCCGCGTGACGGAAGGTCGGGCCGGGCGTGTCCAAGCACACGGCCAAGCCCTCGGGCTTGTCGCGCCGCAGGAGCTGGATCAGCGTGCGCGCAAAGCCGTACAGGGCCCCCACCGGCTCCCCCTTGGAGTCCTTCAGGGGAGGGAGCGCGTGATAAGCCCGGTGGAGATAGGCGTGGGCGTCGACGAGGTAGAGGCGAGGCTTCATCGACCGAAGGTCGGGGACGACGGGACGGACGGAACGCTACGGCTGCAGCAGACCGTCGAGGAGCTTCTTGAGATCGGCCTTGGACTGGACGCCGACGCGCTGCTCGACCAGCTTTCCGCCCTTGAAGAAGAGCAGGGTCGGGATGGCCGAGACGCGGAAGCGCCCCGGGGCGGCGGGATGGTCGTCGGTGTTGAGCTTAGCGACCTTCACCTTGCCCGCGTACTCCTTGGCGAGCTCCTCGACCACCGGCGAGAGCATCCGGCACGGGCCGCACCAGGGAGCCCAGAAGTCCACCAGCACGGGCTGGGCGGACTGCAGGACCTCGGTCTCGAAGGTGTCGTCGGTGAGCTGGATCTCGGCCATCGGGGAAGTTCTCCTGAGGAGGAACGTCGAACCGCCCCTGGATGATAGCAGGCCCTTCGCGGCGTGTCAACCTTTCGCAACGTCAAGCTGAAGGGCTTGAGCCAGAGGAATCGCTTCGATGCGATTAGTCATCGCGAACCGATGTGTCCCCGGATACACCACCCACAGGCGCCGAAGCTTTAGATCCTCCAGGGCGATGTGCATGGATTTCGTGACGCTTGGCGCCTCGCTCGCTTTGAATTCAAACCCCCAGCGCATGCCGTCACGCATGATCAATAAATCCAATTCGGCTCCGGCATGGGTCCCCCAAAAATAAACATGCCGATCCGGGACCCGCCGGAGCGCCTGCTCCAGGGCAAATCCCTCCCAAGACGCGCCGAATTTGGGATGGGCGCAAAGACTTTCCTTGGTTTGGAGGCTCATGAGCGAATGGAAAAGCCCCGAATCCCGAATATAGACCTTGGGAGATTTGACCAGCCGCTTGCCCAGGTTTTCGTGCCAAGGCCGCAGCTGCCGAACCATAAAAGCGCCGGTCAGGATATCGAGGTAGTGCTGCGTGGTCGTATGCGCCGTCCCTAAGGAAGAGGCGATTTCGGACGCGTTCCAAGTCTGTCCATGGTAGTGGGCAAGCATGCTCCAAAATCGCCTCAGCGTCGCCGCGGGCACGCGGATGCCCCATTGAGGGATATCGCGCTCCAAAAAAGTCTTCAGGAAATCTTCCCGCCACTCGAAGCTCTTGGCGCCGCTGGCGGCCAGATAGGAGGATGGGAAGCCTCCGCGCAGCCAGAGCCGGTCGAGATGAGGCGCTTCGATCAGATCGAATCCCCCCATGTCGATGAAGTGCACCCGCCCCGCCAGGGATTCCGAAGAATGCCGGAGAAGATCGGGCGAGGCGCTCCCAAGAATCAGGAAGGACGCCCGCCGTGGCCGCCGGTCCGCCAAGACCCGCAAGGTTTCCAGCAGGCCGGGCTGCTTCTGGACTTCGTCCAAGATAATCAAGCCCCGAAGATCCCCGAGCGCGCGAACCGGATCCTGCAGGCGGGCAAGGTCCTGACGGTTCTCGAGGTCGAAGAACGACCCCTTGACCCGACGAAATAATTCCCGAGCCAGCGTGGTTTTGCCGCACTGCCGGGGCCCCAGAAGAGCCGTGACGGGATGATCCTTCACGCTGCGGCGAATCCTTTGAAGAAGCGCGGGTCGCCTGATGTGCACGACTGATTCTAGTATATTGAGCGATTGCCCATCAAATATCAAGGTGCAGCTCAATCGTAAGGAACCCCATTGGCCGCCCAGTAGTCATTAAACCACCTCGACGCGGCGCCCGCCACGTCGGCCCCAAAACGCCGCGCGAACAGAAGCGCCGACAGAGCGGCGCGCACGGGCCTAGATGCTATGAGCCCTTCCTCAACGCATCTGTGCCGAGCCCGCAGGGTCGAGGCCTAGCTCGGACGGCGGCCGGCGAGGACCCGGTCGATCTCCGAGCAGAGGCGCTCGACGGCGACGGGCTTGGAGAGGAACTGCGAGGCGCCGGCCTGGAAGCCCTCGGCGCGTCCGGCGGCGTCCTCGTACTGCGCGCAGGCGGAGACGAAGATGACGGGCGTGTCCTGATAGCCGTCCAGGCTCTTGACGCGGCGGCAGAGCTCGAAGCCGTGCACGTCCGGGAGCTGGATGTCCATGATGATGAGCGCGGGCCGGCTGCGCTTGAGGGCGCGGATCGCCTCGTCGCCGCTGCGCGCGCCCGAGACCGAGACGCCCTTCAAGGCCATCACGTCGATGAAGGTCTCCCGGAAATGATCGTCGTCTTCGACGATGAACATCGGGGGCGGCGGGAGGGGCTGCGCGATCATGGTCTTTTTTCCGGGCTCCATTATACCGCCGCGCGAGCGCGCGTCCACGGGCCGTAAGGCCTAGACGGGGCGCGGCATTGGACCCATCCCATCCGGGACCTTTGGCCTGGGGCCGCGTAGGTCCTTTGGAAGCCATGATACAATGCCGGCGTGACCGCCCTGGCCCTGGCCCTCCTGCTCGCCCCCGGCGCCGGCGCGCTGGCGCGGCTCGACGGCGCGCAATCCCTGGCCATCGGCCGCAGGATCTGGCAGAACGAATGCGGCGGCAAGGTGGACGAGCTCACGCACTGGAACCAGGGCGAGGACTTCGCCTCGCTGGGCATCGGCCACTTCATCTGGTATCCCGCCGGCAGGCGCGGCCCCTTCACCGAGAGCTTCCCCGGCGCCCTGGACGCCGTCGCGGCCTCCGGCCGCCCCCTGCCCGCCTGGCTCAAAGGGCGTCCGCCCTGCCCCTGGAACAGCCGCGAGGAGTTCTTCGCCGATTTCCGCTCCCCGCGCATGAACGAACTGCGCGCCCTGCTCGCCGACACCGTCGCGGTCCAGGCCCGCTACGCCGCCGGCCGCCTGGAGGCGGCCCTGCCCCAGCTGCTGGCCGCCGCGCCCCGCCGGAAGCGCAAGGCCTTGCGCCGGCGCTTCGAGGCCGTGGCCGCCGCCCCCAACGGGGTCTACGCGCTGATGGACTACGTGAACTTCAAGGGCGAGGGAATCTCCCCCACCGAGCGCTACGACGGCCTGGGTTGGGGCCTGCTCCAGGCCCTGGAGCTGATGGAGGACGCCCCGCCCGGCCAGCCCGCGGTGGAGGCCTTCGCCCGGGCCGCCGACGCCGCCCTCACCCGCCGGACGGAGCACGCCCCGCCCGAGCGGCGGGAGCGCGAGCGCGGCTGGCTGCCGGGCTGGCGCGCGCGGCTTAAGACCTACCTCGAGCCCTGACGAACCGGCTCAGCGGTAGTAGTCGTCCCGGTTGTAGATCCAGTAGGCGTCGAAAGGCTGCAGGCGCGGCAGGCGCATGAAGCGGCGGCCCTGGGCGTCCGTCGCCTCCGTCAGCCCGAAGGCGCCGCGGGGCGGCTCGGCCGACTTGTCCTCGGGCTCCTTGAGGATGCCGGTCTCGCGGACCTCGTGCACGACGCGGTCGACCCAGCGCCGCGAGACCGCCACGTCGGCGAACTCCTGCCAGTCGCCGTCGGAGTTGTGCTTGTACATCTGCGCCGTGAACTGGTCCAGCGTCAGCCCCATCTTGCGGGCCACGGGCTCGGCGAAGCGCTGGTACCACTCCTTGACGATCTCCACCGTCTCCTTCATCTGGGTGAGGTTGCCCCAGGTCCCGCTCTGGACCTGGTGGTGCAGGATGATCGCGTTGGGGTAGGCGTAGGAACGGGGTGCCAGCGCGGTGATGACGGCGGCCATGCTCGCGGCGAAGGACTTGACCACCACGTGCACGGGCGCCTTGCTGGCGGCCATGGCCTTGAGGATCCGGTAGGCCTCCATCACCGAGCCGCAGGGACACCAGTCGATGACGATGAAGATGGGCAGGCTCTCGTCCTTGTTGTTGAAATAGTGGATGCGCTCGGTCACGTGGTCGGCCGTGCCCGTCACGATCGGGCCGTTGAGCGCGATGCGGCGGTCGGAGATGGTGAGCACGCCGTCGCGGAAGGGCTCGCGCGGATACTCGGCGTCGCGGTTGGCCTCCTTCTTCCAGTCCTCCTTCTTGGAGCGCAGCTCCAAGTCGGCCGTGAGCGCGACCGTCTTGTGGCCGGCCAGCTCCGCGGTCAGGCGCAGCTTGCGGCTCTCGAGCTCCAGCGCGCGCATCGCCGCCTCCGTCCGGAACTTCTCGGCGTCGATCTTGATCTGCTCGGCGGCCAGCCTCTCGCGGGCGATCTCGTTCTCCAGCTTAAGCCGGTCGCGCTGGCGGCGCAGGTCCGCGGCCTCCTTGCGGAACGCCTCGTCCTGGACGCCGGTCTCCAGCTGGAAGCGCTTGAGCCGGCCGTCCAGCTCCGCCAGCTCGAGCCTCTGCTTCTCGAAGAGCAATGCGTAGCGCGCCGCCGCCTCCTCGCGCTCGTCGCTGACCGGGCGCAGACGCGAGACCATCTTCTGCTGCTCGATCGAGTTGAGCGCCATGATCCGGTCGAGCTCCTGGCGCTCCGGCGAACTGGACGCCGGGGCCGGCCCGGGCGCGGGCGCGGCCGAGGTCGAGGCGACGGGCGCTGGGTCGCCCAAAACGACGGCCTTCTTCAAGGGAGCGGGGGCCTGCGCGCAGGCCGGCCCGGCGATCAGCGCGGCTAAGGCCAGACTGAGACGGCTCATGCGGCGGGCGACCTGACGACAGGTCCCGCAGGCGCCGCAAGACCGGCGCCGCTCAAACCCGGCTCCGCGGCGCTTGGGCCGCGCCGGCCGCCATTGTCCCGCAGCGCATCGAAAAGCTTCCGGACGGCGTCGATTTCGCCCTTTTCCTTGAGGCAGTGGACCTCGGGTTTGCGATGGCAACGGTCGACGACCAAAAGCAGCAGCCAGAAGCCCACGGCCAGGGCCCCCTGCAGGGCGTTGAAGAGGGTCTGCATGCCGAAATCAGCCAGCCGGCCCAGCTCCATCTTGATCGTCTCCACGATGCCGAGGTACATCGAGGCTCGGTTTGATATGCTGCCGACGGCCCGCAGATGGGCGATGACCTGCGCATAGGGCCCTCCCGCGAAGGAGCCGACGACGACGTTGCAGACGACCAGAAAGAAGCCGTAGAAAGTCAGCACCGACACCGTCTCGCCGACCGGCCCCAGGGCCAGCCTCGCGATGTAGGTGCAGATGATGCCGATCGACGGCCCCGCGATCAGCACGTCGCCGCGGGCGCTGACGAAGCTCAGCACGCCCAGGAAGGCCCTGGCGAGCCAATGGCCCCTGCCTCGCGACAGCACGCGGTCCAACGCTCGAATCCAAGGCTCGAACGCCTCGCGCGTGAACTCGCTGCAGAACGTGATGTAGTTGAGCACGGTCTGATTAAAGAGCGCGAACCCCACCGCGAAGCCGAAAGCCAAGCCGATGTAGACCGCGGACCGCTCCAGCGGGATATCGCCGCGCTTCAGGTAGGCGAGAAAAACGCTGAATCCGACCGGAATGGCGGTGCGTGGGATCGCGGCCAGAGCCGCGTCCTTGGTGATCGGCGCCGGCAGCGCCCGCAAACGCCGCAGTTGCCGCCGCCAGAACGAGGCCGCGCGGAGCTTCTTGGCCTCGGCCTCGCTGAGCGCATGGGCCGAGACTTGGTGGTCCTCCGCGTGGCGGCCGGACTCGGGCACCATGACGACCCAGGGAACGCCAATTTTTTGGCGCCCAAGCCATTCAATATAGCGCACATCGTCGGGACTCAGGCTGCCGTTCTTCTCTTCGACCACGACTACGACGTCCGCGCGCTCCCCGCTCGCAGCCATCCTGCCGGACAGGCCGCGAAAAATCTTCGTCCAAATCGACTCCGGCGGGTAAGCGGTGTACTCCTTCGACTCCAGGACAGGATCCTTAACCAAAGAGGCATCCCCGGTCCCGGCGCCGATCGCGGTCAAGGAAGCGCGGCCGCTTTCGAGCAGATCGTTGCTGCGCAAGCGAAGATGAAGCTCCTTGCCGCGGATAAGATCGGACAGTCGCATGTCGGTCATGGGTTTTCTCCCTTGGGCTAGCGCGCGGAGCAAGCGAAAAGTGCCGCACTTTTCGGCGGAATTGCGACATGTACGGCTCCGGCTTTCACGCGCGCCCGCGCAGCGCCAAGCCGATCGAGAATGACCGCACCCTCCGCGGGGAGCCGGAACGGCACCCCGGAAAAATCCATCTCCCGCGGTCGGTCGGAGTTGTTGAGCACGATAAGCGCCCAGGCGGCGCCGGCGCATCGGGCATAGGCGTAAAAACTCTCGTCGGACGCGAGGTAGACCAGCCTTCCGCGGCGCAGGGGCTTGAGCTCGGCGCGCAAGGCCGCGAGCTTGCGCACGTGCGCGAAGACGTCCTGCTCCGCCGCCGTTCGCCCGGCGCGGCTGAACGCATCCCGCGGATCGCCGGGCCAGCCGCCGGGAAAGTCGCGGCGGTTGTCCGGATCGTCGCCGCCGGCCATCGCGATCTCATCGGCGGCATAGACCATCGGGATGCCGCGTGTCGTCATCAAGAACGCAAAGGCGAGCTTGAGCGCCTCGGGGGACGCCTTGGGATGCCCCATAAAGCGCGAATCGTCGTGAAGGCCCAAAAACGTGACCAGCATCGTCGGATCGGGGTAGAGCCGATCGCGGCTGAGCGCGGCGGGAAGCTCGGACATGGGCTTGCCTTCGAGAAACACGTTCCGAACCGCGCGGCGCAGGGGGAAATCGAAACAGGCGTCCATGCCGATGTCGATCCCGTCGCGGCCGACCTTCCCCCCTTGGAAAAAGGAAACCAGATAGGGATCGTCGCTGTTGACCTCGGCGATGTTGGGGAAGGTCGGAAACTCGCGCCGTAGCGCGGCCATGCATTTCTTCCAAAACGCGCGCGGAACGTAGTTGAGCGAGTCGTGGCGCCAGGCGTCGAAGCCGCAGACGCCCGCCCACCACAAAATATTCTGAATCAGGTAGCGCTCGACCTCGGGATCGTCCTGGTTGAGGTCGGGCAACAGGTTGCCGAGCCAGCCCTCCATGACCGGCCGCAGAGCCTGGGGCGCGGCGTAAGGGTCGGCCAGAAGCCAATAGTGGAAGGGGTTGTTGAGATGCTCCTCCGTGGTCCCATGGTACCACGTCGGCGTCGGAGGGTCCGCGACCCAGGGATGGTGGGGACTGGTATGGTTGGCGACCTGGTCCAGGATGATCTTGATCCCGGCCTGGTGCGCCTTGTCCACGAGCTCGCGCAGCGTCTCCATATCCCCCAGGCGCTTGTCAACGGCATAAAAGTCCACCGGGCCGTAGCCGTGGTAGTCCGTGAACGGCACCTTGGAGTAATAGGTCGGGTCGAACAGCCGATCGGAATTCGCGTAGAGCGGCGTCAGCCAAAGAGCCGTCGCGCCGAGGTCCTTGAGATAGCCCAGCTTGTCGATGATCCCGCGCAGATTGCCGCCGTGATAGGAGCGGCCGAGCGAACGGTCCAGGAGCCGAGGGCGACCGGGAATATCGACGTAAGCCGGCTGTCCCTGCGCGAAGCGGTCCGGCATGATGAGATAGACCACATCGTCGGGCGAGAGGCGCGGGAGTTCGCGCCGGCGCGGGACGGGCGCCAAAATCTCAAAATCGGCCCGCGCCCGCCCCGCTTCGGTGATGATCGTCAAAGCCTGCTTGCCGGCCGCCGCGCGAGGCGCGATCTTAAGATCCACGAACAGGCAGCGGCCGCCGGGACCCGCCTTCACGGCGCCGAGGCTCACCCCCGGAGCCTCGCACGTCACGCGCGCCCCGCCGAGGTTCCTTCCCGTGATCATGAGCCGCAGCGGATTCAGCGAAGAGCCGGCCCACCAACTCGGCGGATCGAGCTTCGTCACGGCCGGGACGGCCCGGCGGCGCTGGGGCGTCAACGTCGGCGCGGCGGCCCTCATGGCCTCATCGGGCGCACGAAGACGCGCACGCCGTAGGGCGGCACCTCGACGCCGACCTGCGAGCCGCCGTCCACGGGCCGGGCGGTGACCGCGGTGGCGCCGTCCATCGCGTCCACGAGCGTCGTGCCGGGCGGCGTGATGCCGGCGTCGACCCACATCCGCGCGCCGCGGCGCTCGCTGGAGCTGTTCAGGACCACGAGGACTTCCTCCCCGCGGTGGATCCGACTGAACGCGAAGATACCCGGGCCATGGGGGTCGGACCAGCGCACGTACTGGTCCCCGCGGCGCAGCGGCGCGTACTCTTTGCGCAGGGCAGTGAGCTTGGCGACCAAGCGGTAGCCGGGCGACTGGGTGTCGAAGCTGTGCCGGGCGAACGCCGGGTTCGTGAACTTGCCTTCATAGAAACGATCCTCCCGCGCGGCCTCGATGTCAAGCCACTTACGTCCGGGAACGCGGCGCGGCGCCTGCTCCTCGCCGTAGAGATAAGGGATGCCGATGGACGTGAAAATGTAGGCCAGGGCGAAATGCAGCACGCCCTCGGGCTCGCCGGGCTCCAGCCAATGGAGGCGATCATGATTGCCCAGGAAGTTGACGAGGTGATGGGTGGCGCCGCCGAGGACGTCGTACAGACGCCGATGCGACTCCTCCAAGACGCGCGTCGGCGCCCGGCCATGCAAAGCGGCGGCGTTCCAGTAGTATGAAACGTAGTTGTAGGCCGCGCCGAGGCGCCCGGCGATGAGCTCCGGGATGTAGTGCATGGGATCGCCCTGGAAAAGCTCGCCTAGGAAGAGATAGTTTTTCTTGCCGAGCCGGGCGGCGAACGCGTGGCCCGCTTCGTAAAGACGATCCCAAAAACCGCGCGCGACATGGGGATACGCATCAAGACGGACGCCATCCTCGTCGGTCTGCAGCATCCACCACATCTGCTCAAGAAGAAGAAGCTCCTGCGTGGCCGGATTTTCCGTGCGCAGGCGGTTGACGCCGCCGGGCAGGTCCCCGTTCTGCTTCTGCACGGTGCTGTCCCAGTTGCTGATGTCGCCGCGGCGGCTGAAATGCTCCCTGATGGCGGCGATATCTCTGACGTAATCGACCGGCTCTAGGGGATAAACAACGCGTTGAATGTCTTTTGGCATCCCGAACTCGTGGCCGCCTACGTACTCCAGGATGGGGCCCGTATGGTTGAAAACGCGGTCCACGATGAGCCGCATCCCCCGCTGACTCAACTCTCGGCGCAGGGCCTGCAAGTCCGCCATCGTGCCGAACGCGGGCTCGACGGCAAGCCGGTGGATGGACGAGTAGCCGTGGTAGGCGCCGGGTGGGTTCATCACGATCGGGCTGACCACGATCGTCGTCGCGATGCCCCGCAGATAATCGAGCTGGTCGATGAGGCCCTGCAGGTTGCCGCCGTGCCGGGTCCGGGCGTCGTAGGGATCGCCCCAGGTCGTCGGCAAAACCCGGCCGGAAGCGTCCCGCAGGACGTGCCGGCCGAAACGGTCGATCATGACGTAGTAGAAGACCTCATCCAGCCACGAATCGGGCGAGAGCGTAAACGCCGCGCCCTTGGGGGTTTCGAGGGAAGCCTCCGCAAAAGACCGCGGCGCCCCCGCGGGCTTGGGCAACACGTCTTCCCAGCCGCTGGTGCGGCCGAACTCGTCCCGCATGGCGCCCGGCTTTTGATAGACCGGCGCCCCCTCCGCCAGAGGCGGCGTGCCGTCGAAGAGCGCGTCCAGATGCCGGCCCGCGATGTCGCGGGCGGCCTCCGGCGCCGCGTCGCCGAAGAAAGCCTCCCGAAGAGACGTCAGCTCATCGGAGAGCCTCTCGTTCGGGTCGGCGGCCTCAACGCGGGCCGCTAGCGCGGCCAGGCGTTTGGCGACCGCGACCTCCCGTTCGGGCCGGGCGCCGCCCCGGGCCGCGTAGCGCAGCGTGCCCGTCACGTCGGCGCGCAGACCGCGGCGGGACAGCGCCGCGAGCAGCACTTGGCGGGCTGCGTGCCGCGCCGGAGCCGCCCCCGGGGCCGAAAACTGGCCGCGCAGATACCAGGCCACCTGGGTCAGGTCGGTAAGCTGCTCGCCGGCGGGACTGAGGTAGGCGGGAGGCAGATGGAGCGGCGAAGATTCCAGGGCCCGCTCGATGCCGCCCAAGTGGCGGTCGAGCTCGCCGAAGAAATCGTCGCGCTGGGGACCGGGCTCGAAGGAAAGCGGCATCGCGACGGCCGCCTCCGGGATCGCCATCGGCGCGGCCTGGGCAACGTGGAGCTGGGCCACGACCGGCTGGGCTACGAGAGATGCCGTCAGCAGAGCTGAAAAAACCTTCCGCGTTCGGGTCGTCAACATGGCTCTCCCGTGAAGTCTCTCAACGCAAAAAAATCGCAGCCTGGAACCGGCGCAGGCTGCGTATTGACGATCGGGCTGGGAAGAAAAAAGCGGGCCGCCCAGAGGAACGACACGCGCGGCGCGAGCTTGGCGGCAATCAAGCTGTTTGAGTGCTCTACTTCCGAGTGTAGTGTACAAAAAAACATAAACAATACAACCCCGTTACATGGCCGTTACACGATTGCGCCCCCATGACAATGCATACGAGCCGCCGCCATCCCATCGCTACGTTCAGTTTGCGCAACGGTCCAGCCACTCATCTGCATGACATCACCTTTGATCGGCCCGGCCCGCCTCGGCCCTTAAACCGTCGAAGCGCTTTTTGACGGCGGCAATCTCGTCGCGATCCTTTAAGCGGTGGACATCCGGTTTAGGATAAAAGAAGTCTACGACGAACAGCATCAGCCAAAAGCCAACGGCCAAGACCCCTTGAATGGCATTGAACAGGGTCTGCATGCCGAAATCAGCCAGCCGTCCAAACTCCATTTTGATCGTCTCGACGATGCCCAAGTACATCGACGCCCGATTCGATATTTTTCCAACGGCCCGCAGATGCGCGATGGTTTCGTTGTACGGCCCTCCCGCAAACGAGCCAACGACGACGTTGCAGACAACCTGGAAGAATCCGAGCAGCGTCAGCACCGACACCGTCTCGCCCACCGGCCCCAGAACCAGCCGCGTGAGATAAGTGCACAGAATCCCCAGCGATGGCCCCGCGATCAGCACGTCGCCGCGGGCGCCAATGAAACGCAACGCCCTCAGCAGCGCGTTGACCAGCGGATGGGGCCCCGCTCGAGACGACAGAATGCGTCCCAACGCGCGAATTGGGCGGTCTAAGGCATCGCGCGTAAGCTCGCTGCAGAACGTAACGTAGTTGAGCACGGTTTGATTGAAGAGCGCAAAGCTCACAGCAAAACTAAAGGCCAATCCGATGTAGCCCAAAGATCGCTCCAACGGAATCGCGTGACGATTCACGTAAGCGAGAATGAGGCTGAATCCGATCGGAATCACCGTGCGCGGGATGGCCGCGAGCGCCGCGTCTTTGGTGATCGGCGCGGGCAACGCTCTCAGCCGCCGCATCTGCCGCTTTAAAAAGGAAGTCGCCTCAAACATCCTGTCCTCTGCGCCGGGCGAATCCGCCGTCGAATGCACGCCGTCGCTCTGATGATCCAATTCGGGCGCCATGATCACCCATGGGGTTGTCCCTTTTTCGCGGGCGAGCCATTCGATGTAGCGCGCGTCGTCAGGACTTAGGCTGCCGTTCTTCTCCTCAACGATAACAGCGACGTCCGACCGCTCGCCGTTCGGGACCGACCGGCCGGTCAACCGGCGGGTGATCTTCGTCAAAATCGATTCCGAAGGATATGCGGTGTACACCCTGGATTCAAAAACGGGATGTTCGACCAAAGTGAAATCACCGGTCCCTCGCGCGATTGCGGTCAATGAGGTCCGCCCGTTCTCCAAAAGATCGTTGGAGCGCAGGCGCAGATGGACCTCTTTACCTTGCAGGAAAGAAAGAAGTCCCGGCTTGTCCTCGGAAGAGAACGGCCGCGCGGGAGCGTCGCCCGCCGCTTCGGAATCCTGCGCGACAGCCCGCGCCCGCCGCAAAGCGGGTGAAACCATCCTCCAAAAAATCGACACGAGGAGGACAAGTCCTGCCGCAACCAGCATTCCCGTGGGCATCGACAACGACAGCCCTGTCTTCCCGTCCTGGGCGACCGCGGCAACGGGCGAAGCCAACACGATCACCGCAGCAGCCAACGCGGAGTTCAGCCCGCGAGGTGAAAAAATGGATCGTGGCCGGTCCTGGGCTTTGTACCCTGCTTTGTTCCCAAGACGCAGGAATCCGAACGTCCCCGGCGGACGGCCAGGACGGGAAGGCTGCAGGCGGGCCGCAGGCATGCGGTCTGCGAAACCCAGATCGACTGCGGCAGCGCTGCGCCCGATTTGTGCCTCCAGCGTTTCACTCCGGCTCGAGGCCGCAGGTCCCTGATCGAAATCCCTTCGGCCGCGGAAAACTCCTTCCAACGCGGACCGCTCCCGCTTGGCGGGCGACAGCGGCTTGAAGAGGATATTCATGGAGCGACGGATTAAAGCTGCATATGGCACCGCCGCCAAGCCGGGCAACGACATCACCGCCGCCCGCTCAACCGCGGCATGGTAAACGGCCGCGCCGCCAAAGTTCCGCAGTGCGGGCGGCATGCCGCCCAACGCGAACGTCATATCGGGGAGACTGGAGTTTGGGATCTCCGGCATGGTCGCTTGGTTGGTCGGCAGGACCGGCTCCAAGGCGAGGAGCTCGGCCCCGCGCCCCGCCGTGTCCACCGGAGGGATGATCGCGTCATAGCGCGCGAAAGCAGGGAGGGCGCCGCCGTTGACGAGCGCCAGGGACAGCGCCAGGCTCACCATCTTCTTTATCGGGGCTCGGTTCATGGGCTTGACTTGGCGCGCTCCTCCACTCTAAGTGTACATAAGGAAGAAAAAGGCTTGTTGGGTCCAAAGTCCTACCTCGGCAGGGTCTTTGGGCCCAGAACCGTCTGGGTCCCCTCCGGCAGCCCGCCGTTTACTGGAGGAAGATCAGGCCGGAGGATGTCGCGTCAGCGGGCGGCGGGGCCGGCGCGTGGGGGTGGGCAGCGGAGCGCGGCGCCGCCGCGGGAGGGACGGAGGCGGACGGAGGGACGGCGGCGGGAGGAGCGGGCTTGGGCGCCGGGCGGGGCGAGTGGGGACGGGGGCGGCGGAGGTAGAAGATGGCGGGGCCGCGGCCGATCTCGAAGGGAAGGGCGAAGCCGACCTGGGCGATGAAGCTGCGGTACTGGATGGAGCCGAGGGCCTTGAGTTCGGCGTTGGCGAAGACGCTCCAGGTGGGGCGGGCGTACTCCGCGCCGAAGATCCAGCGGCCCTGGCTCTTCTCGGGGCGGTCGCTGGCCTGGCCGCTGACCGGCGTGACCAGGAAGGACGCGGGCGTGAGGTCGAGGCGGGAGCTGACCAAGCCCGTGGCGTAGTTGTAGCCCAGGCCGAGGAAGGGCGTCCAGGCGCCGAAGCTCTGCTGGGCCACGGCGGTCAGGCCGAAGCTGTTGACGCTCCAGCGGATGTCGCCGGAGAGGTCGCTGTCGGTGGTGAAGTTGTCGCCCACGTTGACGTTGAACTTCCCCTTGAGGGCGGTGCGGCCCCGGACGTGGTTGTAGTGGGCGCCGACCGTGAGCCGGGGCCGGCCGGACCCGCCGAAGAAGTGCTGGCGCAGGCCCGCGCCGTAGGAGTTGGTCTGGACCTGCGCGGTGAAGTTGGGCGAAATCTTGTAGCCAGCGGGGGTGGTGGCGTCGGCCAGGCGGAGGTAGGCGTCGCCGTCCCAGGGCAGGCCCATGCGCAGGTGCAGGGCCAAGTTGGGAAAGAGGACCGTGTTCGGGAAGAGGTCGGACCCCGCGCCGCCCTGGAGGGCGGGGGTCTGCAGGGCGGGAAAGCCGCGCTTGTCCAGCGGCATGCGGCCCACGCCGAAGGAGACGTCGGGCTGGAGGGCGTAGCCCTTGACGACGCTGGGCGGGTCGAAGTTGGAGCCCGCGTTGAAGGCCAGTCCCTGCGCCAGCTCGTGGCTGAGCCACTGCATCATGCTCTGGACGTCCTCGTCCAGGGAGGGGTTGGCGGCGGCCGCGGCGCGCGGCAGGGCGAGGGCCAGGACGGCGGCCGCGGCGGCGAGCGCCCGCCGGGCCCGCGCGCCGGTCAATGCTTGACGACGGGGCGGGAGCGGTCCGTCGTCCAGCGGTACGCCTGCGCGCCCTTCTCAAAGGCGAGCACCGTCTTGGCGTCCCTCCGGTCGAGCGCGAGCCGCGTGCGCGAACGGCGGCCGTCGTCTGGGCTGATCTTTTTCATCGTCGGCATCCTGACCATGCTCCGATCATAACATCCGCTTCGCCCGGCGTCCTGGGCCCGAAGACCCAGACCGAGGGACCAAAGGACCTAGATGCTCCTGGGCCCTATTGTCCATGCTGGAGGCGGACCGCCAGGCGCTCCGGCAGGCCTGCGGCGCGGATTTTGGCCTGGACGGCGGCGATGTCGTAGGGCACGCGCAGGACCTGGAACGTCCCGCGGTCCGAGTCGTAGACGCCGCAGGCGGCGCGGGGGTCCTGGTCGCGCGGCTGGCCGACCGAGCCGGGATTGAGGGCGACGGGCGCCGGCCCCCCGTCGGCGGCGCGGGGCAGGAGCTCCTCCCCCTCGTCCAGAACGCGCGCCTCGACTTTCTCCGGTGCGGCGGCGCGGAAGCGGAAGAGCAGAGGGATGTGGCTGTGGCCCACGATCAGGGGCCAGGCGCCCACGAGAGGCGCGTTCTCGCGGAACTGGGCCGGGCTGAGCAGGTACTCCTCCGGGGGGTTGCGGGGGGTGCCGTGGACGAGCGTGAAGTCGGCGGCGTCCACGCGCCCGGGCAGGCCCTCCAGGAAGCTCCAGTCCTCGTCGGCGAGGCGCTCCCGCGTCCAGAGGACGGCCTCCCGGGCGTAGGGGTTGAACCACTCCAAGCCCATGCGCCCGATCGCGGCGAGGTCGTGGTTGCCGGCCACCGCGGACAGGTTGGGCAGGGCGCGCACGCGCGCCAGGCAGGCCCCGGGGTCGGGGCCGTAGCCCACGAGGTCGCCGCCGCAAATCCAGGCGCCGGCCCCGCGGGCCGTCAAGGCGTCGAGGACGGCCGAGAGGGCCTCGAGGTTGGAGTGGACGTCGGAGAAGACCCCGTAGATCAACCCGCGGGCTCGAAGGGACCCTGCTGGAGCGCGCCCGCCTTGGGCGCCTCCGCCGTGGACGCGGGCTGGGCGCGGAAGTCCACGGAGACGAGCATGGACACTCCCTTCTCCTCCATGGTCACGCCGTAGATCACGTCGGCGGCCTCCATCGTGCGCTTGTTGTGGCTGACGATGAGGAACTGGGTCTTGTTCTGGAACTCGCGCAGGAGGGCGACGAAGCGCTCGATGTTGGCGTCGTCGAGGGCGGCGTCGGCCTCGTCGAGCATGCAGAAGGGAGCGGGGCGCACCATGAAGAAGGCGAAGAGAAGCGCGATGGCGGTCAGCGTCTTTTCGCCGCCGGAGAGCAGCGAGATGCTCTGCAGCTTCTTGCCCGGCGGCTGGGCCACGATCTCCACGCCGGTCTCGAGCATGTTCTCCGGGTCGGTCATGACCAGGTCCGCCTCGCCGCCCTCGAAGAGCACGGCGTAGAGGCGGCGGAAGTGCTCGCGCACCTCGGTGAAGGTCGAGCGGAAGTTCTCGCGCGTGGAGGCGTTGATCTTGGCGATGGCGGCCTTGAGGTCCTCCTTGGCCTGCTGAAGGTCCTGGATCTGGGCGTGGAGGGACTTCTGGCGCTCGGCCAGGGCCTCGTACTCCTCGGGCGCGGCCATGTTGACGTTGCCCATCGAGGCCAGGCGGCGCTTGAGCGTCTCGATCTTCTCGACGTCGGGAACCACGCCGGCGTATTTGGCGCGGGCCTCGTCGAAGCCCAGCCGCCACTCGTCCCAGAGGCGGTTCTTGAGCAGGTCCTGCCGGCTCTTGAGCGCGGTGGCGCGGACCTCGTGCTGGTGCAGGTCGGACTGGGCCTGATCGTGCTCGGCCTGCAGGCGCTTGAGGACCGCGCCGCGCTCGTCGAGGGCCTTCTGCAGGTCCTGCAGGCGCTCGGCGACGGCCTTGGCCTCGTTCTCGCGCTCGGCCAGGCGCCGCGCGCCGTCGGCGATCTCGGCGCGCATGCGCTGCTGGGCCTCCAGCGTCTCGGCCCTGCGGCGGGCCAACTCCCCCGCCTCGGCCTCCAGCCGCGCGGTCGCGGCGTCCAGGGCGGCCTTCTCGTCGTCGAGGCGCGCGCGGCTGGACTGGTAGGCCAGCCTCTGCTCCTCCACGCCGCGGCGGCGCTCGTCGAGCCCGGAGAAGGCGGCGCGGCGGCCGGCCAGCTCCTCGCGCGCGGCGGCGGCGGCCTCGGCCGCGCGGGCCTCCTGGGCGCGGGAGGCCTCGGCGCGCGCCTCGGCCTCGGCGCGCGCCGCGCGGCGCTCGCGGATGGCCTCCTTGGCGAGCGCGGCGTCGGCCGAGGCCCGCGCCGCCTCCTCGGCGGAGAGCTCCACGTTGCGCTCCTGGTTGCCCAGGGCCTGCTCGAGCTGGGCCGCGCGCGAGTCCAGGGCGTGGCGGCGCCCCGAGGCCAGCGCCAGGGCCTCGGCGGCGCGCCGGCCGGCCGCCGCGGCCTCGGCCAGGGCGGACTCCAGGCGCGCGCGCTCCGCGGCCAGCTCGGTCCCGCGCGACTCCAGCCGCGCCGCGCGCCCGCGCAGCTCGCCCAGGTCCGCGAGCGAGGGCGAGGGGCCGTCCTTGGGCGCGGCGCCGCCGGAGACCCAGTGGTCGCCGAAGATCGTCCCGCCCAGCTCGTAGGCCTCGGCCAGGAGGTGGCGCACGACCCGGTCGTGGCGCGTGTCCCAGCGCACGCGCGAGAGCACGGGCCGGGCCCCCGGCGGGTAGGGCCGCTCGGAGTTCTCGGGCAGGGAGGAGAGGACGAGGAAGCGGGCGCGGCCGGCGGCGGAGTCGCGCAGCAGCTCCACGCCCGCGCGGGCCGCGGTGGAGTCCTCCACGACCACGGCGTAGAGGCGCTCGCCGAGCAGGTCCTCGACGGCGGGCCTGGCCGCGGCGTCGACGCGCAGCAGCGAGCTCACCATGCCCAGCACGCCGGGGATGCCCGCGCCCAGCACGGCTTGGGCGCCGACCCAATAAGGGTTCTGGCCTCCCTGGGATTCCAGGGCCTCGGCGCGGGCCTTGTCCCGGGCGAGCTCCGCGTGCAGGCGCACGGCTTCCTCGCCCTGCGCGGCCTGGCGGCGGCGCAGGTCCTCGGTCGCCGACTCCGCGGACGCGGCGGAGGAGGAGGCCTCGGCGAGGACGGCGTCGGCCTGGTCCCTCTCCGCGGCGAGGGACCCGAGGCCGGCGCGGGCCTCCGCGCAAGCGGCCTGGTCGCGCTCCAGGCTCTTGAGCGCGGCGCGCGCGCGCACCTCGGCGCGGGCGAAGTCGGACTCGGCGGCGGAGGCGCGGCGGCCCTGCTCGTGGGCCTCCTGGACCTGGGCCTGCGCCTGGCGGGCGAGGGCGTCCTTGACGGCCTGCGCGTCCCGGGCGCGGGCCTCGACCTCGGCCAGCTCGGCGCGCGCGCCCTCGGCCGCCGCGGCGGCCTCGGCGAGCGCCGCCTCGGCCCGGGCGACGGACGCGGACACCGCCGCGATCTCGGGGGCGATCGCCGCGGCGCGTCCCGCCGCGGCGGCCGACTCGGCGCGGCAGGCCTCGGCGCGCGCGTCGATGGCGGCGACGGCCTCGGCCGCCCCGCGCAGGCGCTCCTCCAGGCGGCCGATCTCCGTGCGCGTCTCGGCGACCCGCTGGTTGGCCTCGATGAAGCGGTTCTGCTCGCCGGTCTTCTCCAGGTTCAAGGCGGCCAGGCCCGCCCCCTCGGCCGCGATCTGCGAGCGGCGCTCGCCCAGGACCTGCTCGACCGGGCCGATGCTCTCCCGCATGCCGGCCAGCTCCTTTTCGGCCTCGGCCGCCTGCTGGAGGATGTGCGCGGCCTCCTGGAGGGCGAGCTCCTCCTTGTACTTGGCGTAGAGCTTGGCCTTGCGCGCGTCGCTGTCGAGCTTGCGGACCTGCTCCTCGATGAGCACGACCGAGTCCTGCAGCCGACCCAGGTCCGCGTCCACGCGGTCGAGCTTGCGCAGGGCCTCGTCGCGCTTGGCGTTGTACTTGGCCACGCCCGCGGCCTCCTCGAAGAAGGCGCGGCGCTCCTCGGGCTTGGCCCGGATCATCTGGTCCACGCCGCCCTGGTCGATGATGGCGTAGCCGTCCCCTCCCAACCCCGTGTCCAGGAACATCTCGCGGATGTCTCTCAGACGGCACTGCGTTTTGTTCAAAAAATACTGAGACTCCCCCGAACGGAATAAACGCCGCGAGATCACGACCTCCGAATATTGGACCGGCAAAAGACTCGCGGCGTTGTCGAAGGTGAGCGTGACCTCGGCCATCGACAGCGGCGGCCGCTTGGCCGTGCCCGCGAAGATGACGTCGGTCATCGCGTCGGCGCGCAGGGACTTCCAGGACATCTCCCCCAGGCACCAGCGCACCGCCTCCATGACATTGGACTTGCCGCAGCCGTTGGGGCCGATGACGCCGGTGATGCCCGGCTCCAGATCCACGCGCGTCTTGAGCGCGAAGGATTTGTAGCCGGAGAGGTCGATGGATTTTAGATGCATGTCCCCTCGGAGACGGCGTCCGCCGCGAGCCGGGAGCGGACCTTCATGCGCTGGATTCCATATTTTAGCGTCTTTTGCTCGCCCGGCCCCATTCCGTGCCGCGAAGTATAGCAGTCTCCGTCGTAAAACACAACCCGTTTCATCATGGTAGAATCCGCCGGTGAACTCGCTGTCGCATTGGCTCGCCCGCGCTGACGAACTCGGCGCCCAGGGCCTCTATTTTGAAGCGCATGAGGAGTTGGAAACTCCGTGGCGGGCGGCCGTGGGGATGGAAAGACTCGCGCTGCAGGGATTGATCCAGGTCGCGGCCGGGCTGCACCGACTGCGCCTCAATCCAGACAAACCTGAAGGCGCTTTCTACCTGTTGGACCGCGGACGCGCCAAACTGAGAGCCTCGCGGGGCCTTTTCGATTCCGTCGCGCTGGCCGCGCTCGAGCGCCGGCTGAAGGCGATCCGCGCCGCCGGCAAGGCCCCGAAGGGCCTGCGCTTCGGGCTCATAGCATCCAGGCCGCGATCCTTCGGACGCGGCACAGATGCGCTGCGGAAAGGCTCATAGCATCTAGGCCTCGACCCTTCGGGCTCGGCACAGATGCGTCGAGGCAGGGCTCATAGCATCTAGAGCTTCCGAATGAGGGACAGCACCTTGCCGGCGATGTGCCCCGCGCCGATGGGGAAGGGCTCGTAGCGGGGATTGTCCGGCACCAGGAGCATGCCCGCGGGCTTGACCCGCAGGCGCTTGACGGTCGCCTCGCCCTCGTCGAAGCGCACGACCACGACGTCGTTGTTGGACGCCGTCTCCTGCCAGCGCACGACCACGGTGTCACCCTCGCAGAGCGTGGACTCCATGGAGTCTCCCTTGACCCGAAGCGCGAAGAGTCCCGACGCGTCGCCGCGGTCCACGACCGCGGGCACGTGCCCCAGGGCCTCGGCGTAGGCGCCCTCGGAGGGGCCCGCGGGCACCCGGCCCAGGATGGGCACCAGGGCGACACGCTCCTCGGCGACGAGCTGGGCGGCGCGGGAGCGGCCGCGGGCCTCTTCCAAAAGCCCCTTCTCGCGCAGCTTGTCCAAATGATACTGGACCGTGTCCGGCGAGCTCACCCCCGCCAAGCGCGCCAGCTCGCGCACCGTCGGCGGACACCCGTGGTCCGCCGTGAAATTGCACACCAGGTCCAAGATCTGCCTCTGTCTCGACGTCAGCTCCTCCGCGTTTGCCATGGATGCCCCTCCCTCGCCGGCCGGCCGGCGAGGACCCCATATTAATCGAACTATTGTCCGATGTCAAGCCCTTCGCCAGAGACCGAAGGGCCCAATTTGTAATAGATCAGCCGATTGAAGCGGCGGCGAGGTGAGCGGCCAGGGGCGGACGGCCTGAGGCGAGGTGATCTGCAAGGC